>NZ_JAVRQA010000162.1:0-3659 GCF_032161845.1 Mycobacterium sp.
TGCGGCGCCGCGGATCTTCACCGCGAGGTCGCGCGTCCGCGAGTCGGTCACCGAGCTACCCCTGCCGGTCAGCGGTTCGGCGATCCAGCGGGCCAGCTCCGCAAGGCCGGCCTCGGTGACGTCGTACACCTTCTTGTCCGGCCTGCCGCTCTGCGCGACGACGTCGACGTGCACCCAGCCGTCGTCCTCCATCGTCCGCAGCGTTCGGTAGATCTGCTGATGGGTGGCTGCCCAGAAGTAACCGATGGACCGGTCGAACCTATGGGCCAGTTCGTATCCGGAGCCGGCCTGTTCGCTGAGCGACACCAGAATTGCGTGGGGGAGTGCCACGTCAGGCAGCGTAGGCGCTACCAGCGGTCCTATGCAACTAGTTGCATGTGATCGCCGCGAGAAGCGCGACGGGCGACTAGGCGACTTGTATGTGCAACGTCTAGTATCAGTAACCGCGCTCCACCCTCACCGGGCGGCGCGTCAAGTTAGGACACACTGAGACAGGCGTCCAGGTATGGCCAACGCATACTTGCTTCGGCTTCTCGGGGGTTCCTACCCAGGTCCCAACCCACCAGCGGCCCACTGGACAGGAGAGACATCAGTGACGTACACCATTGCCGAACCCTGCGTCGACATCAAAGACAAGGCATGTATCGAAGAATGCCCGGTCGACTGCATCTATGAGGGCGCACGCATGCTGTACATCCATCCCGACGAATGCGTCGACTGTGGTGCGTGCGAGCCGGTCTGCCCGGTAGAGGCGATCTACTACGAGGACGACGTCCCGGATCAGTGGAACGGCTACACCCAGCACAACGCCGACTTCTTTACCGAGCTGGGATCGCCCGGCGGCGCGTCGAAGGTCGGCCAGACCGACAACGACCCGCAGGCCATCAAGGACATGCCCCCGCAGGGCGAGGAGAGCTGAGCGAAGCGAGGCCGACCGTCAAGCCTCTGTCGGCGTCACTGCCGGTCTTTCCCTGGGACACCCTGGCCGATGTCACGGCGGCGGCCATGGCACATCCCGACGGCATCGTCGACCTGTCGGTCGGCACCCCCGTCGACCCCGTGGCCCCGGTGATCCGGGACGCGCTCGCTGCTGCCAGTTCCGCTCCCGGATATCCGACCACTGCCGGCACCCCGGCGCTTCGGAGCTCCGCCGTGCAGGCGCTGCGCCGCCGCTATGGGATCACCGATCTCGCCACTGACGCCGTGCTGCCGGTCATCGGTACCAAGGAAGTCATCGCGTGGCTGCCGACGTTGCTCAACCTGACGCGCGACGACGTCGTGGTCGTCCCAGAACTGGCATATCCGACCTACGACGTCGGGGCGCGCCTGGCGGGCGCCGAGGTCGTGGCCGCCGATTCGCTGACGCAACTCGGGCCGCGGCTGCCCAAGCTCGTCTACGTGAACTCCCCGAGCAATCCGACGGGCGCCGTGCTCGGCGTCGAGCACCTCCGCAAAGTCGTCGAGTGGGCCCGAAGCCGGGGCGCGCTGGTCGCCTCCGACGAGTGCTACCTCGGTCTCGGTTGGGATCCCGAAAATGTTCCGGTTTCGGTGTTGCACCCGGCCGTCTGCGGTGGTGACCACACCGGTCTGCTCGCCATCCACTCCTTGTCGAAGACGTCGTCGCTGGCGGGATACCGGGCGGGCTTCGTGGCAGGCGATCCCGCCGTGGTGGCAGAACTGCTCGCGGTGCGCAAGCACGCCGGAATGATGGTGCCGACGCCGATCCAGGCGGCAATGGTCGCCGCCCTCGACGACGACGCACACGAGTTGGTGCAAAGGGAGCGCTACGCGCGTCGGCGCGACGTGCTGCTGGCGGCGGTCCGGGGCGCCGGGCTCACCGTCGACCACTCCGAGGCCGGCCTTTATTTGTGGGTGACGCGCGGGGAACCCTGCCGCGAAACCGTTGCGTCGCTGGCCGAACGCGGGATCCTGGTCGCACCAGGCGAGTTCTACGGCCCCCGCGGTGCCCAGCACGTCCGGATGGCCCTGACGGCCACCGACGAGCGGATCGATGCCGCCGCTCGACGTCTCGCCTGAGGCCGCCACGTTCGGCGGAAGGGTTCAGCGCACCCGCAGGCTCAGCGAAAGCAGTAGCCGCAGTTCGGGATCGGCTAGTGAGCTGCCCAAGGTCTCCTCGATTCGCCGCACCCGGTAGCGGACCGTGTTGGGGTGTACGTGCAGCCAGGCAGCGGCCGCGGCGACGTCACCGAAGCTGTCCAGGTAGGCCCGCAGGGTGTCCACCAGTGTCGGATCCTTCTCGCGCAGCACGGCTACGCGCGGGTCGACGAGGCGATCGTCTGCGCCGATCATCGTGACGATTTCGTCGAGCAGCACGGTGGTGCGCGATTCGGCGAGCGACGTCACCTGACCGATGGCACCTGGATGTCGCTCGGCACTGTCGAGAACGCGGTCCACCTCGGCCCGTGCGGTGGCGACACCCGTCAGACCCGTTGGCGGCGTGGCGATCACGGCCCGTAATTCCAGCCCGAGCTCGGCCCGCAGGGCGCCGATGGTGCCCCGGATCCACGACGACACCGCGGACGCCTTGCCGGTGTGCGGGAACAGCACGTAGACCCGCGACGCCCCAGCCACCACCTGGGCATCCCGCCGAAAGGCGCTGGCGCTCAACGCGAGTACGTCGGCGAGCCGCGCGGGTCCTCCTGCTGCGCCGTCGAAGCCGATCACCGCGACGCGCCCGTCGGCGACGATCCCCAGTTCGCGCGCGGCGTCGGCCACCTGCGCGGCATCGAAGGCGACCTCGTGCAGGCCGAGCAGTTCCTGAACCCGCATCGCATGCGTCGACGGGGTGGCGGCGAGTCGGGAGATGATCCGCGCGGCCAGCACGCCTGCGCCGCGCAGCACGTCATCGGCGTCCTCGGCCAGCGGCCGGGCGCCCTCCTGCAGCCAGATGGTGCCCGCGAACACCGGGCCGCGCCTGCGATCGGGCGCCTCGTGATGAATGCCGACGGCGCGGCGCGGCCGCAAGCCGAGTTCTGGCCGGGCGGCCACCCGGACGACGTCACCGGTGGCACGCAGGGCGTCGAAGATGCCTGCCCGGCCGATCCACGCGAGGTGTTCTGGCGGACCGGCGCGGCCGAGGATCGACAGCCGTCGCAGCTCGTCGGCCTCGTCATTGGAGGCCGAGTACGCCAGGACGTGGGACTGGACGTCCTCGATGCTGACCATCCCGTGCGTGCGGTCGGCGATCGATTGGGCCAGCCCAAACAGGTCGGTGCTCGAGTCGAAAAGCGGGTCGGCGCGGTCGCCGTGGTGTTCGAAGACGTGGTCGACGAGGCGGTAGAGCCGCTCCCAACGGGCCCTCGGCTCGACCGCGACGACGGCCGTACCCGCGGCCACCGCGCGTGCGACCACGGCCTCGGACGGCTCCTTGACGAAGATCGCCGTGGGTATCCGCCGAATGGTCTGCTGAACCAGCCAGGCCAGCACGTCGTCGTCGCCGACGCCGAGGATGAAGAACACGTCTGCCGAGCCCGAGCCGACCGCCAGGCCGAGGCGGACGTCGTCGGCGTCGATCAAGGCGGCCGATGCCACCGGTAGATCCAGGCCGCGCGGGGCCTCCACCAAGGTCACCATGGTCGCGTCCAGCGCGAGCAGTAGCTGCCCGAGTCCAACACCGGCAGCCTTCACGTTGGCCGATC
>NZ_JAVRQA010000163.1:0-7969 GCF_032161845.1 Mycobacterium sp.
GAATCATCTCGACGCCCTGGAGAGGCACCTGGAAGCGAGCGAGGAAGCATGACCGGCACCGAGGGACGCCTGACCGTCGAGGGCGATCGCGCCGTCCTGCACTTCGAGCGCCGGCTCCCGTTCCCGGTCGAGAAGGTGTGGTCGGCGATCACCGATCCGAATCAGCGCGACCAGTGGATGGGCAAGACCGTGATCGAACCGCGAGAGGGCGGAAGGATCGAGACCGTCGCGACCGGACCGCCGCTGCCACCGGACGTGAAGCGGATGACGGGACGAATCCTGGTGTGGGACCCACCGCACGTGTTCGAGCACGAGTGGCACCAGGCGATCGTCGAGCCCGGCGTGGTCCGATACGAACTCCACCCCGACGGCACCGGAACGCTGCTCCGATTCAGCCACCGCGGGCTCAGCGTGCCCAATGCACGCGGCTTCCGGTCGGGCACCCACGCCTTCCTGGACCGGTTGGCGGCACTGCTGGCAGGCGAGCCCCTGCCCAACTGGGCACAGCGATACGAGGCGATCTCGGGCGTCGCATTCACCGAACGATGAAAGGAACATCCTTGACTCACAACGACTCTCACGGATCCGTCACGTTGGCCGTCGTCTATCACTCCGGCTTTGGACACACCGCCACCCTGGCGAGCGCGGTGGCGGCAGGTGCCACGGCAGGCGGCGCGACGGTCAACGCGCTCGCCGTTGACACCATGACCGACTCCGCTTGGGAAGTGCTCGACACGGCTGACGGAATCATCTTCGGCAGCGCCACCTACATGGGCAACGTTTCGGCCGGCTTTCAGGCCTTCGCCGAGAAGACCGGACGGCGTTGCCTCGAGGGAGCGTGGCGCGACAAGGTGGCGGCAGGGTTCACCAACTCCGGTGCCAAGAGCGGCGACAAGCTGCAATCTCTGGTGTCACTCGCGGTATTCGCCGCTCAGCATCACATGCACTGGGTCAACCTGGGCCTCGGCGCAGGCTGGAACACCTCGACCGGCAGCGAGCACGACATCAACCGGCTCGGTTTTTGGCTTGGCGCAGGCACGCAAACCGACGTCGACGCCGACTCGGATCAGGTACACCCCGCGGACGTTCGCACCTGCGAACACCTCGGTCGTCGCGTCGCCATGGTGACCCGGCAGATGGTTTCGGGACGCCTTGCCATGCAACCTAATCCAGCGGGCTCAGCTCTTGCAGCATCGTCGGCACCAGCTCGCTGACGGTGGGGTGAATGTGCATGGTTCGCGAGATGGCCGTGTAGGGCAGCTTTGCGGTCATCACGTCGAGGATGTCCTGGACGACCTCGTCACCGCCGACACCCAGGATCGAGGCACCGAGAATCTCGCTCGTCTCGGCGTCGACGAGGACCTTCATGAAGCCCTGCGTCTCACCCTTCTCGACCGCCCGTCCGACCTTGGTCATTGGACGCTTGCCCACCAACGCCTTTCGGCCAGACGCCCGGACGTCCGCGACCGACATCCCGGCACGCCCGAGCGGCGGGTCGATGTAGAGCGCATACGTCTGAACGCGGTCGCTGACCCGCCGGGGATCGTCGTCAAGCAGGTTGGCGGCGACGATCTCGAAGTCGTTGTACGACGTGTGAGTGAAGGCACCCTTGCCGTTGCAATCCCCCATCGCCCACACGCCGTCGGCGCTGGTGCGTAACTGGTCGTCGACCGTGACGTACCCACGCGCGTCGGTCTCGATCCCCGCGACGTCGAGCCCGAGGTCGTCGGTGTTGGGCTGCCTGCCGGTCGCCACCAGCAAATGGCTACCCGAAATGGGCTCGGCACCCTCGCGCGGATGCAGGTCGAACTCGTTGGATCCGTTGGTGTGCTTGGTGATCCGCATCCCGGTGGCATCGAGGTGCACGTCGATCCCCTCGGCTTCGAGGATCTGCTGGATGGCGGCGGACACGTCCTCGTCCTCGCGCGACGTGACCCTCGGCCCTCGCTCCACGACGCTGACCCGCGCGCCGAAGCGCCGGTACATCTGGGCGAACTCCAGCCCGATGTAGCTGGCGCCGACGATCACCAGGTGTTCCGGCAGGACGTCGAGATCGAGGATGCCGACGTTGGTGAGGTAGTCGACGTCGGACAGCCCGGGAATGTCGGGGACGGTCGCCCGGCCACCGACGTTGAGGAAGACGCGGTCGGCTTCGAGCACCTGATCGTCGACGCGGATCGTGCGCGGCCCCTCGAAGCGGGCATGTCCGCGGATGAGGGTGCATCCGTCCATGCCTTCGAGCCACGACTCCACGCCATGGCGGTCGTCGAGCATCACCTTGTCCTTGCGCGCCTTGACTCGGGCCATGTCGACGGTGACGTCGCCGGTGGCGATGCCATAGTCCGCACCCCGGCGCGCAGTGTGTGCCGTATGCGCGCTGGCCACCAGCGTCTTGGTCGGTATGCAGCCATAGTTCACGCACGTTCCACCGACGAGTTTGCGCTCGATCACCGCGACGGACTGGCCCGCCGCGGTCAGCCTGCCTGCCAGTGGCGGCCCGGCCTGCCCGGCGCCGACGATGATGGCGTCGTATTTCGTTGCCACGTCAGGGCCGTTCAGAGCGCGGAAGCCAGGGCGACCACCGCGAATCCGCCGAGCACCGCGATGACGTCCTCGCCAAGTGCGACGGGCAGGTCGTGTCCACCGTTGGCGGCGACCAGGCGGTGGCGTGCCTGATAGCCACCCATCGTGCCGAGCACGGCACCGATCACACCTGCCCCGATCGAGCTGAAGGTGTAGTGCCACCCGGCGCCGACCACCGCACCCGCGAACGCGCCCGTGACGAGGCGGGCGACGAACTGAGGCGGCACCGTGCGAGATGGCGTCGACGGCAGTTGGTCGGTGATCAATTCGACCACCAACAGGATGGTCAACACGGTCACCGTGATGGGGTGGCCGACCCACTGCGCCCAGGTGCCGTCGAGCGGGAGCCAGCCCAGCGCTGCGCCCCACGCGACGACCGCGGGCGGCGTCAGTGCCCGCAGGCCTGCCACGACACCGATGAGTAACGCGAGGAGGAGTACCAACACGTGCGTCATGGGCAGGACGCTAGCAGCATTGGGTCAGAAGCGGCAGAACCTTATGTCAGACGCCAAGATTGCCTTGGCACCGATCTCGGCCAGCTCGTCCATGATGGCGTTGACGGTCCTTCGCGGCACCAGCGCGCGCACCGCCACCCACGCCGGATCGGCCAACGGCGCGATGGTGGGCGACTCCAGTCCCGGTGTGACTGCGGTGGCGCGCTCCAGAACCGTACGCGGACAGTCGTAGTCGAGCATCAGGTACTGCTGGCCGAACACCACGCCCTGAACCCGACCCGCAAGCTGACTGCGCGCCGCTGCCGTCGCGGCGTCGGGGTCCGCCCGCTCGATCAGGATGGCCTCGGAATCACACAACGGTTCACCGAACGCCACCAGGCCATGTAGGCCGAGCGTGCGACCCGTCCCGACGATGTCGGCGATGACGTCGGCAAGGCCGAGTTGCACCGAGATCTCCACCGCGCCGTCGAGGCGGATCACCGTGGCCTCAATGCCCTTGGCGGCCAGATCCTTTCGGACCAGGTTCGGGTATGCAGTGGCAATCCGTTTGCCCGCCAATCCGTCGATCGTCCAGTCATGGCCGCTCGGCGCCGCATAGCGGAAACTCGACGAACCGAACCCGAGCGCCAGGCGCTCCTGCACCGATGCATCCGATTCCGCAGCAAGGTCGCGCCCCGTGATCCCGAAGTCCAGCTCTCCCGACCCGACGTAGATCGCGATGTCCTTAGGCCGCAGAAAGAAGAATTCCACGTTGTTGGCGGGATCCACGACGGTCAGATCCTTGGGATCGCGGCGACGCCGATAGCCGGCCTCGGACAGGATCTCTGCGGCCGACTCGCTGAGCGCGCCCTTGTTGGGGACCGCGACGCGAAGCATGTCGTGGGTCATAACTTCGCGTAGACGTCGTCGAGGGTCAGACCGCGGGAAATCATCAGAACCTGCGTCCAGTACAGGAGCTGGCTGATCTCCCCCGCCAGCGCGTCATCACCCTCGTGCTCGGCGGCGAGCCACACCTCGCCGGCCTCCTCGAGGACCTTCTTGCCCAGCCCGTGCACACCACCGTCCAATGCTTTGACGGTGCCACTTCCTGCAGGGCGGGTGCGCGCGCGCTCGCTGAGTTCGGCGAACAACGCGTCGAAGGTCTTCACGGCAGGCGATTGTTCCACGCCCACCACGGCGAAGTCACGGCGGTTTCGCCGAGGCCGTCGCTCGCGGGTCGCTCAGGCGTTCGCTCCTGGCTTCGCAGGGGCGACGATCGCGCCGTGCATGTCCTCCAGCGAAACGCCCTTCGTCTCCATGACCCACTTCCACACGAACAGTCCGGACAGCACCGCGCAAAGGCCGTAGAAGCCGTACGCGAGGCCCAGGTGACTCCGCAGTTCGGGGAACGACACGGTGATCAGCCAGTTGGCTACCCACTGACCGGCCGCGGCCAAGCCGAGGGCGGCGGCGCGGATGCGGTTGGGGAACATCTCGCCGAGCAACACCCAGACCACCGGGCCCCACGACATGCCGAACGCGACGACGAACAGGTTCGCCGCGATCAGCGCAATGACGTTGGTCCCCTCGGGGAGGCTCGGGATGCCGTCGGCACCCACCGTGGCGTTGGCGAAGATGACGGACATGGTCAACAGGGTGACGGCCATTCCGACAGAACCGATGATCAGCAGCGGTTTGCGGCCGATCTTGTCGATCAGTGCAATGGCGATGAGCGTCGTCAGCACGTTGACCACCGACGTGATGACGGTGGACCAGGCCGCGTCGCTCTCGCTGAAGCCGACCGCCTGCCACAGCACGTTCGAGTAGTAGAAGATCACGTTGATGCCGACGAACTGCTGGAAGACCGACAGCCCGAGACCCACCCACACGATGCCGTAGATGCCGCCGGTCGGCTTCTTCAGGTCACGCCAGGACGGCTTGTCTTCGCGCTCGAGAGTCTCCTTGATGCGATCGATGGTGATCTCGAGGTTCTTCTCTCCGAGCAGCAGGTTCAGCACCCTGCGGGCTTCCGGGATCTTATGGCTGGCAACGAGATAACGCGGCGACTCCGGAATCGTGAACGAGAGTCCCCCGTATACGACGGCGGGCACCGCCATGACCAGGAACATCCACCGCCACGCGTCGAGGCCGAACCACAGGTCCTCACCGGCACCGCCCGCGATCGTCTGCAGCAGGGTGTTGACGGCGAAGGACAGGAAGATACCCAGCACGATCGCGAGTTGCTGCAGGGAGCCCAACCTGCCTCGAATCCGGGGCGGCGACGTCTCGGCGATGTAGGCGGGAGCGATCACCGAGGCGACCCCGACTCCGATGCCGCCGATGACGCGGAAGATGACGAGGGTGAAGACTTCGGGCGCGAATGCGGTTCCGAGCGCGCTGATGAAGAACAGCACCGCGGCGATCTTCATCACCGAGATGCGCCCGATCTTGTCGGCGATGCGGCCCGCCGTCATCGCGCCGACCGCGGCGCCGAGGAGCGCCGACGCCACGGCGAATCCCAATTCGATCGAACCAATCTTGAATTGTTCCTCGATCGACTTGACCGCGCCGTTGATGACGGCGCTGTCGTAACCAAACAGCAGGCCGCCCAGTGCTGCGACGGACGCGATGCGGACGGCGGTGCCGCCCGAGGAGAAGTCGTCGTCGCTTATCGCCGACGTCGAGTCGTCGACGGGGGGTCCCTGGCCAGCCATGGGTGTCCTTTCGCAGCGCTGCGTGATGCCTGTCACACCACGATAGGACACTGCGTCGACCGAAATGGCCGGATCTCAACTCCGATCGGAGACGACCGCGTCAAGCTGTCCACTCAGCTGCTCGTGGATTGCGCGTAACGCGTCGACGTCCACCTCGGCCAACGACGCCACGTGCCGACGCCGTGGGCCCTCCGGCACCTCGACGTCGTTGGGCACCACCACGACGGGGCATCCCGCGGCCTCGGCTGCCTGCGACCCCGTCACCGAGTCCTCGATGGCCAGGCACTGGGCCGGATCGAAGCCGAGCAACTCAGCGGCCCGTCGATAGATGTCCGGCGCCGGCTTGGCGTGCTCGACCTCGTCACCACACACCGACGCCGAGAAGTAGTGGCTGCCAATGCTCTTGAGCGCGCGCTCGGTGAGCCCGCGGCGGGTGTTCGTCACCAATGCCATGGGGACGCCGGCCGCCGTCAACGCGTCGAGCATCTCGCGCGCACCGGGCAGCCAGGTCAAGCCCTCCTCGAACAGCTCACCGGTGTAGTCGTGCAACCAGTCCGCCGACTCCTCCATCGCGAGCGGATCGTGATCCAGACCGAGATCGGTGTACACGATGCGCATCAGCCCCTCCGACGAGCTGCCCACCGTGGTCTCCCGCACCTCGGGCGTCAGCACGCCCCCTAGCCGCGCGTACAGCGCTTGAAGCGAGATGTCCCAAAGCTTTTCGGAGTCGACGAGCGTGCCGTCCATGTCCCAGAGGACCGCGTGCATGCTCAGTCCTCCGGGTTGTAGCCGAGGTTGGGGCCGAGCCAACGCTCGGCTTCCTGCAGCGTCCAGCCCTTGCGCTTCGCGTAGTCGGCGACCTGGTCCTGGGCCAGCCGGCCGACCACGAAGTACTGCGACTGCGGATGGCTGAAGTACCAGCCGCTGACGGCAGCACCGGGCCACATCGCCATCGACTCGGTCAGCTCGATGCCGGTCCGCTCCTTGACGTCCATCAACTCCCAGAGCGTCGCCTTCTCGGTGTGCTCCGGGCAGGCCGGGTAGCCGGGGGCCGGGCGGATGCCTGAGTACTTCTCACCGATGAGCGCCTCGTTGTCCAGCTGCTCGTCGGGCTGATAGCCCCAGAACTCCTTGCGGACCCGTTGGTGCATCCGTTCGGCGAAAGCCTCGGCCAGCCGGTCGGCGAGCGACTCCAGCAGGATCGCGTTGTAGTCGTCGTTGGCCGCCTTGAACTCGACGATCTTGGCTGCGCTGCCGAGCCCCGTGGTGACGGCGAAGGCACCGACGTGGTCAGCCAGACCGGTGGCCTTGGGCGCAACGAAGTCGCCGAGGCTCCGGTTCGGGATGCCGGGCCGGTGCTCGCCCTGCTGGCGCAGGTTGTGCAACGTGGTCAGCACTTCGGTCCGGGTCTCGTCGGTGTAGACCTCGACGTCGTCGCCGACCGCGTTCGCCGGGAAGAACCCGATCACGCCGTTGGCGGTCAGCCACTTCTCCTTGATCAGGGTGTCGAGCATCTCCTGGGCGTCGTCGTACAACTTGCGGGCGGTCTCGCCCGAGACCGGGTTGTTGAGGATGTCGGGGAAGCGGCCCTTCATCTCCCAGGCGTTGAAGAACGGTTGCCAGTCGATGTACTCGCGCAGCTCGGCGAGGTCGTAGTCGAGAAACTCTCGTACTCCCGTGCCCTGGGCGGGCACTGGCGGCTGGTAGCCGTCCCACTCGATCGGCGTCCGGTTCGCCCTGGCCTTCTCCAACGTCAGCATCGGCCGCTCGCTCTTCTGCGCGTGCCGTTCGCGCAGGGCTGCATAGTCGGTCTCGGTGGCCTCCAGCAGGGCTGGACGCTGCTTGTCGTCGAGAAGCGCGGCGGCGACCGGCACCGAGCGGGACGCGTCCTTGACCCAGATCACCGGACCGCTCCGACGCGGCGACACCTTCACCGCCGTGTGGGCGCGCGACGTGGTCGCGCCACCGATCAGCAGCGGGATCTCCAGCCCCTGACGCTCCATCTCGACGGCGAAGTTGACCATCTCGTCCAGCGACGGGGTGATCAGCCCGGACAGCCCGATGATGTCGGCGTTGTGTTCCTTCGCCGCGTCCAGGATCTTCTG
This sequence comes from Mycobacterium sp., assembly GCF_032161845.1. GTDB lineage: Bacteria > Actinomycetota > Actinomycetes > Mycobacteriales > Mycobacteriaceae > Mycobacterium. The sequence continues at coordinate 7,837 of NZ_JAVRQA010000163.1, forward strand.
GGCAGGCACCATCACCCCGAGGTCGATCACTTCGTAGTTGTTGCACTGCAGGACGACCCCGACGATGTTCTTGCCGATGTCGTGCACGTCGCCCTTGACGGTCGCCATGATGATCGTGCCGTTGGTGTCTTTC
>NZ_JAVRQA010000164.1:0-8255 GCF_032161845.1 Mycobacterium sp.
CGACGCCGCCCACCTCGGGCATGTGCCGGTACACGTAGGCGTGGGCCGCGGTGTCCGAGGACGGATTGAGCGCACCGTCGACGAGGTTGCCGTACAGGTCGCAAACCACCATGTCGTCGGCCGTCATCGAGTCGTAATCCAAACCAGAGGGTTTGATCACCATCAGGTCGCTGTCGGGCACCCTGGCCGAGACGTTGCCCGCCGTCCAGATGACCAAATCATAGTGGGTCAGTTGGGCGTGGAGGTCGCAGACCTCGCGACGCAACCGGGAGATGACGCGATTCGTGTCGGACGTGATGGTCATCGCGACGCCCCCACCGCGTCGTGCGACCCGATGCGACGCAGCCGCCGCATCATGTCGTTGCCCCGACCGAACCAGTCGTACAGCTCCACGTACTCGCGGTAGAGCCGGTCATAGGCGGCGACGTTCTCGGGAATCGGGTGGTAGGCGTCCCTGGTTCGTCTGCCCATTTGCTTGGCGGCAGCGCGGACGTCACTGAATGCGCCTGCGGCCGTGGCGGCGTGGATCGCCGCACCCAGGGCCGGCGCCTGCGTCGACGGCACGGTCGAGAGCGGCAGGCCCACGGCGTCGGCGTAGATCTGCATGAGCAGGTGGTTCTTCAGCAGTCCGCCTGCCACCACCAGCTCATTGACGGGAACCCCGCTGTTGACGAATGTCTCGACGATCATCCGCGTGCCGAACGCCGTGGCCTCCAGAAGCGCCCGGTACTGGTCGACACAGGACGTCTCCAACGTCTGTCCGACCATCACACCGGAGAGTTCGTGGTCGACGAGCACCGAACGGTTCCCACTGTGCCAGTCCAGGGCGACGAGACCGTGCTCGCCGACCTGCTGGCGGGCGGCCAGCTCGGTGAGGTGCTCGTGCAACGACACGCCGCTCCTGCGGGCCTCGACGTGGTAGCTCTCCGGGACGGAGTTGTCGACGAACCAGGCAAAGATGTCGCCGACGCCGGACTGGCCGGCTTCGTATCCCCAGCTGCCGCCGAGGATGCCGCCGTCGACCACGCCGCACATTCCGGGAACTTCGCGCAGCACATCGGAATTCATCACATGGCAGGTCGACGTTCCCATGATCGCGACCAGCTGTCCCGATTCCAGTGCGTCCGCCGCGGCCACGGTGACGTGGGCATCGACGTTGCCGACGGCGACCGCGATTCCCTCTGGGAGACCCGTCCATGCGGCGGCCTGTGCGGTCAGCGATCCAGCGCGGTCACCGAGCTGGCCCAGCGGATGGTCCAGTTTCTCGCTGACGAAGTCGGCGAAGTCGGGGTGCACCGCGGCGAGGAACTCCCGGGACGGATACTGGCCGTCCTGGCGGATGCCCTTGTAGCCCGCGGTGCACGCGTTGCGGACGTAGGTGCCAGACAGTTGCCACACGATCCAGTCGGCGGCCTCGACCCAGCGATCGATCGCTTGGTACACCTGCTGGTCTTCCTGCAGGATCTCCAACGCCTTCGCGAACTCCCATTCGCTGGAGATCAATCCGCCGTAGCGGGGTAGCCACGGCTCCCCGCGTTGGGCGGCAACGGCGTTGATGCGATCGGCCTGAGGTTGCGGGGAATGGTGCCGCCACAGTTTGGCGTAGGCGTGCGGCCGCCCCGCGAACTGTTCGAGTTCGCACAGCGGGGTCCCGTCACTGCGCACCGGCACCATCGTGCAGGCGGTGAAGTCGGTGCCGATGCCGATGACGTCGGCCGGGTCGATGCCCGCCTTCGCGACTGCCTCGGGGACGGCGGTGCGCAGCACGTTGACGTAGTCGGCGGGTACCTGCAACGCCCATTGGTGGGGCAACCGGACGCCGCCGTTGGGCAGGGCGTCGGTGAGGACGCCGTGCTCGTAGGCGTGTTCGGCGCTGGCCAGCTCGTGGCCGTCGCCGACCCGCACAACGAGGGCGCGGCCGGACAGGGTGCCGAAATCGACACCGATGGTGTACTTCTCGCCGGTCATGGCGTCTCCTGGGGCGGTGCGGTGCTGTCGCGGATGATCAGTTCGGGGGGAAGGAGTGGCATGTTGGTGGCCAATCCGCTCAACGTGGCCGTCACCAGATCGATGGCGCGCTGGCCGATGGCTTGGAAGTCCTGCCGCACGGTGGTGAGCGCGGGGTTGAGATAGCCGGCTTCGGGGATGTCGTCGAATCCGACGACACTGATGTCAGACGGGACCTGCACACCCGCCTCTGCGAACGCGTGCAGGACGCCGATGGCCATCTGATCGTTGGCGACGAACACCGCTGTGGTACTTCCCCTTCGGGTCAGTTCACGACCGATCCGGTAGCCGCTCGCCGGACTCCAGTCCCCCTCCCAGAGCTCCCCAGGGACCAGCCCGGCCTCCCGCATGGCCGCCTCGTAACCGGTGCGGCGCCCCTTGGCCTCGGTGTAGGTCATCGGGCCCGCGACGTGGTCGATGGCCCGATGCCCGAGGTCGATGAGGTGCCGCGTGGCCTGGCGTGCCCCGTCGATCTGGTCGACGCCGACACTGAGTCCCTGCCCCGAGAGATCTCCCTCAACCACGATCAGGGGCAGTCCGGCATTGGTGGAGTGCACCACCGCGAGCGCGTCCTCCTGCGTGGCGATCATCACGATCGCCTCGACCGATTGGCGCGCAAGGTGATCCAGCGCGTCGCGCAGCTCCTCGAGCGTCACCTCCGCCAGCGGCACCAGGCTGGAGAAGTAGCCCGCCGCGCGGGCGGCTTCCTGCACGGTGCGCTGGATGGTCGACGGCCCGTAGAGCCCGCTGTTGGACCCGACGATCCCGATGATCCCCGACCGGCGCGTCACCAGGGCGCGCGCCGCCGTGTTCGGCCGGTAACCGAGTGCTTCGATGGCCTGCTCGACGCGCGCCTTCGTCTCTGGCCGAATGCTGGACGCGCCGTTGATCACCCGCGACACCGTCTGGTGGCTCACGCCTGCGAGCTTCGCGACGTCGGCCATCACTGGTTTTTGTGCCATGGGTGGGACTGCGTGTTCGCTCATCCGGGCTTCCTCACCAATACCCGCTGAACCAAGACGAACACCAAGAGCAGCACGCCCGTCATGATCCTGGTCCAGTACGAGTCGAGATTGGCCGCGGTGACGAAGGTTTGGATGGTGCCGAGTACCAGCACGCCGATCACCGAGCCGAGAACGAAACCCACCCCGCCGGAGAGCAGTACGCCGCCGATGACCGCGGCAGCGATCGCGTCGAGCTCAAGACCGATGCCGTTGAGGCTGTATCCGGAGAGCTTCTGTACCGCGAGGAGCAATCCGGCCAGTGACGCGCAGAGCCCGCTGATCGCGTACACCGAGACCCTGGCCCTCGAGGCCTTGAGCCCCATCAGCTGAGCCGATTGCCGATTGCCGCCGATGGCGTACACCGTTCTGCCGAAACGGGTTTGGTGCAGAACGAAGGCGGCCACCACCACGACGACGAGGGCGATCACCACCGTCCACCGAATGAACTTGTCCTCGTAGAGGTAGACGTAGTGCAATCCGAGTTCGCGCAGCGTCGGATCCTTGATCGGCAGCGTGTCGACACTGATCACGTAGCACAGCCCGCGGGCCAGGAACATCCCGGCGAGGGTGGCGATGAACGGCTGCACGTCGAAGTATTCGATGACCAGACCCATCAGCAGGCCGAGGGCCGGGCCCACGATCAGCACCGTGAGAACGGCCAGCGGCATGGGCCAGCCGGCGCGCAGAGTGGTGGCGACGATGACGGTGGACAGCGCGACGACGGACCCGACGCTGAGGTCGATGCCGCCGGTGAGGATGACGAACGTCATTCCGACGGCGAGGACGATCAGGTAGGCGTTGTCCACCAAGAGGTTCAGGAAGACCTGGGTCGGGCTGGCGAAGTCATAGCGGACGACCACCACGGTGAACATCACCACGAACAGCACCAGCGAGGCCAGCGGTGACAGGTAGCGGCCGCGCGCACGCCTGCCGAGGTCGGCGACGTCGAACCGGGGTCGGGTCGGGGTACTGGTGCTCATTTCGTCACCATCTCCGAGGTCGGCGGCACGGGTACCGAAAGGGACTGCACGGGTGCGTCCGGCGTCGGCGCGGTTGGCGTCGGTGTGCGTCGCTTGCGTGCCAGCAGGGCGCGGAACTTGGGTGCCTGCAACAGACACACCGCAATCACCACCAGCGCCTTGAACACCAAGGTCAGCTCCGGCCTGATCCCCGCGGTGTACACCGTCGTCGTCAGGGTCTGAATGATCAAGGCGCCGAGGATGGTTCCGGTCAGGCTGAACCGTCCGCCCAGCAGCGATGTGCCACCGATGACCACCGCCAGGATGGCGTCCAGCTCGATCCACAGCCCGGCATTGTTGGCGTCGGCGGCGGAGATGTTCGACGCGATCATCAGGCCGGCGATTCCGGCGCACAGCGCACTGAAGACATACACGGCGAAGACGATGGTGCGGTAACGCACTCCGGCGAGCCGGCTGGCGACTGGGTTGATGCCGACCGATTCCAGCAGCATGCCCAACGCGGTGCGCCGGGTCAGCAGACCCACCAGCGCGAACACCGTCAGGCTCACCAGGATCGCCACCGGCAGTCCGAAGACGAACCCGGCGCCGAGGATCTTGAACGGCGCGCTTGCGGTGGTGACGATCTGACCGTCGGTGATGAACAGCGCGATGCCGCGGCCCGCTGTCATCAGGACCAGGGTGGCGATGATCGGCTGAACTCCGAAGACCGACACCAGCATTCCGTTCCACAGGCCGAGGCCGACGGCGGCGCCCATGGCGATGCCCATGGCGGTGATCACGGTGCCGGCGCTCGCCGGGTCGGCGGAGCCGGCGATGTGGGCGCACGCGAGCGCACCGCTGACGGCGACGACGGCGCCGACGGACAGGTCGATGCCGCGCGACGCGATGACCAGTGTCATGCCGAGGGCCACCAGCATCGTGGGGGCGCCATTGCGCAGGATGTCGATCAGGCTGCCGAACAGGTGGCCGTCCTGCACGCGAATGCTCAGAAACGTCGGCGTGAGAATGACATTGACGACGAGCAGCGCGACGAGCGCCAGGCACGGCCAGAGCAGTGGCGATGCGCCGATTCGCTTGATCACGGTTGCGTCCCTCCCGCGATGAGGGCCGTCAGTTCCTTAACCGAGCAGTCCGAGCCGACCTCGGCGATGCACTGCCCGTCGCGCAGCACGGCGATCCGGTCGCTGATCCGGGATACCTCGTCGAGTTCTGCGGAGATGAAGACCACGCCCATGCCCTGGGCGGCCAGGTCGGCGACGAGTTTCTGGATCTGCGCCTTCGCGCCGACGTCGATGCCTCTGGTGGGTTCGTCGAGGATGATGAGCTGCGGCTCGGTGATGAGCCAGCGCGCCAGCAGCACCTTCTGCTGGTTGCCGCCGCTGAGGTTCTTCACCATCGCCCCTGGGTTGCGCGGCCGGATGTCGAGGGCCTCCATGTAGCGACCCACCACGTCGTCCTTGATCTTCTTCGACAGTGGACGGGCGAAGCCGCGGCGGGCCTGCAGCGCCAGCACCAGGTTGTCGCGAACGCTCAGGTCACCGATGATGCCTTCGGCCTTGCGGTCTTCTGAGGAGAAGGCGAATCCCTTGGCGATGGCGGCGCGCGGCGACCGGATGGCGGTCGGCTTTCCGCCGACCTCGAACTGCCCACTGGTCGCGCGGTCGGCTCCAAAGATCAGCCGCGCCAACTCGGTTCGGCCGGAGCCGAGCAGCCCCGCCAGTCCCACCACCTCCCCGCGGTGGACGTCGAGGTCGGTGGGATGCACCCGGGGCGGGCGACCGATGCCCTTGGCGCGCAGGACGGGCTCCCCCGCCTGCGGGTCGGTCTTCGCGACGGTGTCCGCGATCTCCTCCAGCAGGTCGAGCTCGTGACCAAGCATCGCGGCGATCAGCTTCACCCGGTCCAGCGTGGCCGTCTGGTATTCGCCGACCAGACGGCCGTTGCGTAGCACCGTCATTCGATCGGAGATCTGATAGACCTGGTCGAGGAAGTGCGACACGAACAGGATGGCCGTGCCCCCGTCGCGCAGGCGCCGCATCACCCGGAACAACTCGGCGACCTCGTCGGTGTCGAGGCTGGAGGTGGGTTCGTCGAGGATGAGCACCCGCGCGGAGATGGCCGTTGCGCGGGCGATGGCGACGAGCTGCTGGACGGCGATCGGGTGGTCGCCGAGGGTGGAGCTTGGGTCGATGGTCAGCTCGATCTCGGCCAGTAGTTCCTTGGCTCGACGGTTCATCGCGCGGTAGTCGATGCGTCCAAGGCGGCGCGGCTCGCGGCCAAGCAGAATGTTCTCGGCCACAGTCAGATTGGGGCAGAGGTTGACCTCTTGGTACACCGTGCTGATGCCTGCGTCCTGCGCCTGCCTCGGGCTGCTGAACCGCTGCTCGGTGCCGCCGACGGTGATGCTGCCCGAGTCGATGTCATAGACCCCGGTGAGCGCCTTGATCAACGTCGACTTGCCTGCGCCGTTTTCCCCCATCAGCGCGTGGACTTCGCCTGGCAGCAAGCGGAAGTCGACGCCGTCGAGCGCCTTGACGCCGGGAAAGTCGATGGTGACGTCCTGCATGCGGACCACCGGGGCGTCGGAAGTCTCCGTGTGTGGTGTGGTCATCGAAGATCCTTCGCTGGTAGCCGATGCCGCCCGGGGGTTTGGGGGGGTTTCCGGGTGGCCCTGGGGGGAGGGGGCCCGGCGCCCGGGCGGCATCGACGGTCTTGGGCGTCAGTACTTGCGTTCGGGAAGTACTTTCGCGGCCTGCTGCTGATCGAAGGTCTGGTCGGGAGTGACGATGCGGGCAGGCACCGACTCACCGGCGGCGACCTTCTTGGCGATGTCCATCAGCTGCGGCCCGAGCAGCGGGTTGCACTCGACGAGGAAGTTGAACTTGCCGTCGGCGAGGGCCTGCATGCCGTCGTGCGTCGCGTCGACCGCGACGATCTTGATGTCCTGCCCCGGCTTGAGCCCGGCCGCCTCGATGGCTTCCATGGCGCCGAGGCCCATGTCGTCGTTCTGCGCGAACACCACGTCGATCTTCGGGTTGGCCTTCAGGAATGCCTCCATCACCTGCTTGCCACCCGAGCGGGTGAAGTCACCACTCTGGGTAGCGACGATCTTCAGGTTGGGGTTGGCGCCGATGCCCTTGGCGAAGCCGGACGTGCGCTCGAGTGCCGGGTCGGATCCGGTGGTGCCTTCGAGTTGGACGATGTTGACCGGGCCGGGTGCCGATGCGTACTGCTTGACCACCCAGTCGCCGGCCCACTGGCCCTCCTGGACGAAGTCCGCGCCGATGAAGGTCTTGTAGACGTCCTTCTCCTGGGTGTCGACCGCGCGGTCGGTGAGGATGACCGGGATGCCTGCGTTCTTGGCTTCGAGGAGCACGGCGTCCCAACCGGTGCGTACCACCGGGCTGAAGGCGATGACCTTGACGCGCTGCTGCACGAAGGAGCGGATCGCGGAGATCTGGTTCTCCTGCTCGCCTCCTGCATCGGAGAACTTCAGGTCGACGCCCGCGGCCTGGGCGGCTTCCTGGATGGATTTCGTGTTGGCGGTGCGCCAGCCACTCTCCGCGCCCACCTGGGAGAACCCCATGGTCAGCTTCCCGTCGCTGGACCCGCCGCCGGATGGCGCTTGTCCGCTACCGCACGCGGCCAACACGCCGACGGTGACCAGGCTTATCGCCGCAGTTAGAACCCTTTTCACGACAGCTCCTTTGGTGTCTCGGCTCGGTGTGACCCGCGTTACACCGTCGAATGTTAACGCTCACATTTTCGGAATGTCAACCGGTGTGAGCGTTAACATTCGGCCGTCGATGCCCTTGACAAATGCGTGAGCCGCGTCACATCATCGACGTTTGTTAGCGCTAACATCACGCACGGTCCGAGGCGCGAGTACGCGCTGGGACGAAAATCAACCGGAGGATTTCATGCGCAAGGGCTTCATTCGAGCGATGGGCGCGCTGGCCATCGCAGCCGCATTGACGACCGCAGGATGCGGTCGCTCGACGGCACCCGAGGCCGCCGGCCCCAGCGGCGCCGGAGGTGAACGGACCGGGACGGTGGGCATCGCGATGCCGACGAAGTCGTCGGAACGCTGGGTCGCCGACGGCAACAACATGGCCGAGCAGTTCAAGAAGCTCGGCTACGACACCGACCTTCAGTACGGGGACGACGTGGTGCAGAACCAGGTGTCCCAGATCGAGAACATGATCACCAAGGGCGTCAAGGTGTTGGTCATCGCACCGATCGACAGCTCCTCGCTGACCGACAT
>NZ_JAVRQA010000165.1:0-2637 GCF_032161845.1 Mycobacterium sp.
TCGGTGCCCAACACCGAGAACCTCGGCCTCGAGAAGGTCGGCATCGAGCTGGGAAGTGGCAATTACCTTGCAGTGGATCGCGTTTCGCGTACCTCTGCGGCCGGCATATACGCCGCCGGCGACTGCACCGGACTCCTGCCACTGGCGTCGGTGGCCGCCATGCAGGGCCGCATCGCGATGTATCACGCGCTCGGTGAGGGAGTGTCGCCCATTCGCCTGCGCACCGTTGCCGCCGCTGTCTTCACCCGCCCCGAGATCGCCGCCGTCGGCGTACCGCAGACCGCTATCGACAACGGGACGGTGCCCGCGCGCACGCTGATGCTGCCGCTGACCACCAACGCCAGAGCCAAGATGTCGCTGCTGCGCCGCGGCTTCGTCAAGATCTTCTGCCGACCGGCGACCGGAGTCGTCATCGGTGGGGTGGTCGTCGCGCCGATCGCCTCCGAATTGATCCTGCCTATCGCGCTGGCGGTGCAGAACAGGATCTCGGTCACGGACCTTGCCCAGACGCTATCGGTATACCCGTCACTGTCTGGATCGACGGTCGAGGCCGCTCGTCGCTTGATGGCGCACGACGATTTGGACTAGGGCCACGTAGGCTCGAACCCGTCCGCCTACCGACGAGTAACAAGGAGTCCTTGGTTGTGAGCGACGCTCGCGAGCGAACCATCGGCCCGGTTGCCGCCATCCCCGGCCCGGGCAACGGGCAGACCCTTCTCGGCCCCGAAGGGCGCGCCCAGGCCTGGGAACGCCTTGGCAACGAGCAATTCGACGTCGTCGTCATCGGCGGCGGGGTCGTCGGCGCGGGGGCAGCGCTCGATGCCGCCACCCGCGGCCTCAAGGTGGCGCTCGTCGAAGCGCGCGACTTCGCGTCCGGCACCTCGAGCAGGTCGTCGAAGATGTTCCACGGCGGCCTTCGCTACCTCGAGCAACTCGAGTTCGGGCTCGTCCGCGAGGCACTGCACGAACGCGAACTGTCCCTGACGACGCTGGCACCCCACCTGGTCAAGCCCTTGCCGTTCCTATTTCCACTGACCAAGCGACTGTGGGAGCGGCCCTACGTGGCGGCAGGCATCTTCCTCTACGACCAACTGGGCGGCGCGAAATCGGTTCCCGCGCAAAAGCACTTGCTCAAGGCCGGTGCGCTGAGATTGGCACCTGGGCTGAAGCGCAGTTCGTTGATCGGTGGAATCCGCTATTACGACACGGTGGTCGACGACGCCAGGCATACCATGACGGTGGCCCGCACGGCAGCCCACTACGGCGCGGTGGTGCGGACTTCGACACAGGTGGTGTCGTTGCTGCGCGAGGGTGACCGGGTGACGGGCGTGCGGGTGCGCGACTCCGAGGACGGCGCGGTCACCGAGGTTCGCGGGCACGTCGTCGTCAACGCCACCGGCGTCTGGACCGATGAGATCCAAGCCCTGTCCAAGGAGCGTGGTCGGTTCCGCGTGCGGGCGTCCAAGGGCGTTCACATCGTGGTGCCCCGCGACCGCATCGTCAGCGAAGTGGCGATCATCCTGCGGACCGCGAAGTCGGTGCTCTTCGTCATTCCGTGGGGTACGCACTGGATCATCGGCACGACCGACACCGACTGGAACCTGGACCTGGCGCACCCCGCTGCCACCAAGGCCGACATCGACTACATCCTGGAGACGGTCAACACCGTCTTGGCCACGCCGTTGAACCATGACGACATCGACGGCGTGTACGCGGGCCTTCGGCCGCTGCTGGCCGGGGAGAGCGAAGAAACCTCCAAGCTGTCGCGCGAGCACGCCGTGGCGACGCCATCGCCGGGTCTCGTCGCGATCGCCGGCGGCAAGTACACGACCTATCGGGTGATGGGCCAAGACGCCATCGACGCGGCCAGCGTGTTCATCCCGACCAGGGTGGCGACGTCGATCACCGAGAAGGTGCCGCTCATGGGCGCCGACGGCTACTTTGCCCTGATCAACCAGACCGAACACGTCGGCGCGCACTACAACTTGCACCCGTACCGGGTTCGGCATCTGCTGGACCGTTACGGATCGCTGATCGGCGAGGTGTTGGCGATGGCCGAGGGACGTCCAGAGTTGTTGACGCCCATCACCGAAGCGCCGGTTTACCTGAAGGTCGAGGCGTATTACGCCGCGGCCGCGGAGGGGGCGCTGCATCTCGAGGACATCCTGTCGCGGCGGATGCGCATCTCGATCGAGTATCCGCACCGCGGGGTCGACTGTGCGCGTGAGGTCGCCGAAGTCGTTGCCCCCGTGCTTGGTTGGAGCGCCGAGGACGTCGACCGCGAGGTGACGACCTATCGAGCCCGGGTCGAAGCCGAGGTGCTGTCGCAGACTCAGCCCGATGACGAGTCTGCCGATGCGTTGCGCGCGGCTGCCCCCGAGGCGCGTGCCGAAATCCTCGAGCCGGTGCCCTTGACGTGAGGCGCCCTGCGCCGCTGCCGGTGCGTGACGGCCTTGGGCCGGCGCGAGTGCGGTTGCGCGGTGGTGCGGTGCTCGTCGAGTTGGCGGACCGGTTCGGCGCGGATGCTGCTAGGAAAGTCCTTGCCGGAGAAGTGGTCTGCGCCGACGGAACCGTCGTTGATGCATCGACGATCCTTCCCCCCAACGCGCACGTCTACCTCTACCGTGACCTGCCCGA
>NZ_JAVRQA010000166.1:0-15868 GCF_032161845.1 Mycobacterium sp.
GGCGTGATCGACAAATGCCGGACGGCACCATTCACTGGACTGCCCCCGACGGCCGCACGTACACCACCACCCCAGCAAGCCGGCTGCTGTTCCCGACCCTGTCCGAACCCACCGCACCCATCGCCGCGACCGGGACACCACCCCCGGCTCACACCGCCGGACTCACCATGCCGCGGCGGCGCACCACCCGAACCCAAGACCGCGCCCACCGCATCAACGACGAACGGGCTAGAAACCAGACCATCGAAGAAGATCCCGAGAACACCTCGCACAGTGGAAAGTCCGCCATCCGGGACCGAGAAGACGATGATCCTGCACCGTTCTAAACCTCTAAACCTCCAGGCGTCGGGTCGGCGCAAAACACATCGCTATGGAGCGACGACGGCGGATATGTGCCAATCGCCGGGAACGCCCTTGAGCTGATGGGCTCCGTGGTCGTCGAATTCGAGTCCTGACCCGATCACCAGGTCCCGCAACGTGCTAGACACCAGAACCTCGTTCGGCCCTGCCAGGGCGCTCACCCGGGCACCTATGTGCACGGCGATCCCGCCGATGTCGTCGCCGCGTACCTCGCATTCGCCGGTGTGCAACCCGGCGCGGACCTGGATACCCAGCGCCTGCACCGCATCGCGAATTGCCATGGCGCAGCGGATCGCTCGCTGCGGACCATCGAACATCGCCAGAAAACCATCACCCGAGGTGTTCACCTCACGACCCCGAAACCGCGACAATTGCGACCGCACGATGGCGTCGTGTGCGTCGAGCAGCGCGTGCCAGTCACGGTCGCCGATGTCGGCGGCCCGTCGCGTCGACTCCACGATGTCGGTGAACAGCACCGTGGAGAGCACCCGATCGTCAGCCACTTCGGCTTGCTCGCCGGTGAGGAACTCGGCGATCTCCTGAAACGACGCTCGCCAGTCGGGCTCGTAGAAGTGACTGACGTTGCGCCCCGGAAGCTCCACGTATTTCGCGCCCGGTATGCGATCAGCGACGTCTTTGCCCCACTCGGAGGGGATAAAGGGGTCGTCGGTGTGATGGATGACGAGTGTCGGGACGCGGACTGTGGGAAGCAACGCCCGCACATCCATTTCGGCCATTAGAGGCATCATGTGGGCGACGGTCCCTGGACTCGCCGCCCGCCGTTCCCAGCGTGCCGACGCCGCCCGGATCTCCTCGTTCCACGGCATGTCCGGATTCATCGAATGCTGGAACTCGCCCGTCCCCCACATGGCGACCGTGGCGGCATATATCTGCTCGGCTGTGGGTCCCTCGGTGCGCTCAGCCATCGGATTCGCGTAGCCCTCCAGCACGACCAACCCGGTTGTGCGCGAAGGATGTGTCGCCGCGAACAGCGCGCCCGTCGCCACCGCGGGTGTAGCCGCGAGGAGCACCGCTTCACGACTCCCGAGATCGTCCAACACCGCGGTGATGCTGTCAGCCCATTGCTCCAACGTCGGCAGCGCGCCCGACTTGACGGGATCAGACGCTCCGGTGCCCGGCTGGTCGAAGAAAATCAGCCGACCGAGCGATGTCATTGCCTCGATCCACCCTCGAAGAGGCGGCTGGTCTGGATAGTCCTCACAGTTGCCGAACCACATCGGGACGAACACGATGTCGCGCTCACTCTCACGCGACGCGCGATAGGCGACGTGCAAATCCCCGTTCAGCGCGTAGCGCGTCTCCGAGAACATTTCCGAAGTGTAGGTCCGAGCGAGCGTCGCCGATCCAAGTTCTCTTTCGGCTGGTGCCGCGTCAACTACGAACGAGAACTCAACCTGCGCTGGGGTTAGTTGCCTGCGGGCGCTGGAGCGTCGGCGGGCGGCGCGTCAGCGGGCGGTGCCGGGGCGGCGGGCTCGGCCAGGATGAACGGAACCGTCGCCGACCGGAGGTTGCCCAGTTGCACCACCAGGTTGTACGTGCCCGGCCCGATCGGCTGGCGCGGCAGCGGGCAGTTCGCCGCAGAGCCCATGCCGGTCCAGGTCACCTCGGTGGTCACTTGCTCGCCGGGGTTGAACGTCTTGACCAGCGTCTCGTTGGACGGTGCGCAGTCGAGGTTCGACCAGAGCCGGTTGTTGTCGAGTCCGTACACGTAGGCGGCCAGTACCGCCGCGCCGACGTCGCGCTTGCACGCGACCAGGCCGATGTTGGTGACGACCATGGTGAACTTCGGCTGATCGCCGACCACGTAGTTGGGCTGGCTGGTGATGCCCTTGACCGCCAGTGCGGAGTCAGGGCAATCGTCACCCTCCTTCAGCACCGGCGGCGGGACGACCGCTTCGACGGGCGTCGGCGTCGGGGGCGGCGCCTGCTGAGCCGGCGGCAGGATTGGGCTCTTGACCTCGGGGTTCTCGCCCGGAAGCAGCGACTGCGGTGCGGCGCTGGCCGGCGACGCCTGCTGCGTGCCCGTCGAGTTACCACCGGTGCTGTTGGCGAACACCACCACGACGACAGCGATGATGATGACGAGAACTAGCGCCCCAACCCCCAGCGCAAGAAAGCGCCTGCGCCGGTAGATCTCCGGCGGCAACGAGTTATGCGGTTCAGTTTCCAGCACGAATCTACGGTAAGGCCAGGTCACGCATAGCCGTCTGACCTCGCCCGGCGTGTCGCCCGTCAGCCTTCGCCGATGTCACCCACATGATCGCGCAGAACGACCCTGCCGTCGGCCAAATGGTAGGTCAGGCCGGCGATGGCCAGCGTGCCCTCGCTGATGCGCTGCGCGATCGGCGCGGAGCGGATCCGCAGCTGCGCGACGGTCTCGTTGACGTGCCGGACTTCGAATTCGTCGACGCGACTCAAGCCCGCGTGACGACCCAGCAGAATCGACGGCGTCACCCGCTCCACGATGTCGCGGACGTACCCGCCGGGCACCTCGCCGTCGTCGAGCGCAGCCAGCGTCGCCTTGACCGCACCACAACTGTCGTGGCCCAGCACCACGATCAGCGGCACGTCCAGCACCGTGACGGCGTACTCGATCGAGCCCAACACCGCCGAATCCGCGACGTGGCCTGCGGTGCGGACCACGAACATGTCGCCAAGCCCCGCGTCGAAGATGATCTCGGCGGCCACCCGACTGTCGGCGCATCCGAACACCACCGCGGTCGGCTTCTGGCCGTGAGCCAACCTCGCCCGATCTTCGATGCTCTGGCTGGGATGCTCTGGCTTACCCGAAACGAACCGGTCGTTACCCTCCTTGAGTGCCTTCCAAGCGGTCAACGGATTCGTATTGGGCATGGTCGCCATTCTGCCGCAGTGGCCGACGATGATCGATTCGACCGTGCTGTTGCGGTGGTACGAGCAGGCACAGCGGGACCTTCCGTGGCGCCGGCCGGGGGTCTCGGCGTGGCAGATCCTGGTCAGTGAGTTCATGTTGCAGCAGACCCCCGTCGCCCGAGTCGAGCCCATCTGGCGGGACTGGGTGGCGAGGTGGCCGACGCCGTCCGCTACCTCAGCCGCGAGTGCGGCCGACGTCCTGCGGGCGTGGGGCAAGCTCGGCTATCCGCGGCGAGCCAAGCGTTTGCACGAGTGTGCGACGGTGATCGCCGTCGAGCACGGCGACGTGGTGCCCGACGACGTCGACGCGCTCCTCGCATTGCCCGGCGTCGGTACCTACACCGCGCGGGCCATCGCGTGCTTCGCCTACGGCAAGCGGGTTCCCGTCGTCGACACCAACGTGCGCCGCGTGGTGGCCAGGGCGGTGCACGGCCGGGCAGACTCGCCCGCCAGCGTCCGCGACCTCGCCGACGTCGACGCAATCCTCCCCAATGACTCACGCGCACCAAGGTTTTCGATTGCCTTGATGGAGCTCGGCGCCACCGTGTGCACCGCGCGGTCACCCCAATGCGGGCTGTGCCCGTTGCAAGTCTGCGCATGGCGGTCGGCTGGTTTCCCGCCATCGACGGAGCCCGTCCGCCGAGCGCAGAAGTACGCGGGCACGGATCGACAGGTGCGAGGCAGGCTGTTGGATGTGTTGCGCGCCAACGACGCTCCCGTTGACCGTGCGCAGCTGGACGTGGCGTGGTTGACGGACCCGACCCAGCGCGATCGCGCACTGCACTCACTGCTGACCGACGGTCTCGTCGAGCAGACCGCGGACGGCCAATTTGCGCTTGCAGGTGAAGGTGGCGAGGGCCGCGCTGATTCGCAGGCCCCGAACGACTCGGTGAACTAGCCTAAGAACGTGGTCGTACCCGTTTCGCGGGCCCCGCGGACTCGTTACGCATCGCGGGGCGATCTCGACATCGCCTACCAAGTGATCGGCGACGGCCCGGTCGATCTGGTCGTGATGCCCGGACCGTTCATTCCGATCGACTCGATCGACGCCGAGCCCTCGATGTACCGCTTCTACCGTCGCCTGTCGTCGTTCTGCCGGGTGATCCGGTTCGACCACCGCGGGATGGGGATGTCCTCGCGCATCGGCGCCGACAAGATCACCCCGGCCTGCTGGGCGGAGGACGCCGTCGCGGTGATGGATGCGGTCGGCTGCGAGAGCGCCACGATCCTGGCATCTGGGTTCACGGCGGTGAGTGCGCTGTTCCTCGCAAGTGATCGGCCCGAACGGGTGTCCCGCCTCGTCCTGCTCACCGCAGGTGCGCGCGCGCTGTGGGCGCATGACTACGAAGCCGGCATTCGCTCCAACGGCGCCAACCCGTTCACCACGATCGCCATGGAGCCGGACGCGTTCGAGCAGGGCTTCGACGTTCTCGAAATGCTCGCGCCGTCGGTGGCCCGCGATCAGGCGTTCCGAACGTGGTGGGACGCGGCGGGCAATCGGGCGGCTTCGCCGAGCATGGCCCGCAGAGCCAATCAGGCCCTCGCTGATGCCGATGCGCGGGAAATGCTTCCGCTCATCACAGCCCCGACTCTGGTGATGCACCGCGCGGAGGCGTCGTTCGTCACGGTCGGGCACGGCCGGTACCTCGCCGAGAACATCGAGGGCGCCCGCTACGTCGAGTTACCAGGAACGGACTCGCTGTACTGGGTCGGCGACACCACGCCCGTCCTCGCGGAGATCGAGGAGTTCGTCACCGGCAAGCGGGGCGGCATCGACCTCGAACGCGTCCTCACGACGATCGTGTTCACCGACATCGTCGGTTCCACCGAGCGCGCAGCCACCCTCGGCGACGATCACTGGCGTGATCTTCTCGACAGTCACGACACGGTGGTGCGCAGGGAACTCCTGCGTTATGGCGGTCGCGAAGTCAACACGGCCGGTGACGGTTTCGTCGCGACGTTCAGCAGTCCCAGTGTCGCCCTCGACTGTGCGGAGGGCATCGTCGAAGCGGTCGCGACGCTCGGCATCGAGGTGCGGGTCGGGATCCACGCCGGCGAGGTCGAGATGCGCGGGCACGACGTCGCGGGGATGGCGGTGCACATCGGTGCGCGGGTCGCCGCCCTTGCCGGTCCGAGCGAGGTTCTGGTGTCATCGACGGTGCGCGAGATCGTGACCGGTTCGCACCGGAAGTTCACCGACCGCGGCGAGCATCGACTCAAGGGCGTCCCAGGCACCTGGTGCGTGTACGCGCCCTGATCACAGCTCAGTCGGCTTGGGAGCGGAACGTTCTCAGCCTAAGGCTGTTGCTGACGACGAAGACGCTCGAGAACGCCATCGCGGCGCCGGCGAGCATCGGATTCAGTAGCCCGAATGCGGCCAGCGGGATCGCGGCCACGTTGTACGCGAACGCCCAGAACAGGTTGACCTTGATCGTCGACAATGTCCTGCGCGCCAGCAGGATTGCGTCGGCAGCGGACCTCAGATCGCCTCGAACCAGAGTCAGGTCGGCGGCTTCGATCGCCACGTCGGCTCCGGTTCCCATCGCCAGCCCCAGATCGGCTTGCGCCAGTGCAGCGGCGTCGTTGACGCCATCACCGACCATCGCGACCACCTTGCCCTCGGCTTGCAGCCGGGCGACGACGTCGACCTTGTCCTGCGGGAGGACTTCGGCGATGACCCGATCGATGTCGACCTGCCTGGCGACTTGCTCTGCGACAGTCCGGTTGTCGCCGGTCAACAGAACCGTGGCCAGCCCCAACGCCTTGAACTGAGCGACCGCTTCGGCACTGGTGTCCTTGACTGCGTCGGCGACGACCAGCACGCCGTGGACCGCTCCGTCCCAGGCGACGACCACTGCGGTTTGGCCAGCCGTCTCCGCAGCCTCCTTGGCGGCAGCCAGTTCCGCGCTCATCGTGATGGACCAGTCCTCGAGCAATGACGCCCGTCCGACGATCACCAGGTGACCGTCGACGATCCCCTGGACCCCCATGCCTTCGATGTTCTTGAAGGCCTCCGGGGTGGGCAGGGTGCCGACCCGCTGCGCTGCGCCCTTGGAGATCGCTTGGGCGATGGGGTGTTCGGACGCGTCCTCGAGGGCTCCCGCGAGCCGCAGCACCTGGTCCTCGCTGGTGTCGGCGGCGGTGGTGACGCCCAGCAGGGTCATCTTGCCGGTGGTGACCGTTCCCGTCTTGTCCAGCACGATGGTGTCGATCTTGCGCGTCGATTCCAGGACCTCGGGGCCCCTGATCAGAATGCCGAGCTGGGCACCGCGGCCAGTCCCGACCAGAAGCGCCGTCGGCGTGGCCAATCCGAGCGCACAGGGGCACGCGATGATCAGCACTGCGACGGCGGCGGTGAACGCAGCCGAGATGGGGAACCCGCCGCCGAGCCACACCGCGAGGGTCGCGACGGCAATACCGATCACGATCGGCACGAAGACCCCGGAGATCTTGTCCGCCAGGCGTTGGACGTCGGCTTTGCCCGACTGGGCGTCCTCGACCAGCTTGGCCATCTGTGCGAGCTGAGTGTCCGACCCGATCCTGGTGGCGCGCACCACCAGCCGTCCACCGGCATTGACGGTCGCGCCGACGACGGCATCGCCTTCGGCGACCTCGACCGGCACCGATTCCCCGGTCAGCATGGACGCGTCGACCGCGGAGGTGCCGTCGACGATGACGCCGTCGGTGGCAATCTTCTCGCCAGGCCGAACGACGAACTCGTCACCGACTGCCAAGTCCTCGGTCGGGATTCGGGTCTCGACACCATTGCGCAGTACCGCAACGTCTTTGGCGCCCAACTCCAAGAGTGCCCGAAGGGCGGCGCCTGCTTGACGCTTGGATCGCTTCTCGAAATACCGTCCGGCCAGAACGAACGTGGTGACGCCTGCGGCGACCTCCAGATAGATGTTGGCGGCCCCGTCCGTTGGGGCGATGGTGAACTCGAACGGGTGTGTCATCCCCGGCGCCCCGGCATCGCCAAGGAACAGCGCGTACAGCGACCACAGGAACGCCGCCGAGGTGCCGACCGAGATGAGGGTGTCCATCGTCGCGGCGCCGTGCCGAAGGTTGGCGAACGCGGCTCGGTGGAACGGCCATGCCCCCCACACGATCACCGGGGCGGCGAGGACCAGGGAGGCCCACTGCCAGTAGGTGAACTGCAACGCTGGGGCCATTGCGAGGACGATCACCGGCACCGAGAGCACTATCGAGCCGATGAGACGGTGGCGCAGGCCCGTCAGCTCCGGATCTTCTTGTCGTTCATCGGCATTCGGTGCCGAATTCTTCGAGGCCGGCAGGGCGGCGCCGTAGCCGGTCTTCTCGACTTCGGCGATCAACGCGGCGGCGTCGAACGCGGACGGGGTGTTGATGCGCGCCTTCTCGGTGGCGTAGTTCACCGTCGCCGAGACGCCGTCGAGCTTGTTGAGCGTCTTCTCGATCCGCATGGCGCATGACGCACAGGTCATGCCGCTGATGTCGAGCTCGATGCTCGATGTCGTCACGAGATCCGTCCTTCCATCTGCTGGGCTGGTCAATGACCCGGCGTCGCGGTGGTTGCGAACTCCGCGGTGCGGACCACTCCGTCGAGCTTGAAGTCCAGGTACAGCAAGTACTTTCCTTCGGTCGGCGCGGTAGCCATGAACATGACTTCCGGACCGGGCTGAGTGGTCCCGTCGCCAGGCTCACCCATCGGATGCATGTGCAGGTACCCGAGATCCCCGGCCCGCAACGCCACCAGGTGTCCGTACGCGTCGAGGTACGGCTCGAGCGTCCGCACCGGCTGCCCGGCGCGGGTGACGGTGAACGTCAGGGTCGATTCGTTGCCGACGTGCAGCGATCCGTCGAGGGCGATGGTGAGGTCGCCGAGGGTGGCGACGGCTGAGTTCGGCGGCAGCGGTGTAGGCGTCAGGTCACCGGCGACCGACGTGGTCGACGTCAGTGTCACGGTGCTGCCGAGGCCCGTTGGCACGAAGTCGGCGAATAGCCGGTAGGAGCCTGCCGAGTTCCACCGCCACGGCATCGACCACCGGCCGTCACCGTCGTCGACGGGGTGCACGTGCCGGAATTCGGCGCCGTCGCTGCGGACGACGATCAGGTGAAGGTCCTTGTCGTGTGCGGTGTCGTAGTCGGTGACCGGGGTTCCACCGGGGCCGGTCAAGCGGAACGACAGCGGGCCGTCCCGTCCGACGGTGCCGGGGGCCGCCACGTCGCGGATCTGATACCCGTCCTGTTCGATCGACAGCCCGGCCATCTCGGTGGGGTGTTGCGCTCCGTGGCCGGTCGGCGTGGTGGTCCATCCCGCGGACGCGGCTGCGGGCATGAACGCGCGAGCGCCGACGAAGCCGACGACGAAGATCGTAGCCAGAACCACGGCGTACAGACCGAGCTTGGTCCCCGCGCGCATGTCAGAAACGCACCGCCGAATAGCCGGCTTCGTCGACCGCGGCCAAGATCCGACCGTCGTCGGGTTCGCCGCTGCTGGTCACCACGAGGATGCCGGTAGCTGCTGAGACGTCGACGTGCTCGACTCCGCCGATCTGGCCGACCTCCGCGATGATGGCTCTTTCGCAGTGGCCACAGGTCATCCCGGTCACTTGGTACTTGGTCGTGTTCATCGCACAGCCTCCTTTCGCGTCATTGATACCCCATGGGGGTATCTCCGCCTACGACACACAATACCCCTAGGGGGTATTACGTCAAGGGGCGGTACGTGGTGTCAGGCCGTCGCCGCAACACCGGAGTCGTCGCAGGCGAAGCGGCGGCGGTAATCCGATGGCGTGACACCGATGACTCGGCGGAAGTGGTGCCGCAACAAAGTTGCCGTTCCGAACCCGGATTTGTCCGCGACGCGGTCGATGTCGAGGTCGGTCTCCTCGAGCAGGCGCCGTGCATAGAGCACCCGCTGGTCGGTGACCCACTGCATCGGGGTGCGGCCAGTTTCGTCGACGAACCTGCGCGCGAACGTGCGGGCAGACATGCTGGCGCGATTCGCGAGCGTGGCGACCGTGTGTGGCGTCCCCAGATTGGCCAATATCCAATCCAGCTGTGGGGCAAAGCCTTCCGAGCAACGAACCGGGATGGGCTGGTCGATGTACTGACGCTGCCCACCGTCGCGCTGGGGTGGCACGACCATCCGGCGGGCGATGATGTTGGTGATCTCACTACCCATCTCACGCCGGACCAGATGCAGACAGGCGTCGATACCGGCGGCGGTGCCCGCGCTGGTGATCAGGTTGCCGTCGTCGACGAACAGCACGTTGCGATCGATCTCAGCTGTGGGATGCAGCGCCGCCAGCGCATCGGCATGCATCCAGTGGGTGGTGCACTTGCGGCCGTCCAAGAGTCCCGCGGCGCCTGCCAGGAACGCGCCCGAGCACACCGTCAAGATGATCGACCCCGACTCGGCAGCGGCGCGTACCGCGTCGAGCGCCGCCTGCGGGTAGTCGGTGCCCACGAAGGCGGGAATGGCGACCAGATCGGCGCCGACGAGGCCGTCGAAGCCGTGATCGGGGGTGAGGTGCGCACCGACCGTCATCCGCAACGGCTTGCCCGGCTCGGGGCCGCAGACCTTGAAGTCGAAGTTCGGCACTCCGTCGGCGGTGCGATCGATGCCGAAGACCTCGCAGAGCACACCGAACTCGAAGGGGGCCACTCCGTCCAGCACCAGTGCTGAGACACTCTTAATCATGGCAGTATCTTAACGCACGACGTCTGTACTGCCACTGTTGGCGGAATATCTCCGGCCGAATAATTGCTGCCATGAACGTGATACTTGCCTTCCTGATCCTGTCCGCGCCGTTCGCGCTCGCCGCGCTGCTGAGCTGGGCCAGTCACCGCAACGACGCGGTCCGCGGCCACCTGGTGAACCAGTTCGGCGATCCCGACTGGTACCGCGTCCAACACGACGCCGACGCCGCCCGCACTCGTTTCGAGCACTCCCCCGCCTGGCCCGCTTCAGGCGTCAAGGGCGAACGTCGCTAAGAACGGTTCCACCGCATCACGGTATTCCCGTGGAGCGTCGTCGTGAACGAGGTGACCGGCGCCGGGCACGCGCAGATAAGAGGCCTGGTCGCCGGTCTTTCGCATCTGGTCCATCTGCCCCGGCGGTGTGACGGAGTTGCCCGCTTCGATGAGCAGCGTGGGCGCACGGACGGCGTGCCACTGCCGCCAGTAGTCACGGGTCCCCCACTGAGCCGCGATCTCGAGCCAGCGTTCGGCGCGACCGTGCAACCGCCACCCGGTGGCGGTCCGGTCGAACGACTCGAGGAAGTACCGGCCAGCCACGGGCCCAAACTCATCGAAAACCTCTTGCTCAGAACGAAATTCGACCGGCAGCGCATGCACCCAGGGCTCCCATGGCCCCGTCGTCCTTCCGCGGAAGTCGGGCGCCATGTCCTCCACCACCAACGCCGTCACCACATCGGGATACTCCGCCGCGAGGCACCACGAATGCAGGCCGCCCATCGAATGTCCGATCAACGTGACCGGACGCCCTAGCGCGGTGACGGCATCGGCGAGGTCGGCGACGAATCGCTCGGTGCTGACGGGATGCGGGTCCTCGACGTCGCGCCCGCGGTGCCATGGGGCGTCGTAGGTGAACACCTCGCCCAGTTCGGTGAGCCACGGCACCTGACGCGACCAGGTGGTGCCTCGGCCCATCAGCCCGTGCACGAGGACGATGGGCTCGCCTTCGCCGCCGCGGCTCGTCAGCAATGCGGAACGCATGCCGGACATCCTGGCAGGGAGCCACGCGAGCGTCGATAACGAACCGGTAACGTAGTACCCATGGCAGTGGTGAAGATCAACGCGATCGAAGTTCCGCCCGACGCAGGCCCAGAGTTGGAGAAGCGCTTTGCCAACCGCGCGCACGCCGTCGATGGCCAGCCCGGCTTCCTCGGGTTCCAACTGCTGCGGCCCGTGAAGGGCGAGAACCGCTACTTCGTCGTGACCCAGTGGGAGTCCGACGAGGCGTTCCAGGCCTGGGCCAGCGGCCCCGCGGTCGAGGCGCATGCGGGTCAGCGCGCCAACCCCGTCGCCACGGGTGCCTCGTTGCTCGAGTTCGAGGTCGTGTTGGACGTTCAGCGGGCCGGAGCGT
This sequence comes from Mycobacterium sp., assembly GCF_032161845.1. Lineage (GTDB taxonomy): Bacteria > Actinomycetota > Actinomycetes > Mycobacteriales > Mycobacteriaceae > Mycobacterium. Next base: position 11,366 of record NZ_JAVRQA010000166.1, read on the forward strand.
AGCCACGGTGAGACGGGGGGCGACCGCGCTTTGGCTTGCCGCCACCCTCGTCGTCGCCCTGACTTCCGGATGCGCGAACACCGGCCCGGTCGTCCCAGCTGAAGCCGCCTACGGCGCCCGCATCGAGACCAACACCCCGCCCGGTCTGCGCGCCAAGCAAACGGTCGACATGCTCAATTCGGATTGGCCGATCGGTCCCGTCGGCGTCAAGACGCTCGCCGCTGCTCCGCAGGTGGACGACGTCGCCTTCATGATGGACAGGATGTGGTGGGACCGGCCCTTCACCGTCAGCGGCATCGACTACGGCGCGGGTCAGGCCACCCTGCATCTGCTGACGTCCTACGGAGTCGGCCAAGACATCGAGTTGCGCACCAATGACGCCGGGTTGGTGGACCGTTTCGAAGTCACGCTTCAGAAGCCGGAGATCAAGCAGTGGTCCGACATCGACGCGGCCGTGACGAAGTCCGGAGCGCGCTACTCCTATCAAGCCTCGAAGGTCTCCGACGGCAAGTGTGCGCCCGTGGCGGGCAGCAACGTGAACGACTCGCTGCCACTGGCGTCGATCTTCAAGCTCTACGTACTGCTTGCCATCGCGGACGCGGTCAACGCGGGCACCGTCGGCTGGGAAGATCAGCTGACCATCACGAAGGAAGCGAAGGCCGTCGGCTCGGCCGGCTTCGAAGACCTTCCACCCGGTTCGCAGGTGTCGGTCAGAAGTGCTGCGCAACAGATGATCTCGGCTAGTGACAACATGGCCACCGATCTGCTGATGGCGCGTCTCGGCCCAGGTGCCGTCGAACGGGCACTCGTACACGCTGGTCACCACGACCCGGCCAGCATGACGCCCTTCCCGAACACACACGAACTGTTCTCGGTCGGATGGGGTGAACCCGATCTGCGCGAGCAGTGGAAGGCCGCCTCACCGCAGGGTCGCGAACAGCTCATCGCGCAGACGAATACCCGCCACTACGAACCGGATCCGGCGCGGACCCACACCCCGGCATCGCCATACGGAGCCGAGTGGTACGGCACGGCGGTGGACATCTGCCGGGTGCACGCCACGTTGCAATCGGTTGCGGTGGGTCCTGCCGCTCCAGTCAAGGACATCCTGTCCGCAACGCCCGGCATCGAACTCGACAAGACGAAGTGGAACTACATCGGCGCCAAGGGCGGAAACCTACCCGGCGACATCGGCTTCAGCTGGTATGCCGTCGACCGGACGGGCCAGGCATGGGTGGTCAGCTTTCAACTGAACTGGCCGAAGTTCCGCAGTTTGACGGCGGCCAGCTGGCTACTGTCCATCGCCCAGGGAACATTCGGACTCATCCAGCCGGCGTGAGCCTCAGCCCGTCGACCTCAAGGTCCAGGCGCCTCCGCGCAGGTGCAGGACGGTACGGCCGACTGGGCCAACGTCGATGCGCCAGAACGACTTCGGCGGTGCATTCAGCGCGAAGATGATCGCCGCGCGGATGACGCCAGGATGAGTGACGGCCACCAGCCGCCCGCGACGATCCGCCAGCGAGTCCAACCAACCGCCGACGCGGGCGACGAGGTCCGCCACCGACTCACCACCGTGGGGCGCCTGCGAGGGATCGGTCAACCAGAGCGTGAGCTCGGCGGGACCCACACCGGTGAGTACGCTGCCGCGCCAAGCTCCGCAGTTGAGATCGGCCAGCAGCGGCTCGGTCTCGGCACGCAACCCGAGCAGTTCAGCGGTCTGCCTGGTGCGCTTCTCGGGCGCGCAGACCGCAGCGTCGACGACGCCGAGGTCGGTGGTCGCATCGATCTGACGCTGCCCCAATGCATTCAGGGGCTCGTCCCTGGGAAACCGTCCGGCTGCCATTGCATCCGTCATCGCATGGGAGACGAGGGTCAGCCGGACGATCTCACTCACGTTGGATCATCCCCCGGTCGCTGCGCTCCTGCCCCGAGGTCAGAAACTAGCGTCGGCCCGGTCTCGCTTGCCGTCCAGCACCTTCGAGATGAGGGCCGCGAACACCAGACCGATGGTCGCCCACATCACGACCTGCACTCCCAGCGAGTACAGCCGGAACTGATAGAGGTCGTCGGCGGGGAATCCCCCGAAGATGATGTTGCCTGCGTCGTCACGCAGCGGACCAGGCGTCTCGTCGATCGTCGGAAGGACGAGCATCACGATCGCGATGGCGACCACGTAACTGCCGGCGGCAGCCAGCGTGGCGTTCCAGGTGCCCAGTCGGGCCACCAGTCGACGGCCGAGGTAGATCGCACCGACGAACAGTGCCGCGGACACCACCACCATCAGCAGGTACAGCATCGTGCGCTGACGAATGGTCTCCTCCAGGCTTACCGCTGGCGGGTTGGCCGGGTACTTGAGTCCGGGAACGACGTAGAGGCTCAACAACATTCCGCCGGCGACGAGCACCGACAGAACGCGGGCCGACACGTTGCCGACCCGGCCGTAGACCACTGCGAACACGACGGCGAACAGCGCGCCCATCGCGATGCTGAACGCCAGCACCCCGAAACCCATGCCGATGTTGGCCTGCACGCCGCGGGTGAAGAGGTCCACGCCGTGATCGTGACCGCCCTGTCCTGACGCGGTCTCCATGGCCTCGTGCGCGGCGCCGACCCCGTCCTCGTAACCGATGGCCCGCTCGATCACGGGCTCTACGAAGACGCGTGCGACCGCGAAGGCGAGCACTCCTGCGAGGGCGCCGGCCAGAAGGCCGCGCCCGATGATCTGCTTTTCCATTTTGTGGGCTACTCCCTGCGCGTCAGTGGCAGGGGAAGCCGAGGAGGTGGCGAGCGTCGTGCACGAATTCGTGGATGTGGGTGTCGCTGCCGAAGATCGACGTCGCACCCTGATCCATGCCGATGAAGTACAGCACCAGCAGCGCGAGGAAGGCGGTGGCCGACAGCCATACCGCAGCCCTCGTACCGGAGAAGTCCAGCGCGGGGGCTGCGCTCTGACGGGCTTCGGGAGATGTCATGTTAGGTGTCCTTTCGGGAGTGCGCGTCCCGTATCACGATTGACGGACGTCGGGTCTGACTTTCACAGTGGCGCGACCGCTCTGGATTTTCACCAGCATTCCTTCGTCCGTCGGTTACTCGAGCATCATAGGCACAGGCAAACCAGAGCGCCTGCGATCGTGCGATCTCATCCGCTGACCGCGGCGAGTCGCGGATGAAACCGCACAGTCGAAATGGCGTGGCCAAACGAAAAGCGCCCCCGACAGGTCGGGGGCGCTTCACGTTTGAGCTTCGTTACTCCGTGGTGGTCACTGTTGCCGGGGCCGCGCCAGCCTTGGCCAGATCCGGCGCGTCCTCGTCGACGATGGGCCTGGCGGCGCCGACGAAGGTGAAGACCGCGTCCTCGCCGGCCCCCTCGCCGTCCCAGTTGTCGACGTCGACGGTGACGACCTGACCGGGGCCGACCTCGTCGAAGAGGATCTTCTCGCTCAAGGCATCCTCGATCTCGCGCTGGATGGTCCGCCGCAACGGGCGGGCCCCCAGCACCGGGTCGAAGCCGCGCTTGGCCAGCAGCGACTTCGCCTTGTCGGTCAGCTCCATGGTCATGTCCTTGGCCCTGAGCTGGTTGCCGACCCGGCCGATCATCAGCTCCACCATCTGGACGATCTCTTCCTTCGTCAGCTGGTGGAAGACGATGATGTCGTCGATGCGGTTGAGGAACTCCGGGCGGAAGTGCTTCTTCAGCTCGTCGTTGACCTTGAGCTTCATCCGCTCGTAGTTGTTCTCGCCGCCACCCTGGGTGAAGCCGAGGCCCACCGCCTTGCTGATGTCGGACGTACCGAGATTCGAGGTGAAGATCAGCACGGTGTTCTTGAAGTCCACCGTCCTGCCCTGGCCGTCGGTGAGACGGCCGTCCTCGAGGACCTGCAGGAGCGTGTTGTAGATCTCCTGGTGGGCCTTCTCGATCTCGTCGAACAGCACGACGGAGAACGGCTTGCGACGCACCTTCTCGGTGAGCTGGCCGCCCTCTTCGTAGCCGACGTACCCCGGAGGGGCACCGAACAGCCGCGACGCGGTGAAGCGGTCGTGGAACTCGCCCATGTCGATCTGGATCAGCGCGTCGTCGTCACCGAACAGGAAGTTCGCCAGCGCCTTGGAAAGCTCGGTCTTGCCGACACCGGACGGGCCGGCGAAGATGAACGACCCCGACGGACGCTTGGGATCCTTCAACCCCGCACGGGTGCGGCGAATCGCCCGCGAGACGGCCTTGACGGCATCCTCCTGGCCGATGATCCGCTTGTGGATCTCGTCCTCCATGCGGAGCAGGCGAGTGGTCTCCGCTTCGGTCAGCTTGAACACGGGGATACCGGTCCAGTTGCCGAGCACCTCGGCGATCTGCTCGTCATCGACTTCGGCGACGACGTCGAGATCACCCGAGCGCCACTGCTTTTCCCGCTCGGCACGCTGTCCGACCAGGGTCTTCTCGCGGTCGCGCAGGTTGGCTGCCTTCTCGAAGTCCTGCGCGTCGATCGCAGACTCCTTCTCCCGGCG
>NZ_JAVRQA010000167.1:0-2922 GCF_032161845.1 Mycobacterium sp.
GCCGGACGGGCTGACGCTGAATGCGACGAGCATCTACTGCTTGCTGAAGCCGGTCGGGCGCACGGTGGCGAGGTGGCCGAAGAGCGGCCGCTCCAACAATGACTCGTAACCTTCGGGAATGGTGGCCATCAAACCTCTCTCAGTCGAACTGACCTGGCAAGTATCCGCCGGACACACCGGGTAGCTCATCGGTGCGGGTCGTCCGCGGGTAGCCACGTCCCAGCTTCGGTGAGGCTCGACACGTCGATGCCGACCGTGAATGCATCGATGACGGCGTGCACCAACGGGTTCGACTCACCACGTCGCCACACCAGCGACCACGTCCACATCGGGATAGGGTGCTGGACGGCCCGGCGCGTCAGGCCCGCAGGCGTTGGGTCGTCCTGGCCCTTGGGGTTGTTCAGCACCGGGACCCGCATCTCCCGGACGTGGTCGTAGAAGCTCGCACCGGTCACTCCGCCGTCCTCGACGCGGACCACGCGGGCTCCGGATTCGCGGGCGAACTCTTCGGCGAACCGGTTCCACGAGGCCCAGCTCGACTCGTCGGAGTCCAACAACACCGTCAGGTTGCGTGCGTCCACGGGTGACGTGTCCTGTCCGACGCTCAACGCGTAGAGCCGGTCGGCACCAATCAGCCTGGCGTCCAACGACATTGACCGAAGGTCGGTCCGCTCGACCCAGCAGATCGCGAGGTCCAGACTGCGGTCCGCGACGCGAGCCGCCTGCGCGTGCGAGGGCATCACCCAGGTGTCCAGCCGTACCCGTGCCACGCCGGCTGCCCGCTCCGCCCAGTCGGTCGGGCACCACTGCACGTAGCCGATGCGTATCGGCTCGGACGACGAGAGGCCGAGGGCCTCACGACGCAGTTCGTCGGCCTGGCCGATGAGGGCGCGGGCCCGCGGGAGAAGCGCCGAACCGGCGGCGGTCAGCGCCACCGAACGCCGGTCGCGGTCGAACAGTTGCACCTTGAGGTCGCGTTCGAGTGCCTTGATCTGTTGCGAGAGCGACGGTCCCGCGATGCGCAGCCGTTCGGCGGCCCGCCCGAAGTTCAACTCATCGGCCACCGTGACGAAGTAGCGCAGCTGTCGCAGCTCCACACGCGGCAGCGTAGTGCAGTGGGAGCCTGCGCCTACCAGGAGCGAGCAAACCGGTCCCGCGAGCGAGGATTGTGGAGTGCCCGACGACGCGTTTCAACGGGCACACCACGAGAAGGGACATGCGAACATGACTACGAACCCGCGCGTCGCACTGATTACCGGCGCTTCGCAGGGAATCGGTGCCGGCCTGGTGGCCGGATACCGCAAGCTCGGCTGGGCCGTCGTGGCCAACTCCCGCACGATCGGTGACGGTGACGACCCGATGGTGCTGGCGGTATCGGGTGACGTCGGGCAGCCCGGTGTCGGCAAGCGCATCGTCGACGCGGCGGTCGATCGTTTCGGGCGCCTCGACACGGTGGTGAACAACGCAGGCATCTTCATCGCCAAACCGTTCGCCGACTACACCGACGACGACTATGCCGCCATCACGGGCGTGAACCTTCGCGGCTTCTTCGAGGTCTCCCGCGCGGCGGCGGCCCAGATGCTCGAGCAAGGCACCGGTGGACACCTGGTGACGATCTCGACGACGCTGGTCGAGCACGCCAACTCGGCCGTGCCTTCGGCGCTGGCCTCGTTGACCAAGGGCGGCCTCAACGCCGCAACGCGAGCGTTGGCGATCGAGTACGCCAAACGCGGAATCCGTTCCAATGCAGTGTCTCTCGGCATCATCAGGACGCCGATGCACGACCCTTCCGAATACGATGCCCTTGCCGCACTGCACCCGGTCGGCCACGTCGGTGAGGTAGCCGACGTCGTGGATGCGGTGCTCTACCTGGAGACCGCACCGTTTGTCACCGGCGAGGTCCTGCACGTCGACGGCGGCCAGAGCGCGGGCCACTGACATGGACGGCGTGCAGATCATTCACCGCACCATGGACGAGTGGAAGGCCGGTATCGACGCCCACGACCCGACCCGGGTGGCCGCCGTGTTCAGCGAGGACGCCGTCTTCCAGGGATTGCGTCCCTACGGGGTCGGCCGCGACGCCGTCGCCGACTACTACGACTCGCAGCCAACCGGCATGACGGTTACCTACCACGTCCTCGAAAGCCGTGCTCCGACAGACGATGGGTTGTGGGCTATCTCGCGGCGACGTTCGCCTACCCGAACCGGCCCTCGGCAGCGTTGGCCATTGGCGTGGTGCTCGTCAGGGTGGACGACCAGTGGCAGGTGGCTCAGTACCAGGCATCGGCGTTGGGCTAGGAGGCTCAGCGGTGCGGGTCGTCCACTATGCGTTGGTGTCGCCGTCGACGGTGAGGCTGGCGCCGGTGATGTAGCTGGCCTCGTCTCCAGCGATGAAGGACACCAGGGGGGCGATGTCATCGACATGGCCGTAGCGCTTCAGCGCGGTCGGTGTCGATCGGGCCCGGCTGTGACCACCGGGTCGACAACATGGCGATGGCCATGTCGCTCGTCGCGTCGACGCGAGGAGTGGCACTGATGCCCGCCTATGCCAACGAATTGCTACCGCGGTCCGTCGTAAGCCGCCCACTGAAGGGCCAAGCACCCACGATCGACGTCGCCGTTGGCTACCAGAGAACGAATTCGTCACCGGTTCTGAAGCTCTTCCTGTCGCGCCTCGGCGCGATGACGGACACCGCTCAAGCCCGACGCGTGCGGGTGTGGTGTCCAGAGGGGTCGAGTCGGAACGCCAGCTGGAATAGGGCCAGCGCGTCCGCTGTTGCCCGTTGAACGACTACATGGAGGCAATGCGTGAAAATCGGAATCATCGGGGCAGGTCAAATTGGCGGCACGCTGGTGCGTCGGTTCCGCGAACTCGGACACGAAGTGAAGGTGTCAAACTCTCGTTCTCCCGAAACACTTGCG
>NZ_JAVRQA010000168.1:0-42164 GCF_032161845.1 Mycobacterium sp.
CCGACGCGCCGCCGGACATGATCTTGAACAGCAGGTCGTCGAGCAGGCGAAGCAGTTGATCGGTGAGCGAACCCCGGGGATAGATCGGCTTGTTCAGCTCGTGCTGGGCAGCGTCGTGCGCGGCGTCGCGGTCGATGTCGATGATGGGCACGTCAACGTCGAGGGGTCAGCCAGAGGTCGTCGGTGGAGCTGACCGCGCCCGTCGCACCGGTCTGCAGCACCAGATCGAATGCCTCGGAACGGATTCGGCGGTCGGTGTAGAGGAGCACGACGACGCCGGCGTTGAACGGCGCCGTGATGATCTGCCCGATGGCGCCACCGACGCTGATGAGTACGACGGACACGACCATCGTGGTCGTCGATCCGCCGACCATCAGCATGATCTGGCCGACGAAGCTGAACGGTGCCGTCACCGCAGCCGCGACCACGCCCGCGACCACCACTGCCAGCAGGCGGATTCCGAACACGCGCCAGAAGTCGTTCTTCACCAGTGCGAAGGACCGGGTGATCGCAGGCATCACGCCGATCCGCTCCAACACGATCAACGTCGGCGCGAAACTGAGCATCGTGTATAGGTAGATCAGCAGGGCGACCAACGCCACGCCGAACAGCGCGCCGACGATGAATGCCGCTGCCGCACCGACGATCTGGTCGACGACGGCGATCAACCCGGCGACCACCGCGATCAGCACTGCGGCACCGATCGCCTCGAGTGCGGTGACACCGAGAAGCGGTAGGAGGCGTCCCCGAACCCGTTGCCATGCTTCGCCCATGCTGATCGTCGCGCCGAAAACGGCCCGTCCGACCACCACGGTGAGCAGGCCGCTGAGAATGATCCCGGCCAGGGTGGTGGTCACCATCCCCGCGAGGCTGGACAACACCAGATCGATGATCGCGGAGTTGGAGATTTCCGAGGCACCGGACTGTCCGAACGTGCCGGACGTCGTGGGCGACAGCATGCCGCTGGTGGCCATCGGCCCGATCTGGAGCAGCAGGGCCACTATTTGGGCCACCACGACGACGATGGTGGTCATGCCCAGAGTGGCCTTGGGGTTGCTGCGGATGTAGGAGATCGACGCGTTGAAGATGTCGGACAAGCCGAGCGGTCGCAGCGGAATGACACCGGGTTTCAGTGCGGGGGCAGGCGCAAAGGGCGGATGGCCGGGGTAGCCGGGATACCCCGGTGGGGCGTAGTAACCCGAGGGCGGCGGATACCCGGGCGGGGGATAGCCGGGTGGGGCATAGCCGGGCGGGGGATAGCCGGGCGGCGGGTAGCCGGGGTAGGCCATGGCGGGTGGCGGTCCGGTTGGAGCCGGCGCGTAGGCGGGCAGCGGATCCGTCGGCGGCGACGAGGCGGCTGCATCGAGTCCGTCGGCGTCGCTGCTCATGCGCCCATCCTGTCCATGCCTACGATTATTCACAACGGGCACGGCGTGCCCGGGCGTAGCGTCTACGCCATGGCAGAACTCAAGGCCCGGCTGCGCGCCGATCTCACGGTGGCGATGAAGGCAAAGGACAAGCTGACCACCGCGACGCTGCGGATGTTGATCGCGGCGATCCAGGCCGAAGAGGTGTCCGGCAAGGAGTCGCGCGAACTGTCTGACGATGACGTCCTGAAGGTGCTGGCGCGGGAGTCGCGCAAGCGTGGCGAGGCCGCCGAGATCTACGTGACGAACGGGCGTGGTGAACTCGCCGCCAACGAACGGGCCGAGGCCCAGGTCATCGACGACTATCTACCGACGCAGCTCAACGACGACGAGCTCGCCAACGTGGTGAACACCGCCATCGCCCAGATCGCCGAGGAGATCGGCCAGCGACCGGGAACCAAGCAGATGGGGCAGGTGATGAAGGCGGCCATGGCAATCGCAGAAGGCAAGGCGGACTCGGCGCGCCTCTCGGCCGCAGTCAAGGAACGGCTCTAGCCGCGTTTTCGTCGTGCCCGTAGCCGGGTAGCCATCCTGTATGACTCAATTCGGCTACACCCTCATGACAGAACAGAGCGGCCCGAAACAGCTTGTCGACTATGCGGTTTCGGCGGAACATCTCGGCTTCGACTTCGAGGTGTCCAGCGACCACTACTCACCGTGGCTCTCGGCACAGGGCCACGCCCCGAACGCCTGGGCGGTACTTGGCGCCGTGGCACACGCGACGGACCGGGTCGAACTGCTCACCTACGTGACCTGCCCGACGATCCGATATCACCCGGCGATCGTGGCGCAACAGGCCGCAACCGTGCAGATCCTCGCCGACGGGCGGTTCACGCTGGGGGTGGGCAGCGGCGAGAACCTCAACGAGCACGTCGTCGGGCAGGGCTGGCCGACCGTCAAGCGGCGCCAGGACATGTTGCGCGAGGCCATCCAGATCATCAGGGAACTGTTCACCGGCGAGGTGGTCGACTGGAAGGGCGACTACTTCGAGGTCGACTCGGCGCGGTTGTGGGACGTGCCCGACATTCCGGTGGCGATCGCCGCGGCCGTGTCGGGGGATCGTTCCGTCGAGACGTTCTCGCCGCTGGCCGACCATCTGATCGCCGTGGAGCCCGACAAGGAGCTCGTCGACGGCTGGCACGCAGCGCGACGGGGCACCGGCCTGCCCGGCGACTCCCGGGTGATCGGGCAGATCCCGATCTGTTGGGATTCCGACAAGGACGTCGCCGTCGCACGGGCTCATGACCAGTTCCGCTGGTTCGCGGGTGGGTGGGCCGTCAACTCCGACCTGCCGACGACAGCCGGATTCGCTGGGGCCACCCAGTTCGTGCGGCCGGAGGACGTGGCGTCGTCCATCCCGTGCGGGCCGGACCTCGACGCCATCGTTGACGCCGTGAGCAAGTACTGGGAGGCCGGGTTCACCGACATCGCCTTGGTCCAGGTCGGCGACGAGGGTCAGGACCGCTTCCTGAAGGAGGCGGCGCAGCCGCTACTGGAGAAACTGCGCTCGGCGGCACCCTGAAGATTGGTGGGTTGGAATCGGTTCTTTCGGGGAACACTTTGCCCGCAGCTAACCGACGAGGGAGAGCCGTGACCGGGACACTGTTTGCCACCTACATCGCCGTCGCGATCCTCGCGGCCGTCGCCGCCTACATCGTGAGCGCGCGCCTCGGCGTCGAGCGTCCACCCGCCACTGAGCGAATCGGTCTGAGCCTTGCGGCAGGAGCGTTCTGGCCCGTGATCCTGCTGGGGTTGGCGGAGGTGAGTTCGTTCGCCCTGTACGCGAAGGTGCACGAGCATGACGACGACTACCTGCGCGCCGACGCCCTGGTGTAGGTCGGCTAGTTTCCCGGACCCGGATTGACCGGGGCCGAACCAGCGCTCGGTGGCAGATGGTCCACCGCGGTCGCAGCGGTAGTGGGATTCGTCGGCGCGACCGCTGCGGGCACGGCGACGCGCGTCACGCGGGTCGGTGTCACACTGGGCGGATCCGGCGCCTGGGTGACGGGTGGCGGGGGCAACGGCTGCGCCGAGACGACGGCGATGGTCGTCGGCACCCGAGGTTCGACTGACGAACTCTCCGTGGTCGGCGACCCGCCGACCGGCACCGCCTCGTCTGGCGCGGAGTGCCACGGATCGACCGCGAAGATCGACCAAGCCGCACCGGCGATCACGGCGGCGACCGTAACGGCGAGCGCCCACTTACGCGTCCGTGGCGGGTGTGGTCGGTGCCGGAACCCGCTGAACCATTCGTCCCTCGATGCCGTCCCGAGGTTCTTGCCGTCGCGCGCCGCGACCAGCGCCGCTCCGCGTGCGAGAGCGAGCAACGCTTCGGTTGGTGCCGATACCCGTGCTCCCAGAACGCCTTCCGCCGCCGATGTGAGCGGAGCGGTGTCGTCAGCCGAACCGACCACGTAGAGCACCTTGGGTCGCCGGTCCCGGCGGTCGAGGCATTGGACGACCGCCTTCGACGAGTCGACCGAGGCATCAATCGATTCGTGCCACAGGTGTTTCTGGTCGTCGACTCTCACGACCATCGCGGTGTCACCGCTCAGGACGCAGAACGCCGAAGGGCCGGAGTCGACGCCCGACCGAGTCCGCCACGTCAGCAGCGCCTCGCCGGCGTGCCGCAACGCGACGGCTACGACGCGGTTACTGGTCGTGGCCGTTAGCGAGTTGAGCAACGCCGTCGCCGCGCCGTCGGCATCGTCGGTCCAGGTCACTCCGACTGATCGGACGTGGTAGCCATGCGCCGCCGATATCGCGCAGGTGCGCGCGACGGCATCGGATACCTGCTGAGCGATGCCCAACGCAGAAGCCCAGCTCTCGGGGTCGGTCGGGAAGGAGTCATGGTCCAGGGTGGCGCCTTCGGCGAGGCTGCCTTCCACCAGAACCATGCCCACCGCGGAGGGGGTCAACGCCACACCTAGGACCGCATCGACGTCGGCGCCGGCTTCCGGGACCGAAAACTGTTGCGGTGACATCGATGGCAACCTATCAGCGAGCTCTTTGGCGTCGTCAAATACTCTGGCGGGATTTCATGGCTACATAGAAGAAGATAGCCATGTGCCTTCGAGGTCGCCAGGGAGTGCGCCCGCGGTCGACGCGGTGCTGCCGTCTGGCAGGAGAGTTCCCGATACTGAGAAAGCCCCGACCCGGTTCTCCGGATTAGGGCTTTCATCTGCGTAAACGCTGTCGGGGTAGCGGGATTCGAACCCACGACCTCTTCGTCCCGAACGAAGCGCGCTACCAAGCTGCGCCATACCCCGCGTAGAGCCTCGACAGCGTATCGCACCGAGCCAGGCGGAAGCCAAACGCGACCCACGAACGTGGTTGGTCCCGACGCCGATGGGTAGACCAGGGCTGGGAACCGATGTCGCTGGGGGATGAATTCCGCCGCCGACGGCGTTGTAGCCAGCAAGTTCAACCGAGATCGTCTCGAGGAAAGGCATTCACATGACCGGCTTGGGAGCCACAATCTACTTCGGATTGTTCGCCGCGGCCGCGCTGTGGCTGTTCGCGACATCCGACCGTTTCAGCCGTAGCGCGTTCCAGAGCGGCGATCAGAGCCAGCGGCCCGAGCGCTCGAACTCGTGGAGAACCGAGGCCGACGCCGAAGGATCCAGCCCCTGGCTGGTCAGCCACCCCTCGTCGAAGTAGGTGTCGTTGTAGCGCTCGCCGCTGTCGGCGAGGAGCGTCACCACGGAACCGCTGCGGCCGTCAGCGATCATCTCGGCCAACAAGCCGAAGGCACCCCACACGTTGGTGCCCGTCGACGGTCCGACCTTACGGCCAAGGACGGCGCTGATGTGATGGGCTGCCGCGACCGAGGCGGCATCGGGGACGACCATCATCCGGTCGATGATGTCCGGCAGAAACGACGGCTCGACCCTGGGTCTGCCGATGCCCTCGATCCGCGACGACGCCCCCGCCACGTCGCGACGGCCCTGCGCATACGACGGAAAGAACGCCGAGTTCTCCGGGTCCACCACGCACAGTTGGGTGTCGTGGCGTCGATAGCGCAGATAGCGACCGATCGTCGCACTGGTGCCGCCGGTGCCCGCGCCGACCACGATCCAGTCGGGGATCGGGAACCGCTCTTCGTGCATCTGGTCGAAGATCGACTCGGCGATGTTGTTGTTCCCGCGCCAGTCGGTGGCGCGCTCGGCGTTGGTGAACTGGTCGAGGTAATGCCCGCCAGTTTCCTCGGCGACACGTTCGGCCTCGGCGTACACCTGCGATGACTCCGCCACGAAATGGCAACGGCCACCCTGTGATTCGATCAGCTTGATCTTCGCGCTACTCGTCGACGAGGGCATCACTGCGATGAACGGCACGCCGAGCATCGCCGCGAAGTACGCCTCGGAGACGGCCGTCGACCCCGATGACGCCTCGATGATCGTCGTGTGCTCACCGATCCAGCCGTTGCACAGCCCGTAGAGGAACAGCGACCGCGCCAGCCGGTGCTTGAGACTGCCGGTGATGTGGGTCGTCTCGTCCTTCAGATAGAGCTGGACGGTGACCCCGTCGACGCCGTCGCACCACGCCGACGGCAGCGGGTAACGCAACAGGTGGGTGTCCGCGCTTCGTCTCGCGTCGGCTTCGATCAGTCGTACCGCGTTGTCCACCCAGTCGCGTGGATGGCGGCGAACGGCGATGGAGTTCCGGTCGGTCAATGCGCCGATACCGACGGGTGCGACATGCCTGCCCGGCTGCCGAGGCTCCCTCCGCCGGTAGGCGCCGCCACCAACGTCAGCAGTGTCGCCTCCGGCCTGCAGCAGAACCGATACGGGGCGTACGGGGACGTGCCGAGTCCGGCCGATACGTGCAACTGCATGTTCGCGCCCCACCGCGACGGCCCCTTGGCCCGCGACGCGTCGAGATCGCAGTTGGTGACGAGGGCGCCCTTGAACGGCAGGCAGAGCTGTCCGCCGTGGGTGTGCCCCGCGAGCACCAGTTGGTAGCCGTCAGCGGCAAAGCGGTCGAGCACCCGCGTGTACGGCGCATGGGTGAGGCCAAGGGTCAGGTTTGCCGCCGGGCTCGCCGGACCGGCAATCGTGTCGTAGCGGTCGCGGGACAGATGGGCGTCGTCCACGCCTGCCACGGCGATGAGCTGCCCGTTGACCTCGATCTCGCGACGGGTGTGCGTCATGTCCAGCCAGCCGCGTTCGGTGAACACTGCGCGCAGATCCTGCCACGGCAGCGGCTCGCCGGTGATGCGATGCGAACGCTTGAAGAGGTAGTTCGTCGGGTTCTTCGGTTTGGGCGCGAAGTAGTCGTTGCTGCCGAAGACGAAGAGGCCAGGAACCGACAGCAGGTCGCTCAACGCCTGCACCACGGACGGCACGGCCTTCGGGTGGGCCAGGTTGTCGCCGGTGTTGATGACGAGGTCAGGATGCCAGCCGGCGAGCTCACGGATCCAGGCCTGCTTGCGGCGCTGCCCTGGCATCATGTGGAAGTCGCTGAGGTGGAGTACCCGCAGCGGCGAGGACCCCGGCGTCAGCACCGGCATGGTCGTCTCCCGCACGACGAACGCGTTGCGTTCGATCAATGTTGCGTAGGCGATCCCCGCGGCCAGCGAACCGGCGGCCATCGAGCTCACCAGGGTGGCGGATTTCCTCAAATTCGTCGAACGGGCCAGCATGAATGCAGCCTACTGCCACATCGACCGCACCCCACCGGTTACGGGGGTGGCGGCGGTGGCGGACCGAGCACCGGCACCGTAATCGGTGGCAGGCCGGGAATCAGGACGACCGTCGAACCCACGGGCGCAGGGATCGCGTTGGGATCGTTCGGGTCCATCCCCGGCGGGAGTACCCCCGGCGGCAGAGGTGGCGGTGGGGGCGGAATCCCGTTGCTGATCTGGATCGTGACGATCGAGCCAGGGACCGTCTGACCGGTCGGCGAGGTTCCGACGACCGCGCCGGTCGAAGCGGTGCTGTTGACCGGCGTGGCTTGTTCGGCGACCTGGAAGCCGGCGTCCTTCAGTCGCTGCCGAGCCAGATCCTGCGTCATCCCCGCGACGCTGGGCACCTTCGAGCCGGGCGCACCGTCGACGTAGCGCGGATCGGTCGGGGGCAGTGCCACGTCGTCGGGAGTGAACTGCTTCATCGCCGTGAACCACGTCCTGGCCGGCTCGTTGCCGCCGTACAGGTTGCCAGAACCGCACTGGCGCAGCGGGAACGAGCACAGGTCCGACGGCGAGGTCGAGTCGTCGTAGATGTAGTTGGCGGCGGCGTAGTCGCTGGTGAAGCCGAAGAAGCCCGACGACCGATGTGCCTCGGTCGTTCCCGTCTTGCCCGACACCGGGAGGTTCCATCCGACAGAGCCTGCGGCGCTGGCCGCGGTCCCGCTCTGGTCGTCCTTGCTCATGGCGTTGGCGAGCGTGTTGGCCAAGCCCTCGGGCACCACCTGCTCGCAGGTCTCGGTGGTGACCGACACCTCCTTGCCGGTGCGATCGAAGACTTTGTCGATCGGATTCGGCGGGCACCACGTGCCGCCCGAGGCGAGGGTGGCGGCGACGTTGGACAACTCGAGGGGGTTCACCTCGATGGGCCCCAGGGTGAAGGAGCCCAGATTCTGCCGCTTGACGAAGTCGGCCAGGCTCTCGTTGCTCTCCGGGTCGTAGTCGCGGGCGGTGCCGGGCAGCGCGTACGACCGCAGCCCGAGCTTGACCGCCATGTCGACGGTGCGCTGCACGCCGACCTGCGAGATCAACTTGGCGAAGGCAGTGTTTGGCGACGTCGCCAAGGCATCGGTGACGCTCAACGCGCCGCGGTAGTTGCCGTCGTTCAGAACGCACCACGTCGCCTGCGGGCAGCCCTTGGCGCCACCGCTGCCAAGGCCCTTCGCCTCGAACCGCGCAGGGGCGTCGAGTTGGGCGTTGATGCCCATGCCCATCTCAAGGGCGGCGGACGTGGTGAAGATCTTGAAGATCGACCCTGCGCCGTCACCGACCAGGGAGAACGGCTGGGGTTGCATGGTCTCGTCGGCGTCGAGGTTCAGGCCGTAGGTGCGGTTGGAGGCCATCGCCAGCACCGGATGGGACTCCTTGCCCGGCTTGATCACGTTCATCACGCTCGCGACGCCAGGCAGATCGGGTGCGGCGAAGTTGGTGATCGCCGACTTCACGGAGTTCTGGATGTCGGGGTCAAGGGTGGTCTTGATGAGATAGCCGCCCTTGGCGACCTGCTCCTTGCTGATGCCTGCGCGGGCCAGATAGTCGAGCGCGTAGTCGCAGAAGAAGGCGCGGTCGCCCGCGGCGATGCAACCGCGGGGCAGCTCGTTGGGCTGGGGAAGCACTCCGAGCGGCTCCAGCTTCGCGGCCCGCAGCGCCTCCGCCTCTTGAGGGACGTTGTCGATCATGGTGTCCAGCACCACGTTCCGACGTGCGAGGGCACCCTCGGGATTGGTGTACGGATTCAGCGTGCTCGTCGACTGCACCATGCCTGCCAGCAGCGCGGCCTGTTGCCAGTTGAGGTCTGATGCGTTGACCCCGAAGTACGTCTGCGCGGCGTCCTGCACGCCGAACGCTCCGTTGCCGAAGGACACCAGGTTCAGGTAGCGCGTCAGAATCTCCGGCTTGGTGAACGTCTTGTCCAACGTCAACGCCATGCGGATCTCGCGAAGCTTGCGGGCGGGCGTCGTCTCGATGGCGGCCCGCTTCTCCGCATCGGTCTGCGCGATCACCAACAATTGGTAGTTCTTCACGTACTGCTGCTCGATGGTCGAGCCACCGCGGGTGTCGGCCGCTCCGGACACATAACCGGAGAGGCCGGTGAGCGTGCCCTTCCAGTCGACGCCGTTGTGCTCGGCAAACCGCTTGTCCTCGATGGAGACGATCGCCAGCTTCATCGAGTTGGCGATCTGATCGCTGCGCACTTCGAACCGCCGCTGCGTGTACAGCCACGCCAGCGGATTGCCCTTTGCATCGACCATCGTCGAGACCGCTGGAACTTCGCCCTCGACCAATTGAGCTGAACCGTTGGCAACCACGTCGGACGCGCGATTGGACATCAATCCGAAGCCTCCGACGACCGGAAACATCAGCCCCGCGGCGACGATGCTGGCAAGCAGGACGCACCAGGCGAGCTTGATGACCGTGACCGCGGCGGGAGCACGCCCCGGCGGCGGCGTCGCCTGCGATCGGTCGGACATGGCTACAGAGTAGCCAGCCGGATCGTCACCAGCCTCGCAGCGGTGCTTTTAGCCGCTGAGGCAACCTTGGCGCAAGCCAGAAAAGTGCGCGAAGATGTATCACTGCACGGTCGTCCCATTAATTCGAGATTTGACTGTTGCGCAAAACCCCCCTGACCACCTAGCTTTGACTGACAGTGCGATCTAGGTAACACTCCCAATCGCAATGTGGCGTAGATCGCACTAGCGTTCTACACCGATAACTGCGCCGTCGCAGGGGGCGGCTGGACGAAGGGATCGCTGGTGTCAGGAATACGGCCCGCGGCGCGCAGGACAATCATGAGTTCCCCAGTCAACGGTGTAGTGGTCCAAGGCGCCGAAGCTGAAGCCCGCATTGCGTGGGTTTCGCAAGCTCGCTGCCGCCAGGCCGACCCCGACGAATTGTTCGTCCGCGGGGCCGCCCAGCGAAAGGCGGCCGTAATCTGCCGCCATTGCCCAGTGATCTCCGAATGCGGCGCCGATGCGCTGGACAACCGGGTCGAATTCGGGGTTTGGGGAGGCATGACCGAACGTCAGCGTCGAGCCCTGCTCAAGCAGCACCCCGAGGTGGTGTCCTGGGCGGAGTTCTTCGCGGCCCAGCGCAAACATCGCAGCGCCGTCTAAGCCGGCCAAAGAGGTCAGGCCGCGTCCGTATCGCCGGTGATCTGATCGGCGATCACGCGGAGCGCTTCCAGATCGGACACGTCGAACGGCAGCGAAGGCACGCCGACGATCGCCACATGGGGGTTGGCGCCGGTAAAGCGCGATAGCAGCCGCACTTCCCGCTTCGCCGTCTGCGCCCGATCGGCATGGATGCGCAAGACCGCCGTCGCAAGGCCATCGGCCTCCCCGTCGGCAGCCAGCTGGTCCGCCGCTTCCCTGGCCTTGTCGCTCTGCAGATCGCACAGCGTCGGGTGCGTGCGGTTGAGAATGAGTCCGGCGAGCGGCATCTTCTCACTCGACAGGCGGTCGACGAAGAACGACGCCTCCCGCAGCGCGTCCGGCTCGGCAGCCGAGATGACGACGAACTGGGTACCCCGTCGCTTCAACAACTCATAGGTGCGATCGGCCTTCTCGCGGAAACCGCTGAACGTCGAATCCAGGGCCTGCACGAAACCGGCTGCGTCGGAGAGCATCTGGGACCCCAGCACGGTCGACAGTGCCTTCATGGCCAGTCCGACGGCGCCCGTCACCAGCTTTCCGATGCCGCGCCCCGGCGCCAGCAGGAGACGCCACAGGCGACTGTCCATGAAGCTGCCGAGGCGTTTCGGCGCATCGAGGAAGTCGAGGGCATTGCGCGACGGCGGAGTGTCGACGACGACGAGATCCCACTTGTCCTCACCGAGCAGCTGGCCGAGCTTCTCCATGGCCATGTACTCCTGCGTGCCGGCGAGCGACGTGGCGACGGTTTGGTAGAACTGGTTCTCCAGAATCGCTTCCGCACGATCGCCGCCGGAGTACTGGATGACCATCTCGTCGAACGTGCGACGCATGTCGAGCATCATCGCGTGCAGTTCACCGGTCACCTCGGGGGCGAGCGGGACCCGCTGCGGCGTATTGCCGAGGTCCTTGATGCCAAGCGCCTGCGCGAGCCGCTTCGCCGGATCGATCGTGAGGACCACGACGGTGCGGCCGTACTCGGCGGCGCGCAGCGCCATCGCCGCGGCGGTGGTCGTCTTGCCGACACCGCCTGCGCCGCAACACACCACGACGCGATTGGCTCGATCCGCCAGGATCGCGGCCATGTCGAGGGCGGTGGGTGTGACGCTCATCGCGGGATCTCCTGGTGGTCTTCGCCGGCGCTCATCGGTAACTTCTGCTCTTCGCTGGCGCTCATCGCACGCCTTGCTGGCCTAGTGCTTCGGCGAGTTCGTACAGGCTGCCGAGGTCCACGCCGTCGGCTATCGCCGGTAGTTCGAGTCGCGGCATGTCGAGCGCGTCGAGTTGCACGGCGCTCTCGGTGCGGGCGCTGACGCGTGTCGCGTGCTGAATCGTCTCGGTGAGCAGCCCGGCGAAGTCGGCGTCGGCCAACGTGATTCCGGCCTTGGCCAGACCCGCCCGCACCGAGTCCGCGTCGACGTCACCCTCGGCGGCCTTGGCCAGCTCGGCGGCGTCGAGGTAGGACGGGATGTTGCGGTTGACGATGACGCTGCCGATCGGCAGGCCCATCTCCACTAGTTCGTCGATCGCCTCGAGGGTCTCTTGGATGGGTAGCGCCTCAAGAAGGGTGACGAGGTGAATGGCGGTCAGTTCGGAGTGAAGCAGCTTGACCACGCCGTCGGCCTGCGAATGCACCGGGCCGCCCTTGGCAAGGTCGGAGACGGCCTTGGTGACGTCGAGGAATCGGGCGATGCGCCCTGTCGGCGGTGAGTCCACCACTACGGCGTCGTAGCCGGGCGACTTCCCCTTCGTCTTCGCTCGTTCCTTCTCGGACCGGACCACGATCTCCTTGATCTTGCCGGTGAGGAGCACGTCGCGAAGGCCCGGCGCGATCGTCGTGGCGAACTCGACCGCGCCGATGCGCTTCATCGCCCGACCTGCGATGCCGAGGTTGTAGAACATGTCGAGGTACTCGAGGAACGCCGCTTCGGTGTCGATGGCGAGCGCGTTGACCTGCCCACCCCCATCGGCGGTCGCGATCTTCACTTCCTCGTATGGCAGCGGCGGCACGTCGAAGAGTTGCGCGATGCCCTGGCGTCCCTCGACCTCGACGAGCAGCACCTTGCGGCCTCCCGCGGCCAAGGCCAACGCGAGTGAGGCGGCGATCGTGGACTTGCCGGTGCCGCCCTTGCCGGTGACGAAGTGCAGGCGGGCCTTGCTCAATCGCGATGGCCAGCCCAGGGATGCATGGCTGTTGGCTTCGGGAACCTCGGTGGTCACCACAGCAGCCTATCCATGGCATCCCCGGTCCCAGATAGGCTCAGGCCCATGAGCGAACCGACCCGGTGGGAATACGTGACCGTGGCACTACTGACGCATGCGACCAAGCAGATTCTCGATCAGTGGGGCGAGGACGGCTGGGAGTTGGTCTCGGTGGTTCCCGGACCGACCGGCGAGCAGCTCGTCGCGTACATGAAGCGGCCCAGGTGACGGCTTCGGAACGGTTGGCGGAGCTCGGTATCGAGCTGCCTCCCGTCGTCGCACCCCTGGCCGCATACGTTCCCGCGGTGCGGACGGGAAATCTGGTCTACACCTCCGGACAGCTGCCGATGGTCGCCGGCGTGCTCGCGAAGGCGGGCAAGGTTGGCGCCGAGGTCACCTCCGAGGACGCCAAGGAGCTGGCCCGGACCTGCGCATTGAACGCGTTGGCGGCGGTGCACTCACTCGTCGGCATCGACTCGGTGACCCGCGTGGTCAAGGTGGTCGGGTTCGTCGCGTCCGCACCGGATTTCAACGGCCAGCCCGGCGTCGTCAACGGCGCGTCGCAACTCCTCGGGGACGTCTTCGGCGACGCAGGCGTCCACGCCCGCTCGGCCGTCGGAGTGTCCGAGCTGCCGTTGAATGCGCCCGTGGAGGTAGAGCTGATCGTCGAGGTGCGGTGACGCCCGGCGGGGGAGAGCGAAGCGACCGGGGGGTGAATTCGCTGCAGCACCCCGCTTACGGGAAGTTGCGGCGTGTCACCGATACCGCGTCGGTGCTGCTGTGCGACAACCCCGGCATGCTGACCCTCGACGGCACCAACACCTGGGTGTTGCAAGGCCCGGGCAGCGACGAGATGGTCGTCGTCGACCCGGGTCCCGACGACGACGAGCACGTCGAACGGATCGCGAGCCTCGGCAAGGTTCCGCTGGTGTTGATCAGCCACAAGCACGGCGACCACACCGACGCGATCGACAAGCTGGTCGAGCGCACCGGTGCGACGGTGCGGGCGGTGGGCAGTGGTTTCCTGCGCGGCCTCGGCGGTCCGCTATCCGACGGCGAGGTGATCGACGCCGCGGGCCTGCGCATCACGGTGCTGGCGACGCCGGGACACACCGCCGACTCACTGTCCTTCGTGGTCGACGACGCGGTGCTCACCGCGGACACGGTGCTCGGCCGCGGGACGACCGTCATCGACAACGAGGACGGCAGCCTTCGGGAGTACCTGGAGTCGCTGCGCCGGCTGCACGGATTGGGTCGACGCGCCGTGTTGCCAGGGCACGGGCCGGACCTCGCCGACCTCGAAGCCGTGACGCAGATGTACCTGACGCATCGCGAGGAGCGGCTCGCCCAGGTGCGTGACGCGTTGCGAGTGCTTGGTGAGGACGCGACCGCGCGACAGATCGTCGAGCACGTCTACACCGACGTCGACGAGAAGCTGTGGCCGCACGCGGAGTGGAGCGTCCAAGCCCAGCTCGACTACCTACGCAGCTGAGGAAGCGGGCACCCTGCCGGATGCTCGCTCGTTACCTCGCTCGGCGGGCCAGCCGCTCGGAGTCGCTGATCAGCACGCTCTTGCCTTCGAGGCGAATCCACCCGCGGTGGGCGAAGTCGGCGAGCGCCTTGTTGACCGTCTCGCGCGAGGCGCCGACCAACTGGGCGATCTCCTCCTGGGTCAGGTCGTGCGTCACGCGAAGCGCGCCGCCCTCCTGCGTGCCGAACCGCTGGGCGAGCTGCAGCAGCTGCTTGGCTACCCGGCCGGGCACGTCGGTGAAGATGAGGTCGGCCAGGTTGTTGTTGGTGCGGCGCAGGCGACGGGCCAGGACACGGAGCAGTTGCTCGGCGATCTCCGGTCGATCGGCGATCCACGCGCGCAGGGCATCGCGGTCCATCGACACGGCGCGCACCTCCGTGATGGTCGTCGCGCTCGAGGTACGTGGGCCTGGGTCGAAGATCGACAGCTCGCCGAACATGTCGGACGGGCCCATGATGGTGAGCAGATTCTCGCGCCCATCCGGCGAGCGGCGGCCGATCTTCACCTTGCCCGAGATGATGATGTAGAGCCGATCACCGGGCTCGCCCTCGGCGAACACCGTGTGCCCACGCGGAAAGTCGACTGGCTGCAATTGCTTGGTCAGCGCGGAGACCGCAGTCGGTTCCACTCCCTGGAAGATTCCGGCCCTCGCCAGGATCTCGTCCACGTTGCCCCTTAAGCCGTCGGAAAATATGAAACGCGAATGCCATCTGTGCTGGATGGCGAAATCATTCTAAGCGCAGGCGGCTTCGCGACGTGCCAACGCTACACACGATATGCGTGGCGAGTCGGCTGAAATTCGGGATTCGATCCGTGGTGAATGACGACGCGCGTCGGCAAACCTTGCGGCGACTGGTCGACGACGCGTGTCGAATACCCGATGTCATCGTCGTCGTCGAGCAATTCGTACGTCTCTACTTCGCCGGTTCGCGCCGCGGGTTTGGCGCAGTCTGCCCTTGCCTGTTCGAGAAATGCGTTGACGTCGGCGGGAGACACGGTGTCGTCGTCCAGGCCGGCTTCCAAGCGGTCGAGCCCGAAGGTTGCGAACATCAGCAACCCCGGGATGAACGCAACGAGCAACCAGGACACATGGCGAAGTAAACACGCCGAAGGTCTCGGTGGGATCACGAAATGCCACCGGTCCGCGCTTACACTTGTCGGTTCCGTCAGTAGGCTTGCTCCGTGGCAGCGCGCGCAGTGGTGAACCCCAGATCCACCAAATACGACACCGAGACTCACGTCGGCCTGGTTCGCCGCGCGCGGCGGATGAATCGCGCGCTCTCGCAAGCCTTTCCGCACGTCTACTGCGAGCTCGACTTCACCAACCCGCTGGAGTTGACCGTCGCGACGATTCTGTCGGCGCAGAGCACCGACAAGGGCGTCAATCTCACCACGCCGGCGCTGTTCGCGAAGTACCGCACGGCGGCGGACTACGCAGGCGCCGACCGCGAGGAACTCGAGGCCATGGTCCGGCCCACCGGCTTCTACCGCAACAAGGCGAATTCGCTGATGCGGTTGGGCCAGGAGTTGGTCGCACGGTTCGACGGCGAGGTGCCCTGCACGCTCGACGAGTTGGTGACGCTGCCGGGAGTCGGCCGCAAGACCGCCAACGTGATCCTCGGCAACGCCTTCGACATCCCCGGGATCACGGTCGACACCCACTTCGGCAGATTGGTGCGCCGTTGGCGCTGGACCGAACTCGAGGACCCGGTCAAGGTCGAGTTCGCGATCGGTGACTTGATTCCTCGCAAGGAGTGGACGCTGCTCAGTCACCGGGTGATCTTTCACGGCCGCCGGGTGTGTCATGCCAAGAAGCCGGCCTGCGGCGTGTGCGTGCTGGCCAAGGACTGTCCGTCGTTCGGGCTGGGCCCCACGGATCCGCTCGCCGCCGCCGCGCTGGTGAAGGGGCCCGAGACGGAACACCTGCTGGCGCTGGCCGGACTTTAGGGCACCAACGACCCCCATGCGTGCGTCAACCAGATGGACCGTGGCGGTGCTCGTCGTCATCGTGGCGCTGGGCGTCGCGTTGTGGCGCGAGGTCGGCGCCGATGATTCCGGTGGTGGGGGCAACGGCGGCGGTGCGCCGTCGGCGGGCAAGTCCCGCGAGCACCGCGACGCCGACACGCTGGAGGCGCTGGCAGGCCCCCGGGACCGGGCCGACCTTCCGCCATGCCCGACGGGCGCGGCGGGCGCCAGCCCGGAAGCGCTGCGCGACGTCACGGTCGAATGTGCCGCCGACGGCAGTCGAGTCGACGTCGGACGCGTCGTGGCAGGTCGCAACGTCGTGCTGAATCTGTGGGCGTACTGGTGCGGCCCCTGCGCCGACGAACTGCCTGCGATGGCCGAGTATCAGCGTCGGATGGGATCGGCCGTCACCGTGCTGACCGTGCACCAGGACGAGAACGAGACCGCGGCGCTCCTGCGCCTGGCCGAGCTCGGCGTCCGACTTCCCACCCTGCAGGACGGTCGACGGCTGGTGGCTGCAGCGCTGAAGGTGCCCAACGTCATGCCCGCGACAGTCGTCCTTCGCTCGGACGGTACGGTGGCCGAAATCCTGCCGCGCTCGTTCACCAGCGCCGATGAGATCGCGGCGGCGGTGAATCCAGGGATGGGAGTGCGGGGTTGATCTCCAACGGTGACGGGGGACCACACGCTCCTCTCGATGCCGCAGCAGCCCCGTCTTGGCTGAAACCGCTGCTCGACAACGTCGCTGACGTGCCGCGCGCCTACCGCAGGCGGGTACCCGCCGAGGTGCTCGCAGCGATCAAGGTCGCCAGTGAAGTGGAGGAAGCCACCGCGACGCTGACCGGAGCCAAGCGCGACGCCGCGGTGCTCGTCCTGTTCTCGGGGCCATTCGACTCGCCGTCCGGCGGCCTGCCAGAGAACGCCGACCTGCTGGTCACCGTGCGGGCGTCGACGTTGCGCCACCATGCGGGACAGGCCGCCTTCCCCGGTGGCGCGGCCGACCCCGGTGACGACGGACCCGTCGGCACCGCGTTGCGGGAGGCCCGCGAGGAGACCGGCATCGACACCACCCGGTTGCAACCCCTGATCACGCTCGATCGGATGTTCATCCCACCGTCGGGTTTTCACGTCGTGCCCGTGCTCGCCTACTCGCCCGACCCCGGACCGGTGGACGTGGTCGACGAACGTGAGACGGCGATCGTCGCCCGCGTCCCCGTCCGCGCCTTCATCAACCCCGCGAATCGGTTGATGGTGTACCGCAAGGAGACCACCACCCGGTTTGCCGGGCCCGCTTTCCTGCTCAATCAGATGCTCGTCTGGGGTTTCACCGGCCAGGTCATCTCCGCCATCCTCGACGTCGCGGGCTGGGCGGAGCCCTGGGACGCGAACAACGTGCGCGAATTGGATGCGGCAATGGCACTCGTCGGTGGCGGCAGCGATTACCGTGAGGGCCAACAATGACATCGTCGCAGTGGCTCGATCTGGCCGTCCTCGCCATCGCCTTCGTCGCCGCCGTTTCCGGCTGGCGCTCCGGGGCGCTTGGCTCGCTGCTGTCCTTCGTCGGTGTCATCCTCGGCGCCGTCGCAGGTGTGCTTCTTGCGCCGCACGTCGTCGGCCACGTCGACGGGCCGCGGACCAAGCTGTTCGTCGCGCTGTTCCTGATCCTCGGGCTCGTCGTGATCGGCGAGATCGCGGGAGTCGTCCTCGGCCGGGCCGTGCGAGGCGCCATCCGGAACGGGGGATTGCGCACCTTCGACTCGTTCGTCGGGGTCGCACTGCAACTCGTCGCGGTATTGGTGGCGGCGTGGCTGCTTGCCACTCCGCTCACGTCCTCGGATCAGCCCAATCTCGCAGCGGCCGTGCGTGGTTCGCGCGTGCTGTCCACCGTCAATGACGTCGCGCCCGCATGGCTGAAGCGGGTGCCGACCCGGCTGTCGTCGCTGTTGGACACCTCTGGGCTGCCCGACGTACTGCAGCCGTTCGGCCGCACCCCGATCGTGAACGTCGACGCGCCCAACGCGGCATTGGCGAACGATCCCGTCGTCGCCGCCACCCGGCCGAGCGTGCTGAAGATCCGCGGGGTGGCGACGAGTTGCCAGAAGGTGCTCGAGGGAAGCGGTTTCGTCGTCGCACCCAACCGGGTGATGTCGAATGCGCACGTCGTCGCGGGATCGGACAGCGTGACGGTCGAGGCCGACGGCAAGTCGTACGACGCGACCGTGGTGTCATACGACCCGAACGCCGACATCTCCATTCTCGACGTGCCCGACCTGCCGTCGACCCCGCTTCAGTTCGACATGCAGGAAGCGCCGACGGGTACCGACGCGGTGGTCATGGGGTATCCCGGCGGCGGGGAGTTCACCGCCACCCCCGGACGCATCCGCGAGATCATCCAGCTCAACGGCCCCGACATCTACCACACCACGACGGTGACCCGTGAGGTCTACACCATCAGAGGCACTGTCCGGCAGGGCAATTCAGGTGGACCGCTGATCGACAAGGACGGCAAGGTGCTTGGCGTGGTGTTCGGCGCGGCGGTCGACGACGCGGATACGGGCTTCGTGCTGACCTCCAACGAGGTGGCCAAGCAGATGGCGAAGGTCGGCAACAGCCAGCGGGTGTCCACCGACACCTGCATTTCCTGAGTCAGCCGCCGTAGACGCCCGCGAGGAACCGCGTCATCTGTTCGTTGACGAGGTCGGGATCCTCCTCGTGCGCGAAATGCCCAGAGCCTGCGATGGATACGTACCGTCCGTGCGGAGCGAACCGCTGCGTGCGGCGCACTGGGTCGGCCAGCACGTACGGGTCGGCGTCGCCACGCATGTGCAGTACCGGCACCGCCAGCGGGCTCTTCATCGACCGCATGAAACGTCGTCCCTCACCGCGCAGTTGGCTGCGAACCGCCCAACGCTGATACTCCAACGCAGAATGCGCCGCCGACGGGATCTGGATGGCCCGCCGCATGTGCCGGATGGTCTCCGAGAAGTCCTCGGAGGCAAGCCATTTGGCGCCTGCTCTGCTGCGAACGACGGCCTCCAACTCGGCAGCGTCGTCGCGCGTCAGTGACCGCTCCGGCCAGAAGGGTGGCTGGTAGCGCAGCATCCACGGCAGCAGGGCCAGGCCCTGGTCTCGGCGCGTCAGCGCGGACGCGCGAAGCGCCAGCGGATGCGGTGAGCTGACGACGGCGATGGCCCGCACCGCCCGGGGGTGCAGCACCGAGGTCGCCCAGCAGACGAGCCCGCCATCGGCATGCCCGACCAGCGTCGCCGTCTCGTGCCCGAGCGCGCGAATCAGCCCCGCGGTGTCACCTGCCAACGTCCAGCCGTCGTAGCCGCGAGGCGGCTTGTCACTGCCGCCGTAACCACGCAGATCGACGGCCACCACCCGCGCGCCGGACAATCCGCGGAGCTGATGACGCCAGGACCACCAGAACGAGCCAAAGCCGTGCAAGAGGACCACCAGCGGCAGGTCGGCACCCTGCGCCGAATCCTCCGCTCGCGGGTTGGCCTCGACGACGTGAAACCGAATCCCGTTGGCGTGCACGTCCATATGCCGCCAGGGACCGGCAATCCGCGTGACCGACGGATCAGGCGGCGGCTGTCGTATACCGCCTCGGGTCATTACCAGCCGGATGGATCGGTGGTCGACGCGGCGCCATTGACGGACGCAGGCTTGGACGGCTTGTCACCGCCGGGCACCAGGGCGACCCGTGCCTCCTTGACCGACTCGATCGTCTTCTGCGGGCCCCTGATCTTGCGGACCTTCAGGAAGCCGAGGAGGGCCAGCAGTCCGGTGGTCAGCACCATCAATCCGAACACGATGAGATCGGCCGCCCACTTCTGCAGCCACAGGTCCAGCAGATCTGCGACGAAGAAGAAGAAGAAGAACGTCGAATAGAACAGGACGACGAGCGCGAGGATGAAGTAGACGCTGCCCGTCAGGCCCTTCTTGACGTCCCTGGTGATCTCGGCCCGCGCGAGTTCGACTTCTGCACGCACCAGCGTCGACATCTGAGACGTCGCGTCCTTGACCAGATCCCCGACGGAGGGATCGGGCTTTGGCGCATGCGGATCGACCAGCGGAATCGAGGCCAACGTCGTCGGAACGCCGCTCTTGCGGTCGCCATTGCTCACGGACACGTCCTCCCCGCTTTGATGTGTTCCCGCTATTCGTGGCCCATGTTGCCATGTCGAGGCCGGTGCATCGATCCCGGCCGACGTTAGACTGACGGAGTTTGGTCACGGGGCCGGGGCAGTCGATCGGGGGTTTCTTGCAGTTCGCACGGAGTCATCGCTGGCAATTCACGTTGCCCGCCGTACTCGTCCTGCTGGTCTTGGCTCTGACCACGCCGCACGTCGCCACCTCCCACGCCGCCGATCGGGTGATTCTCGGTGGCGGGTCGGGGATCGTGATCGACGGGGACACCTTCTGCACGCTGACCACGATTGGCAACGACAGCAAGGGCAACCTGATCGGGTTCACCTCCGCGCACTGTGGCGGGCCCGGCGCCCAGGTCGCCTCGGAGCGTGCCCAGGAAGCCGGCGTCGTAGGAACGATGGTCGCGGGCAACGAAGGTCTCGACTATGCGGTCATCCAGTTCGACCCCGCGAAGGTGCAGCCGGTCAACTCCGTCGACGGCTTCGAGATCGACGGGCTGGGACCCGACCCGGCCTTCGGCGAGAATGCCTGCAAGCTCGGCCGCACGACGGGCCAGTCGTGTGGCGTCACATGGGGGCCGGGGGACAAGCCCGGCACGATCCTGAACCAGGTGTGTGGGCAGCCCGGCGACTCGGGCGCGCCCGTCACCGTGAACAACCTTCTCGTCGGGATGATCCACGGCGCCTTCAGTGAGGACCTGCCGACGTGCGTGGTGAAGTTCATCCCGCTGCACACCCCGGCGGTGACCATGTCGATGACCTCAATCCTCGACGACATCAACGCGAAGAACCGACCGGGATCCGGTTTCGTCCCGCTCGGCGCCGCGCCTGCTGCCTAGCTCAGGTGATGAACCTCCTGTAGCCCGTATACGGGGGTGGGCAGTCCTTCGTAACGTGCCTTGAGCTGGAGCGCCAGGTACAGCGAATAGTGCCGGGACTGATGCAGATTCCCGCCGTGGAACCACAGGTTCTCTTGCTGCGTCGGCTTCCACATGTTGCGCTGCTCGCCCTCCCAGGGGCCGGGATCCTTGGCGGTGTCGCTACCGAGGCCCCACACCTTGCCGACCTTGTCGGCGACGTCCTGGCCGATGAGGTCGGCCGCCCAGCCGTTCATCGAGCCGTAGCCGGTGGCATAGACCACGACGTCGGCGGGAAGTTCGGTGCCGTCGGCAAGCACCACGGAGCCCTCGGTGAGTCGGTCGACCTGGCCGTGCGCCAGCTTGATGGTGCCGTCCGCCACCAGATCGCAGGCGCCGACGTCGATGTAGTAGCCCGACCCCCGGCGCAGGTACTTCATGAAGAGTCCGGAATCGTCGTCGCCCCAGTCCAATTCGAAGCCGACCGCGGCCAGCCGGTCGTAGTACTCCTTGTCGCGAATGCGGATGGCGTCGTAAATCGGGGTCTGGAATTCGTGCATGATGCGGTACGGCAGCGACGCGAAGGTCAGGTCGGCCCTTTCGGTGGTCATGCCCGAGGCCACCGCCCGTTCCGAGTAGAGGTCACCGAGCCCGATCTCCATCAGCGAATCCGACTTCACGATGTGGGTCGACGACCGCTGCACCATCGTCACGTCGACGCCGTTCTCGACGAGCGCCTTGCAGATGTCGTGGGCGGAGTTGTTGGACCCGATCACCACGGCGCGCTTGCCGGTGTAGCGATCCGGCCCGGGGTGGGCGCTGGAGTGGTGCTGTTCGCCGCGGAAGGCGTCCTGGCCAGGCAGCGTCGGAATGCTCGGCTTGCCCGACATGCCGGTGGCCAATACCAGTTGCGTGGGGTGCAGCGTCAGGCGCTCTCCGTCACGGTCGATCTCGACGGTCCATTGCTTCTCGGTGTCGTCGAACGATGCCGACAGGCAGGTGGTCTTGGACCAGTACGGGACCTCCATGACCCTGGTGTAGAACTCCAGCCAGTCGCCGATCTTGTCCTTGGGTGCGAACACCGGCCAGTTCTGGGGGAAGGGCAGGTACGGCAGGTGGTCGTACCAGACGGGATCGTGAAGGCACAGGGACTTGTAGCGCTTTCGCCACTGGTCGCCTGGGCGCTCGTGCCTGTCGACGACGATCGCGGGCACTCCGAGCTGGCGCAGCCGGGCGCCAAGCGCGATGCCACCCTGACCGCCACCGACCACCAGCGTGTACGGCTGTGCGCTGCGGCCAAGGGCCCGTTCTTCGTCCGCGCGCTTCTCCGCCCACGACCTGGTGTCGACGTCGGAGCCGTGCACCGCACCCATGACGCGGGTCGCGCCCCTGTGCTCCTCGTGGCCCTTGAGTTCCTGCATCGCGGTCAGCAGCGTCCAACATTCGTCGCCCTTGAGGCGGAGATGTCCGATGCCGCGCCCGACGGCAGTCTCGAACTCGATGAACGCCGAGGTGACGTCACCGTCGGCCACTGGTTCCTCGCGGGTCCGGAATCCCGACGGGCTGGTCTCCGCGAGCCGCGCACCGAGCATGTCGGCGATGCCGTCGCGTCCCTCGACGGTCTTGATGTTCCAGGTGAAGGAGACGAGGTCGCGCCAGAAGCTGTCGACGGCGAACTTCGCGACGACCCGCTCGACGTCGCGCACGGCCACGGCGGCTTCGAAGTCGGCCAGCCAGGCGTCGACGCGGGCTTGCGGCGTGGGCGGTGCGGTAGCTGGCTTTTCAATCGTTTCGGTCATGTGACTCAGAGCACACCAGTAGTGGTACTGGGCACAAGAGTTGCACCACGTTGCACCCGTCCACGGACGAAACGGCGCGTTCGAGGCGTGCGACGATCTCGGACCGCGGTTCCCTGGCACCCGAATGTGATGGGGAGCACAATCAGGAGTGATGCAAGACCTATCCGCTCCCGAACCGGCCGTCGCGGTCGGAGAGGATCCGCGCCACTATGCCCGGCTGATGTCGGCGGTGTACGACGCGAGGATGGCGGGCACGCGGGCGCCCGCCCGGCCACGGTCGGTGATCGAGGACTCCTGGCAGCGGATGATCGCCAACGGCATCGGCCCCGACCACCTCCGCGCGCCCGTGGTGGAGCTCGCGGGGCTGGAGATGCTTCGCCGGTCCTCTGGCCTGCTGGCGGTTCTCGACGAGGTCTCGCGGAACCTGGAATCGCTGATCGCCGAAGGGGACAACATCCTCGTCTTGGCCGACGCCAGGGGACGCGTGCTGTGGCGCAGCGGCTCGGCGTCGGTGCTCAACCATGCCGACC
The DNA here is from genome assembly GCF_032161845.1 of Mycobacterium sp. Classification (GTDB taxonomy): domain Bacteria; phylum Actinomycetota; class Actinomycetes; order Mycobacteriales; family Mycobacteriaceae; genus Mycobacterium. The sequence continues at coordinate 23,304 of NZ_JAVRQA010000168.1, forward strand.
GGCTTGGCTTCATCGAAGGCGCGCACTGGAGTGAGGACGCCGTCGGCACGAATGCGATCGGGACGGCGCTCGTCTCCAACCGCGCCGTGCAGGTGTTCTCCGCCGAGCACTACCAGCGCAGTCACCACCCGTGGACGTGCGCGGGCGCCCCCATCAAGGATCCCAGGACGGGTCAGGTGATCGGCGTGGTCGACGTCTCGGGGCCCGCGGCGACGGTGCACCCGACGACGGTCGCCCTCGTCGACGTCGTCGCCAGGCTGGCGGAGTCGCGGCTGCGCGAACACCACGACCGCACCCTGAACCGGTTGCGGTCGGTGGCGGCGCCCATCCTGGCCCGAATCGGCGCGCCCGCACTCGCGGTCGACCACGACGGCTGGGTGGCGGCGGTCGACTCGCTGCCGCTGCACAACAGAATCCTCCTGCCCGAGGACACCGCGCCCGGGCGGACCTGGATACCGCCGCTCGGCATGTGCGAGATCGAACTGCTGCCCGGCGGCTGGCTGGTGCGGCCGACCGAGGAGGACGCCACGCCCGGCATCTCCCGCGTGACGCTCGACGTCCGCGATTCGGGTGCACCGTCACTGGAGATGGTCGGCCAGTTCGGGTGCTGGCGGCACGACATCTCGCCGCGGCACGCCGAGATCCTGCTGATTCTCGCGACCCACCGCGACGGGCGTTCGGCGCCCGACCTCGCCGACGATTTGTACGGCGACCGGTCCAGAGTGGTGACCGTGCGGGCCGAGATGTCCCGTCTGCGAAAGCAACTCGCCGGTCTGGTGCACGGTCGCCCATACCGCTTTCCGCCGTCCGCGGTCATCGACGTCTGCTACCCACCTGACCTGGCGACACTGCTGGCCGCCTCGACGGCCCCCGCCATCCGGGCGCTTCGGCGAACTAATCCCCACTGAGGTAGCGCCCACAGTCGCGAAATGGCGCTGCGGCGACTGTGAGCGCTACCTCGACGTGGTTAGAAGAAGCCCTGCGCCTTGTTGCTGTAGGACACCAACAGGTTCTTGGTCTGCTGGTAGTGGTCGAGCATCATCTTGTGGTTCTCGCGGCCGATGCCGGACTGCTTGTAGCCACCGAACGCAGCATGCGCGGGGTAGGCGTGGTAGCAGTTGGTCCACACTCGGCCGGCCTTGATGTCACGACCGGCCCGGTAGGCGGTGTTGCCGTCGCGGCTCCAGACGCCTGCGCCCAAACCGTAGAGCGTGTCGTTGGCGATCGAGATGGCGTCGTCGTAGTCGGTGAACGAGGTGACCGCGACGACGGGACCAAAGATCTCCTCCTGGAAGACCCGCATCTTGTTGTTGCCCTCGAAGATCGTTGGCTGGACGTAGTAGCCGCCGGCCAGCTCGCCACCGAGTTCGGCGCGCTCGCCACCGGTGATGACCTTGGCGCCTTCGTCCTTGCCGATCTCGATGTAGGACAGGATCTTCTCCAGCTGGTCGTTGGAGGCCTGGGCGCCGATCATCGTCTCGGTGTCCAGCGGGTCGCCCTGGCGGACGGCCTTGGTGCGGATCGCGGCCTGGGTCAGGAACTCGTCGTAGATGTCGGCCTGAACCAGCGAGCGCGACGGGCAAGTACAGACCTCGCCCTGGTTGAGGGCGAACATCGTGAAGCCCTCCAGAGCCTTGTCCTGGAAGTCGTCGACCTGGGCCATGACGTCGGAGAAGAAGATGTTGGGGCTCTTGCCGCCCAGCTCAAGGGTGACCGGAATCAGGTTCTGCGACGCGTACTGCATGATGAGGCGCCCGGTGGTGGTTTCGCCGGTGAAGGCGATCTTGGCGATCCGGTTGCTCGAGGCAAGTGGCTTGCCCGCTTCGACGCCAAAGCCGTTGACCACGTTGACGACTCCGGCGGGCAGCAGATCCCCGATGATCGACATCAGGTACAGGATCGAGGCCGGGGTCTGCTCGGCCGGCTTGAGCACCACGGCGTTACCGGCGGCCAACGCGGGCGCGAGCTTCCACACGGCCATCAGAATCGGGAAGTTCCACGGGATGATCTGTCCGACGACGCCCAGCGGCTCGTGGAAGTGGTAGGCGACGGTGTCCTCGTCGATCTGGGACAGCGAACCCTCCTGGGCGCGAAGCGCTCCGGCGAAGTAGCGGAAGTGGTCGACGGCCAAGGGGATGTCGGCGTTCAGCGTTTCGCGAATCGGCTTGCCGTTGTCCCAGGATTCCGCGAGGGCAATGGACTCGAGGTTCGTCTCGATGCGGTCGGCGATCTTGTTGAGGATCCCGGCCCGCTCGGCGGGTGACGTCTTGCCCCAGGCAGGGGCAGCGGCGTGGGCGGCGTCGAGGGCCTTCTCGATGTCGGCCTCGTCGGACCTGGCGATCTCACAGAAGGTCTTGCCGGTCACCGGCGTCGGGTTCTCGAAGTATCGGCCTTCGGTGGGGGGCACCCACTCGCCGCCGATGTAGTTGTCGTAGCGGGACTCGAAGGTCATCAACGAGCCTTCGGTGCCGGGCCGCGCGTAAACAGTCATGTGGGCTTTCCTCTCCTGCTTCAGGGCGACAAAATGTGTCGGTCGTCACTGACGTTAGGGCAAAAGGGGTTGCATCACGGTTGCATCAACCGGGCAATGTGCTCACTTGCTGGCGCGGATGGCCTCGAAGACGCTGGGATCGACGAGCGTGGAGGTGTCGCCGAGCTCGCGGCCTTCGGCGACGTCGCGCAGCAGGCGCCGCATGATCTTGCCGCTGCGGGTCTTGGGCAGCTCGGGGACGACGTGGATCTCCCGCGGCCGAGCTATCGGGGAGATCTCCTTGGCTACTTCCGCGCGCAGCTCCTCCACCATGGTCTCCGCGCCACCATGGGCTGAGGCCTTCAGGATGACGAAGGCGCAGATGGCCTGCCCGGTCTGCTCGTCGGTGGCGCCGACGACGGCGGCCTCGGCCACCCCGGAGTGTCCGACGAGAGCGGACTCGACCTCCGCGGTGGAGATGCGGTGTCCCGAAATGTTCATCACGTCGTCGATGCGGCCGAGCACCCAGATCTCGCCGTCCTTGCCGTAGCGGGCACCGTCGCCGGCGAAGTACCAGCCCTGCTCGGCGAACCGCGACCAGTAGGTCTCCTTGAAGCGCTCGGGATCGCCCCAGATGCCACGCAGCATCGACGGCCACGGCTTGTCGAGCACGAGGTAACCGCTGGCCTGTTCGCCATGGTCGGTGCCCGGCTTCAACTGGTTGCCGTCGTCGTCGACGATGATCGCGGAGATGCCCGGCAGCGGAGTCATGGCCGACCCGGGCTTGGCGTCGGTGACGCCGGGCAGCGGGGAGATCATGATGGAGCCGGTCTCGGTCTGCCACCAGGTGTCGACGATCGGGGTCTCGTCGGCGCCGAAGACGGTGCGGTACCAGCGCCACGCCTCGGGGTTGATGGGCTCACCGACGGAGCCGAGCAGTCGCAAACTCTTCAGATCGTGCTCGGCGGCGATCTGGCGGCCCAGCTTCATGAACGTGCGCACCAGCGTCGGAGCGGTGTAATAGATTGTGACGCCGTACTTTTCGATGATCTCGAAGTGCCGGTGCTCAGTGGGCGAGGTGGGCGTGCCCTCGTAGACGACCTGCGTGACGCCGTTGGAGAGCGGCCCGTAGACGATGTAGGTGTGTCCGGTGACCCAGCCGATGTCGGCGGTGCACCAGTAGACGTCGGTCTCGGGCTTGACGTCGAAGACGTTGAAGTGGGTGTACGAGGATTGGGTCAGGTACCCACCCGTGGTGTGCAGGATGCCCTTGGGCTTGCCCGTAGTGCCCGAGGTGTACAGCAGGAACAGCGGGTGCTCGGAGTCGAACGACTCGGGGACGTGCGTGGCCGACGCGCCGTCCACCACGTCGTGCCACCACATGTCTCGGCCCTCGGTCCACTCGACGTCGATGCCCGTGCGCCGCACCACCAGGACGTGCTCGACGGTGCTCTTTTGCGTCGGGCTGTCTCGTACGGCTTCGTCGACGGCCTCCTTGAGAGAGGCCGCCTTGCCGCGGCGGTACTGGCCGTCGGTGGTGATGACGAGCTTGGCCTCGGCGTCCTCGATACGAGCCTTCAGTGCGGTCGCGGAGTACCCGGCGAACACCACGGAGTGCATCGCGCCGAGCCGGGCGCAGGCCAGCATCGCCACGATCGCTTCGGGCACCATCGGCATGTAGATGGCGACGCGGTCGCCCGCGACCAAGCCGAGATCGGTCAAGGCGTTCGCGGCCTTGCAGACCTCGTCCTTCAACTCGGCGTAGGTCATGGTGCGCTGGTCGTCGACCGGCTCACCGACCCAGTGGATGGCGACCCGGTCACCGTTGCCCGCCTCGACGTGCCGGTCGACACAGTTGTAGGCGACGTTGAGCCGCCCGCCGACGAACCACTTCGCAAACGGTGCCTCCGACCAGTCCAGAACCTCGGTGAACGGCGTCTGCCACGACAGCCGCTCGGCCTGGGTGCCCCAGAACGCCAGCCGGTCCCGCTCGGCCTCGTCGTATATCCCGGCCGTGGCATTCGCGTCTGCGGCGAACGCGGCGGGGGGCGGGTAGGAAGGGGGGACCTCGGCGTCGATCTCGGGCATAACGTGAGCGTAGTCACCAGAGGCGCTGTCGACGGGTCGACTCACAACGCCGGCTGCGGAAGGCGCCCGCTGCGCGACGAACGAGCGTAAGCGCGGGTCCAACGGTCGTGCACCCCGCGCGGAATCGCCTCGGGCAGGCACTAGCGTGTCCTCGTGGCTGCTCCCGATCCGCTTTCCCCGCTGGTGGGGTTGCCAGGCGTGGCGGACGCCGGCGAAGAGGCCCGCGAGGCGCTGGCGCTCGCCCATCGGCACAAGACGAACCGTCGAGGGTGGCCCGCGACCGCCGCCGAGGCCGCGATGCGCGCCGCCCGTGCGTCGTCGGCGCTGGACGGCGGGCCGTTGGTGCTCGATCCCGACGACGGGCCGAACCCGGTGTTGGCGGGCGCGCTGCGCGTCGCCGAGGCGCTCGAAGGTGGAGCGACGTCACTGGTCGGGGTCTGGCAACGCGCGCCGCTGCAGGCGATCGCCCGGCTCCACGCCCTGGCCGCTGCGGACCTTGCCGACGACGACCGACTCGGTCGACCGCGCGCCGACGACGGCGTCGGGCGTCGTCTGGAGATGTTGGCCGACGTCGTGACGAGCACGCACGCTCCGGCACCGGTGTTGGCTGCGGTCGTGCACGGCGAGCTGCTAGTGCTGGCACCGTTCGGCGTCGCCGATGGTGTGGTGGCGCGCGGCGCCTCGCGGCTGGCCACCATCGCGAGTGGGCTCGATACGCATGGTCTCGGGGTGCCGGAGCTGTACTGGATGCAGAAGCCCGGTGACTACCGCGCGGCGGCACGCGGATTCGAGTCGGGAACGAGGGAGGGGCTCGCGGCTTGGCTCATCAACAGCTGTCGTGCGCTGAAGGCCGGTGCGCGAGAGGCGCTGTCCATCGCCGAGGGGTCGGCAAAGTGACGGCCGACAATGTGAAGCGGGCGACGCTCCGAATGTGATTCGGCTCGTCGCCCGCTAGCACGGAGCTCCGGTTACCAGGCGTGCTTTTTGGGTTGCGTGGGTGGCCTCGGCGTTCTTGCGATGCGCTACGGCTGCTGACCCCACCCAAGGGGTCGTCGCTTGGCGTCCGCTATTCGCAATTACGCAGGCCCGCAACACTTCTACCATTATCGCGGCGTGTGCTCCGCGTGGGTTCCGGGTTCCGTGCTGGGATGCCTCACTCGGGAGAGCGAACCTTCTCTTCTGGTTCGACCTTGGCCTCGATCGGCTTCCGTGACTCCTTTGTACTCCGTGACCGCGGTCACATCAAGGGCCAATTGGCCCGAGTCTCCAGATCGTTATTGGACGGCGTCAGCAACCGAGGAGAGGATTGGGTTGCGCCGTCAGAACAGGAAGCGTCGCAGCAACGAGTAGGTCAGGGCCCCGGCCGCCAACGCACTGACGCCGACGGCGACGGTCGTCGCGACGGCCGCACCCGACGGTGCGCTGATGCGATCCCTCAGTGACACGGGTCGGGAGAACGTCAGCACGGGCCAGGCGCGGCCCACCGCTTCCTTGCGCAGGGCGCGGTCGGGATTGACGACGGTCGGGTGGCCGACCGCCTCGAGCATCGGCAGATCGGTGATCGAGTCGGAGTACGCGTAGCAGTGATCGAGTGCGTAGCCTTCGCGAGCGGCGAGTTCGTGAATCGCCTCGACCTTGCCTTCGCCGTAACAGTAAAAGGCGACTTCGCCGGTGTACTTGCCGTCCTCGACCACCATTCGGGTGGCCATCGCATGCGTCGCGCCCAACGCGCGGGCGATCGGCGCGACGACCTCCTCGCCCGACGCCGACACGACGACGACGTCGCGGCCGCACAGCTTGTGGTCGGCGATGAGGTTCGCGGCTTCGGCGAATACCAGCGGATCGACGATGTCGTGCATGGTCTCTCCGACGATCGACTTGACCTGCTCGACGTTCCAACCCGTGCACATGGTGGTGAGGTACGAGCGCATGCGATCCATCTGCTCGTGGTCGGCCCCGGACATCAGGAAGAGGAACTGTGCATACGTGGACTTCAGCACCGCTTGCCGGTTGATCAGCCCCTGCTCGAAGAAGGGTTTGCTAAAAGCAAGGGTGCTGGACTTGGCGATCACGGTCTTGTCAAGATCGAAGAACGCAGCAGTGCGTACCGGTTGGTCGGCTTTTCCTTCGTTTTTTGGCTGGGTCCCGTTCGCCGCGACAGATCCCGTGGAGGTCACGATGGCCAGCATATGCGGCAGGGGTATCGGCTGGACTGCTGAACTTCACAAAGTGGCAGTCTGCGACACCTGTCTCGCTAGGTAACTTTCCAGGTCACCGCGCGATTTCGGCGGAATTCATAGGGTCTCGACGTCTTGCGCTGCCCCACATTTACGTGTGTATAGTGAGCATTACCTGGCTTATGCCGGGTGTGCATCAGCCCGACCCCCCGGGGCTGATACACGACGACCTCCGCCTCCTCCCCCCTGGCGGGGGTCGTCCCTTTTTGATGGCCAGAACGTCAATTTCTCGCTGCGATCCCCGGCTGCCGCCGTCCCATGTTTGCGCGCGCAATGCCCACGGCACAGGTTGTCCACAGACGCGTATCCATCCACATTTCGGCTCATGGGGATGGCGAAGCGTCGGACGGTGGCCACACAGTGGGGGCATGAGTACCAACAACGGCATCCTCTCGTTGGTCGTCGACGCCTCACTGCGCGGCGACGTCGATCGCATCGCCGCCGCAGCCGGAGTGCGGGTGATTCATGCCGGCGAGCCGTCCAGCCGCAAGGTGTGGACGGCGGCGTCGGCGGTCGTACTCGACGTCGACGGAGCCCGTCGGTGCGCCGAACTGGCACTGCCTCGACGTGCCCGAGTGCTGGTGATCGGTCATGTCGAGCCGTCTGCAGAGCACTGGCAGCTCGCTATTTCCGTTGGTGCGCAACGGGTTTTGTCGTTGCCCGTGGACGAGGCGCAGCTGGTGTCTGAGCTGTCCGACGCTGCCGAGTCGACACGTGATGACGGTCGAGCTGGGGCGGTGCTCGCGGTCCTCGGAGGTTGCGGTGGAGCGGGCGCCTCGGTGTTCGCGACCGCGCTCGCACATGCCGCTTCTCCGGCCCTGCTGGTCGACGTCGACCCGTGGGGCGGCGGAATCGACCTGACGCTCGGTAGCGAGCGCGATGCCGGACTCCGCTGGCCCGACCTCGCGCTCGGCGGCGGGGGCCGAATCGGCTATCCGGCGCTCCGCGCGGCACTGCCGTCGCGCCACGGAATCGCCGTCCTGTCGGCGGGACAAACGGGGCAAGAGATCGACGCGGGCGCGCTGGCCGCGGTCATCGACGGGGGTTGCCGCGGGGGCGCCACGATCATCTGCGACCTGCCCCGGCGTGCCACCTCCGCCGTTGGCGCGGCACTCGACGCCGCCGACCTCGTCGTTCTCGTCACCCCCGCCGACGTGCGGTCGTGCGCCGCCGCAGCGGCGGTGGGATCGTGGCTGGCGGAGACCAATCCGAACGTGGGTCTGGTCGTGCGGGGGCCCGCCCCCGGCGGGTTGCGCTCGGCGGACGTTGCCCGCATCACGGGCTTGCCGCTGCTAGCGGCGATGCGGCCGCAACCCGGCCTCGCCGCCGAACTCGAGCACGACGGGTTCAGGCCACGGCGCCGCTCGGCGCTGATGTCCGGGGCCCGGCGCGTGCTCGAGGTGCTGCACCGCCAACCCAAGGCAAGCGAGGGGCGGCTGGTCGCATGAGCGCTTCGCTGATCGAGCGGGTCAGGGAACGGCTGGCGACGGAGTCCGGCCCACTACGACCGAATGTGGTCGCCGAAGCCATTCGCGCGGAATCCTCCGGCGTGCTCGGTGACATCGACGTCCTAAGTAATCTCCGGCTGCTCCAGACCGAGCTGACCGGCGCAGGCATTCTGGAACCGCTGCTGCGTGCGGAGGGAACCACCGACGTGCTGGTGTCGGCGCCGGATTCGGTCTGGGTCGACGACGGCTCCGGCCTGCGCCGCACCGCGATCCGCTTCGACGACGAAGCGGCAGTGCGCAGATTGGCACAGCGCCTGGCATTGGCCGCGGGGCGGCGACTGGACGAGGCGCAGCCATGGGTCGACGGCCAACTCACCGGGTTGGGGGCGGGCTTCACCGTGCGACTCCATGCCGTGCTTCCACCGATCGCCCCCGCGGGTACCTGTTTGTCGCTGCGGGTGCTGCGGCCCGCCACCCAGGACCTCGAAGCGCTCGTCGGCGCCGGAGCCATCGCCCAGGAGGCGGTTCCCGTCGTCGACGGCGTGATCGCGGCCCGACTGGCCTTCCTCGTCTCGGGCGGAACGGGCGCTGGGAAGACCACCTTGTTGTCGGCCGCGCTGGGTGCCGTCTCGGCGGACGAACGAATCGTCTGCGTGGAGGACGCGCCCGAGCTCGCTCCGCGGCATCCGCACCTGGTCAACCTCGTCGCAAGGTACGCCAACGTCGAGGGTGTCGGTGAGGTGACGGTCCGCGACCTGGTCCGGCAGGCGTTGCGGATGCGACCCGACCGGATCGTCGTCGGTGAGGTCCGTGGTGGTGAAGTCGTCGACCTGCTCGCCGCGCTCAACACCGGTCACGACGGCGGCGCGGGCACGGTGCACGCCAACAGTCCCGCCGAGGTGCCTGCCCGGCTCGAGGCCCTCGCGGCCGTTGGTGGGCTGGGACGCGCCGCCCTGCACAGTCAGCTCGCCGCCGCCGTCCGCGTCGTGTTGCACGTTGGCCGGGACCACGTGGGTGGTCGGCGGCTCGAGGAGATCGCCGTCCTGCGCAGCGGCGACGACGGACTGGTGTCGGCGGTGACCGCCTGGCATGCCGACCGCGGATTCGGCGGCGGCATGGATCGGTTGTCTGGCCTGATGACGACGCGGCGGGGATCGTGACGGTCGCGGCCTTGGCACTGGCGATGGCACTGTTGGTCGCTCCGGCGGAGCCGCGACGCCGGGTCGGCACCCGCAGATCGCCGCGGCAAGTGCGACGGGTCGTCGCAGTCACGGTCGCGATCGCGCTCGCGGTGCTCGCCCCGATCACCGCCACTCTGGCCGGTGCGATGATCGCTGCAACGATTGCGCTGCGCCGCAACGGTTCCCGTAGCCGGGCCCGACGAGCCGAAGAGTCCGCCGCGCTTCAGGCAGCGTTGGGCGTACTGGTTGGGGAATTGCGGGTGGGGGCACATCCCGTCGTCGCATTCGAATCGGCGGCCGCCGAGGTCGAGGGGACCGTTGCGGAGTCGCTGCGGGCCGTGGCGGCCCGTGCCCGGCTCGGTGCCGACGTCGCCGCTGGATTGCGTTCCGTCGCTGGGCAATCGACCGTGCCGGGCCATTGGGAGCGGCTCTCTGCGAGTTGGCTGCTTGCCCAGACCCACGGATTGGCGATCGTCGCGCTGGTCCGCGCTGCGCAGCGCGACATCGTCGAGCGCGAGCGGTTCGCCTCCAGCGTGACCGCCGGAATGGCAGGTGCCCGCGCCACCGCCGCGATACTGGCGGGGTTGCCGCTGCTCGGGGTCGGGCTCGGTCACCTCATCGGCGCAGAGCCGGTGCGGTTCCTGCTTTCCGGCGGCGTCGGCGGCTGGCTCCTGCTGACTGGTGTGACCTTGGCCTGCGCCGGATTGTGGTGGTCTGATCGGATCACCGATCGGGTGCTCAGATGAGCCTAGCGGCAGTGCTTCTGGCCATCGCGACGCTCGTCACCGGCGGGCGGGCCCGCACCGCGATGCGGGAGCGGCGCGCGGACGCACCGCAGGACCTGCCGGCCGGGGCCTCGGATGATCCGCTTGCCGTGGCATCGAGCCTGGACGTGTTCGCCGCCTGCCTGTCGTCCGGCATGGCCGTGGCGGGCGCGGCGAGGGCGACGGCACCGTGCTCGCCGCGGTCGTTGGCCGACGTCCTTGGCCGGGCCGCGGATCTATTGGCGTTGGGGGCCGATCCCGTCACCGCCTGGCCGAGCACGGGGGCGACGGGAGACGCTCACGTCGAGGGGCTGTGCAGGCTGGCCCGTCGGTCCGCCTCATCGGGAACTGCTCTGGCACAAGCGGTATCCGAGCTCGCCGACCAATCCCGGTTGGACGCGGCGGATTCGGCGCGGGCGGCCGCCGAGCGGGCCTCGGTTCTCATCGCAGGCCCACTAGGGGTCTGTTATCTGCCTGCCTTCGTGTGTCTGGGGATCATCCCCGTGGTGGTCGGACTGGCGGGTGACGTATTGCAGTCGGGAGTGTGGTGAGTGAAAACGTGGCTCGCGGAGGGACCGCGAGCGCTGGGAGGGAAATTCATGAGGGACAATGCCTTTGGGCGACTGCAGGCACGGATCGTCGTACTGGCAGTGGACGAATCCGGGATGTCGACCGTCGAATACGCCATCGGCACGATCGCGGCGGCGGCGTTCGGCGCCATCTTGTACACCGTGGTCACCGGCGACTCGATCGTGAGTGCACTGACCAACATCATCACGCGGGCGTTGAACACCAACGTCTAGGTGTGCTCGGAGATGACACGGGTGGTGTCACGGTGGAAGCCGCATTCGCGGTCGCCGCGCTGGCAGTCGTTCTGGTGGTGTGCTTGGGCGGACTCGCCGCGATCGGGATCCAGGTGCGATGCGTCGACTCGTCGCGGGAGGCCGCGCGGTTGGCGGCCCGCGGTGACGAGGGCGCCGCCGCGGAGGCGGTCCGCAGGGGTGGACCGGCGGGCGCGGAGTTGGCGTTGCGGCGCGACGGCGGATTCGTCGTCGCCAGGGTCGCTACGCGGTCGATCCTGTTGCCGGGCATCACGATCACCGCTGAGTCCGTGGCATCGGTGGAGCCTGGCCTCTGAACGTGGCTCGGCGAGTGTGATGGCGGCCGCGATGATGACGGTGCTGTTGGTGCTGACCGTGGGCGGTGCGGTGGTGGGCTCGGCAGTGATCGCCAGGCACCGGGCACAGGCGGCGGCGGATCTGGCCGCACTGTCGGCGGCCGGCCACCTGGTGTCGGGTCCACAGGTGGCGTGCGCGTCGGCGGCTTCGCTCACCACGGCGATGTCGGCGACGATGTCGGCCTGCGCCGTCGAGGAACTCGACGTCGTCGTGACGGTCGACGTTCGCGTGGGGCTCGGGCGCTGGGGCGTCAACGTGGCGCGGGCGAGCGCCCGCGCCGGGCCCGTCTGACTAGGCTCGCGCGGCCTTCCCGGCGCGCGCCTTGGCGCGACGGGTGACCTTGCGCGGCGGGGGATTCAGTTCGGCCTCGGTCGGCAGTCGCAGGGACAACAGTCCGGCGTAGGTGTCGTCGTCGATCTCGACCCGGTGTGCCGTCACGTGGATGGGTGTCCACCCACCATCGAGTGCGCGCAACCGCAACACACGCGAGGTCGAACCCGAATCGAAGTCCGTTGCCATCGAAATGATTTCGGATTCGTCATCGGGATGTACGCGTGGTTCGCCGTCGTCGGTGGCATGCCAGTCGTAGAACGGGCACGGCTCGTCGAGCCACTTCAGCAGCTTCCATGACTTCAGGTCGACCAACGCGCGGTACACCCCGGGTTGCGGCTGCCCGCTGAGGATCTGCTGGCCGAGGTCGTTGAGCGGTGCGACGGTGCCGTCACTCACGCCGCGCCAGTTCATCGCGCGGCAGATCAGCCCGTCACGCCCACTGTCGTCCGATTCCTCCAAGACCCGGGCGGTGAAGCCGACGGTGATCGGCCTTCCCTTGTAGTCGGTGATGTCCCAGGTGCTGCAAAAGGTGCGACCCGCCGTCGGCTTGATTGCGACCGCAAGCACCCTGACCTCCTCCGGGTGGAGATTGCGCGAGGGGAGATCGTCGGCGAACGCGCGGCCCTGGGTTGCCTCGACGTTGGGGTCGAGGCCGCTGTTCATCAGTGATTCCGGAGTGTCCGTCGCGATCCCGTTCGTCAGATCCCACTTCAACGGTCCTGGCAGCACCCGATCCGGTGGCTCTTCGTCGAGCGGTCCGTTCCAGACGTGGACGCCGTGGATGCGACCGTCGGTCATCTGTACCACCTCGGTGCGAATCACCCGGTCGCTCTTGGGGGTCAGACTGCTCAGCGCCTTGCCGGCCTGCACCGTCTCGTTGATGGCCGTCTGAATGGCCATCAGATGGGGGTTGCGCCGCAGGAAGGCGCTGATCGGGACGAGGTTCTTGGTGTGCTGCCCTTGCGCGACGACTGCCGGTTCGGCGCCGAGTGTCTCGACGAGGAGCCAGTCGTGCGTCATGGCCACAGCTTACCGTTGCACAACGTGCGACCTGAGCCGTCGCGCAGCGGTGAATGTCGACTGCGTCACCCCTCCTGGTCGACGTCACGGGCGGTTTACGTGGCTTCCTTCGTCAACTCGTCGAGCACCAATCTGAGCACGGCCACGGCACCTGCCTTGTCGAGTGGATCGTTTCCGTTTCCGCACTTGGGCGACTGAACGCACGACGGGCAACCCCACGGGCACTCACATGCCTCGATCGCCGACGCCGTTGCGTCCCACCAGGTGCTGATCTGGCGGTACCCGCGGTCGGCGAAGCCAGCGCCGCCGGGGTGGCCGTCGTAGACGAAGATCGTCGGCGTTCCCGTCTCCGGGCCTACCGCCATCGACACCCCGCCGATGTCACCGCGATCGCAGCTGGCCACCAGCGGCAGCAGGCCGATCGCTGCGTGCTCGGCGGCGTGCAGTGATCCGGGGATCCGGATATCGTCAATGCCGTTGCATGCCAATGCCTCTGGCTCGATCGTGCACATCACCGCCATGGTCTCGAGGGTCTGGGTGGGCATGTCAAGGTCGACGTAGTCGATCACCTCGCCGTTCAGTCGCCGACGGAGGAAGCCGATCACGGTGTGGCTGACCGATACCGGCACCAGTCCCACGGTGATCGGCCCTTTCGTGCGCCGCTCGCCGTCACCGGTCACGGCGACCTCGGTGAGCTCCCTCGCCGACGTGGAGTAGCCCGGGTCGTCGGCACGCACGAAGGCGATGCCGTCCTCGAAGTCCAGCGAGTCGACCACGTAGCTTTCGCCCTGATGCAGGTAGACCGCTCCCGGATGGATCGAGGACGGCGCCTGACCCGTTCCCGTGCTGCCGAGCATCCGACCCGTTCCGGTCTCGACGATGGCGATCTGCCCACCCGACGAACCGCGGATGTCCACGGCGGGATGCGGATCCAACCCCGGTGCGGGAAAGTAGCCGGCGGCCCGTCGCCTCAGCAGGCCGTCGTCGACGAGGGCGTTGGCGACCGCCTCGGCGTCCCAGATGCGGACCTCGGCGTACGTGAGCGGCAACTCGGTTGCCGCGCAAAGCAGCTGCGGCCCAAGGACATAGGGGTTGGAAGGATCGATCACGACGCGTTCGATCGGCTTGTCGAGCAGCGCCGCCGGATGGTGCACCAGGAAGGTGTCCAGCGGGTCGTCCCTGGCGATCAACACGATCAAGGCGCTCTGCCCGCGTCGCCCAGCTCGCCCTGCCTGCTGCCAAAACGAGGTCACGGTGCCGGGAAACCCGGCCAGCACCACCGCATCCAGGCCTGCGATGTCGACCCCCAGCTCCAGCGCGTTCGTGGTGGCGAGGCCGCGCAACTCGCCATCGGTCAGCGCCCGCTCCAACGCTCGCCGGTCCTCGGCGAGATACCCGGCGCGGTAGGACGCCACCAACCCGGCGAGGTCGGGTGCGACGTCCTCCAGTCGGGCCCGCGCACCGAGGGCGGTGAGCTCCGCGCCGCGTCGCGACCTGACGAACGTCAACGTGCGGGCGCCTTCGGCGATCAGGTCGGCCATCACGCGGGCTGCCTCCGATCCGGCGGATCGCCTTACTGGAGCGCCATTTTCGCCGGTGATGTCGTCGCGCAGGGCCGGTTCCCACAGGGCCACCGTCCGGCCGCCCTGCGGGGAGCCGTCGTCGGTGACCTCGGCCACGGTGTGGCCAAGCAGTTCTGACGCCGTCGCGGCGGGCGACGACGTCGTCGCGCTCGCGAAGATCACGGTCGGCCCGGCACCGCCGTCCGCCGAGTAGCGCTCGCACAGCCGCACCAGGCGGCGCAGCACCATCGCCACGTTGGATCCGAATACCCCACGGTAGTAATGACATTCATCCACCACGATGAACTTCAGATTGCGGAGGAACACCGCCCAGCGGGCGTGGTTTCGCAACAGGGAAAGGTGAATCATGTCGGGGTTGGAGAAGATCCACCGGGACCGTTCGCGCGCCAGCCGCCGCGCGTCGGTCGAACTGTCGCCGTCGTACGGGCTCGGTGCGACGTCGCCAAGTCGCGCCACCGCATTCGTCAACGACTGGGCCGCGCGCAGCTGATCGTGTCCGAGGGCCTTCGTCGGTGAGAGATACAACGCCCTGGCCCGCGGGTCCGCCGCCAGAGTCGTCAGGATCGGAAGTTGATAGGCCAGTGATTTGCCCGACGCGGTGCCGGTGCTGAGCACCACGTGGCGGCCGGAGTGGGCGAGGTCGGCGGCGGCGGCCTGATGGGTCCAGGGTTCGGTGATGCCCCGGTCGACGAAGGCCCGCACGACGTCGGGGTCGGCCCACTGCGGCCAGGGCTTGGGGCGGGCCCGGCGGGGTGCCAGATCCGCGACGTGTCGCAGCGGATGTTCGTCGGGGTCGGTGCCGTCGACGGCGCAGGCAAGCAGTTCGCGGCCGAAGTCGGACACCCCCTCAGCCACGTCTTCCCCCAGTTTTCGTCGATTGCGCGCGTCGTCGCGCGAGCTTCCCTACATGATCGTCGATCCCCACGCGGCACGGTTCCGCGTTGGGAATGCCTCGCTGGCCTAGTGTCGGATTGGTGAGCCAGCTGTCCTTCTTCTCGGCGGAGGCGGTGCCGCCTGCGGTCGCCGACCTCACCGGGATTCTGGCTGCGCCTGGGCAGGTGGTGCTCGTCGGCCATGGTGAGAGTCGGGCCGCACGGCTGTCGGTGGTGGTCGACGAACTCTGGCGCGCCGAGGCGCTGGCCGAGATGATCGCCGAGGCCGGACTTCAGCCGGAGATTGGCCGCACCGACGAGAACACCCCGCTGGTCAGGACGGCGCCCGACCGCCGCTTGTCCCCCATCGCGACGAATTGGACGCGCGGCGCCGTCAAGACGGTGCCCGCTCAGTGGTTGCCCGGCCCGCGCGAGCTGCGGGCGTGGACGTTGGCCGCCGGTAGCCCCGAGGCCGACCGCTATCTGTTGGGACTGGATCCGCACGCGCCGGATACGCATTCCGCACTTGCCTCGGCGATGATGCGGGTCGGAATTGCACCGACCTTGATCGGCACCCGAGGGACGCACCCGGCGTTGCGGATAAGTGGCCGTAGACGGCTATCGCGCCTGGTAGAGAACGTGGGGGAACCGCCCGGCAACACCGCGGCGTTCGAGCAGTGGCCACGCACTTGAGGCCGTTCGCGAAGGAAGCCAGTTTGCGTAGGCTCGCCCGGAGTGCGAAATTGTCAGTTGCCATGGGCTGGTGGGGCTGCTGATTCAGTGGTCCCGCGTTCACTGGCAGCATAGAAGTGGAGCGTAAACAGAGTTGGCTGACCAGGACGGTGGCAGCGGCAACGGCAGGGTTCGGCGACTCGTCATAGTCGAGTCGCCTACCAAGGCGCGCAAAATCGCGGGATACCTCGGATCCAGCTATATCGTCGAATCGTCGCGTGGACACATCCGCGACCTGCCGCGAGCGGCGGCCGACGTCCCCGCGAAGTACAAGTCGGAACCGTGGGCCCGGCTCGGCGTGAACGTCGACGCCGACTTCGAACCCCTCTACATCATCAGTCCCGAGAAGAAGAACACGGTCGCCGAGCTCAAGAGCCTGCTCAAGGACGTCGACGAGCTCTACCTGGCGACGGACGGTGACCGCGAGGGCGAGGCGATCGCCTGGCACCTGCTGGAGACCCTCAAGCCGACCGTCCCCGTCAAGCGGATGGTCTTTCACGAGATCACCGAGTCGGCAATCCAGGCCGCCGCCAACGATCCGCGCGACCTCGACATCGATCTGGTCGACGCGCAGGAAACCCGCCGCATCCTCGACCGCCTCTACGGCTACGAAGTCAGCCCCGTGCTGTGGAAGAAGGTCGCGCCGAAACTGTCGGCAGGCCGGGTCCAGTCCGTGGCGACCAGGATCATCGTGCAGCGCGAGCGGGAGCGCATGGCGTTCCGCAGTGCCGGCTACTGGGACGTCACCGCCGAACTCGACGCGAGCGTCTCGGATGAGCAGGCGTCGCCGCCCAAGTTCACGGCGAAGCTCAACTCCGTCGAAGGCAAGCGCGTGGCCAGCGGCCGTGACTTCGACTCGCTCGGCGGGCTCCGCAAGCCCGACGAGGTGCTGGTGCTCACCGAGTCGGCGGCATCAGCACTGGCAGGCGGCCTGCGGGGCGCCCAGCTCAGCGTCGCGTCGGTCGAGCAGAAGCCGTACACGCGTCGGCCGTACCCGCCGTTCATGACCTCGACGCTGCAGCAGGAAGCTGGGCGCAAGCTGCGGTTCAGCTCGGAGCGCACCATGAGCATCGCGCAGCGGCTGTACGAGAACGGCTACATCACCTATATGCGCACCGACTCGACGACCCTGTCGGAGACGGCGATCAACGCGGCTCGCAACCAGGCCAGGCAGCTCTACGGCGAGGAGTACGTCCATCCGACGGCTCGCCAGTACACGCGCAAGGTGAAGAACGCACAGGAGGCTCACGAGGCCATCAGGCCGTCGGGCGACGTCTTCCAGACGCCGGGCCAGCTGCACTCGGCGTTGGACAACGACGAGTTCCGGCTCTACGAGCTGATCTGGCAGCGCACGGTGGCCTCGCAGATGGCCGACGCACGCGGGACGACGCTCTCGTTGCGGATCAGCGGAGCCGCCAGCTCGGGTGAGCAGGTCGTGTTCAGCGCGAGTGGTCGCACCATCACCTTCGCGGGGTTCCTGAAGGCCTACGTCGAGAGCCTCGACGAGCAGGCGGGCGGTGAGGCCGACGACGCCGAGAGCCGGCTGCCCAACTTGACGCAGGGCCAGCGGGTCGACGCCGCCGACCTGACCGCCGACGGGCACACGACCAGCCCGCCCGCGCGGTACACCGAGGCGTCGTTGATCAAGTCGCTTGAGGAGCTCGGCATCGGGCGCCCATCGACCTATTCGTCGATCATCAAGACGATTCAGGACCGCGGATACGTCCACAAGAAGGGCAGCGCGCTGGTCCCGTCGTGGGTGGCGTTCGCCGTGATCGGGCTGCTCGAGCAACACTTCAGCCGGCTGGTCGACTACGACTTCACCGCCGCCATGGAGGACGAGCTCGACCAGATCGCCTCGGGCAACGAGCGAAGGACCAACTGGCTCAACAACTTCTACTTCGGCGGCGACCACGGTGTCGAAGGCTCGATCGCCCGCGCCGGGGGACTCAAGAAGCTCGTCGGCGGCAACCTCGAGGAGATCGACGCTCGGGAAGTCAACTCCATCAAGCTGTTCGAAGACGATCAGGGGCGGACGATCAACGTCCGCGTCGGCCGCAACGGGCCCTATCTCGAACGGATGATCACCGGCGAGGACGGTGAGCCGACCCCGCAGCGCGCCAACCTCAAGGACGAGCTGACCCCCGACGAACTCACCCTCGAGCTCGCCGAGAAGCTGTTCTCCACACCGCAGGAAGGCCGCAGCCTCGGTGTCGACCCCGTGTCGGGACACGAGGTCGTCGCCAAGGACGGCCGCTATGGGCCCTACGTCACCGAGGTACTGCCCCCGCCGCCCGATGAGCCGGAGGACGGGGCGCCCGCGAAGAAGGGCAAGAAGCCGACCGGCCCCAAGCCGCGCACGGGTTCATTGCTGCAGTCGATGGACCTGGAGACGGTGACGCTCGAGGACGCGTTGAAGCTGCTCTCGCTGCCCCGCGTCGTCGGCACCGACCCCGCCAACAACGAGGAGATCACCGCGCAGAACGGCCGCTACGGCCCGTATCTGAAGCGCGGCACCGATTCTCGATCGTTGGCCAACGAAGATCAGATGTTCACCATCACCCTCGACGAGGCGCTGAAGATTTACTCCGAGCCCAAGCGGCGCGGCAGGCAGGGCGCCGCGACGCCGCCTCTTCGCGAGCTTGGCAACGACCCGGTGTCGGAGAAGCCGATGGTGATCAAGGACGGTCGCTTCGGGCCGTACGTGACCGACGGCGAGACCAACGCCAGCCTGCGCAAGGGTGATGACGTCATGTCGATCACCGACGGGCGGGCGTCCGAGCTGCTTGCCGACCGCCGCGCGCGCGGCCCGGTCAAGAAGAAGGCGCCCGCGAAGAAGGCCGCCAAGAAGGCGCCTGCCAAGAAGGCGGCGAAGAAGGCGGCGAAGAAGGCCCCTGCCAAGAAGGCGGCCAAGAAGGCCGGTGCCAAGAAGGCGGCCAAGAAGGCCCCTGCGAA
>NZ_JAVRQA010000169.1:0-5177 GCF_032161845.1 Mycobacterium sp.
GTGCCTTCCACGGCCGCACCATGGGCTCGCTTTCGCTCACGGGGCAGCCGTCGAAGCAGGCACCGTTCGAGCCGCTGCCCGGCAACGTCACCCACGTGCCGTACGGCGACGTCGACGCGCTCGCCGCCGCCGTCACCGACCAGACCGCTGCGGTGTTCCTCGAGCCGATCATGGGGGAGGGTGGGGTCGTCACGCCCCCCGCGGGCTACCTCGTCGCGGCCCGTGAGATCACCGCCCGGCACGGCGCTCTGCTGGTGCTCGACGAGGTCCAGACCGGAGTCGGCCGCACCGGCACCTTCTTCGCGCATCAGCACGACGGCGTCACGCCGGACGTCGTCACCCTGGCGAAGGGACTCGGCGGTGGGCTGCCGATCGGCGCCTGCCTGGCCATCGGCGATGCCGCAGGGCTGTTGACGCCGGGCCTGCACGGCAGCACCTTCGGGGGCAACCCGGTGTGCACCGCCGCCGCGCTCGCCGTCCTCAGGACACTGGCCGCCGATGACCTCATCGCCCGCGCCGACGTGCTCGGCAAGACGATCAGCCACGGCGTCGAGGCGATCGGCCATCCGCTCGTCGATCACGTCAGGGGGCGCGGCCTACTTCGCGGCATCGTGCTGACCGCGCCGAAGGGCAAGGCGGTCGAGGCCGCAGCCCGCGAGGCGGGCTTCCTGGTCAACGCCGCGGCACCCGACGTCGTCCGACTCGCCCCGCCGCTAGTGGTCACGGAAGCCCAAATCGACGCGTTCCTCGCCGCATTGCCTGCGGTCCTCGACACCGCTGTGGAGGCATCATGACGATCAGGAACTTCCTCCGCGACGACGATCTCTCACCGAGTGAGCAAGCCGAAGTCCTCGCTCTTGCAGCCGAACTCAAGAAGGCGCCGTTCAGTGCGCGGCCACTCGAGGGACCGCGCGGCGTCGCCGTGATCTTCGAGAAGAATTCGACGAGGACACGCTTCTCCTTCGAGATGGGCATCGCCCAGCTGGGTGGTCACGCCGTCGTGGTGGACGGCCGCAGCACCCAATTGGGCCGGGAGGAGACGCTGGAGGACACCGGCCAGGTGCTGTCCCGTTACGTCGATGCCATCGTGTGGCGGACCTTCGCACAGGAACGGTTGACCGCCATGGCCTCCGGCGCGACCGTGCCGATCGTCAACGCGCTGTCCGACGAGTTCCACCCTTGCCAGGTACTCGCCGATCTGCAGACCCTTGCCGAACGCAAGGGGGGGATGTCGGGCCTTAAAGGGCTGAAGCTGGCCTACTTCGGTGACGGCGCCAACAACATGGCGCACTCGCTGATGCTGGGCGGCGTCACCGCGGGGATCCACGTCACGATCGCCGCGCCAACGGGTTTCGAACCCGCCAGGCAGTTCGTGGCGGCCGCCGAACGCCGCGCAGCCGAGACCGGCGCCACCGTCACCGTGACGGCCGACGCGAAGGCCGCAGCCGACGGTGCCGACGTCCTGGTAACCGACACGTGGACGTCGATGGGCCAGGAGAACGACGGGCTCGACCGCGTCCGCCCATTCCGGTCGTTCCAGGTGAACGGCGAGATGCTCGACCGTGCCAACTCGGATGCCGTTGTCCTGCACTGTCTTCCGGCTCACCGCGGACACGAGATCACCGACGACGTCATCGACGGACCACAAAGCGCCGTTTGGGACGAGGCCGAGAACCGCCTACACGCACAGAAGGCGTTGCTGGTCTGGTTGTTGGACAAGTCATGAGCCGCTCGTGACCACCGCTACCAGGGCAGGACGACAGGCGCGCATCGTGACGCTCCTGTCGTCCAACTCGGTGCGCAGTCAGAGTGAACTCGCCGCGATGCTGGCGGCCGACGGGATCGACGTCACACAGGCCACGCTGTCCAGGGATCTCGAAGAGCTCGGCGCGGTGAAGCTACGCGGCGCCGACGGCGGCACCGGGGTGTACGTCGTGCCGGAGGACGGCAGCCCCGTCCGTGGGGTGTCTGGCGGCACCGACCGGATCACCAAGCTGCTAGGCGAGCTGCTCGTCTCCACCGACGCGAGCGGCAACCTGGCCATTCTGCGCACCCCGCCCGGCGGGGCGCACTACCTGGCCAGCGCCATCGATCGTGCCTCCCTGCCCTACGTCGCAGGCACGATCGCCGGGGATGACACCATTCTGGTCGTCGCGCGTGAACCCATGACGGGTGCCGAACTGGCTAGCACCCTCGAACACCTGCAGTAACTTTTAGAACCGACAGCCCCAAGAACTCAAGGAGATCGATCTTCATGTCCGAACGCGTCATCCTGGCGTACTCCGGTGGTCTGGACACCTCCGTCGCGATCAGCTGGATTGGCAAGGAGACCGGGCGCGAGGTCGTGGCCGTCGCCATCGATCTCGGCCAGGGCGGTGAGGACATGGAGGTCGTGCGGCAGCGCGCGCTCGACTGTGGCGCCGTCGAAGCCGTGGTGGTGGACGCTCGTGACGAGTTCGCCGAGGAGTACTGCCTGCCGACCATTCAGAGCAACGCGCTCTACATGGATCGCTATCCGCTGGTGTCGGCGATCAGCCGCCCGCTGATCGTCAAGCATCTGGTCGAGGCCGCTCGTGAGCACGGCGGTGGCATCGTCGCCCACGGGTGCACCGGAAAGGGCAACGACCAGGTTCGCTTCGAGGTCGGATTCGCCTCGCTGGCACCCGATCTCGAGGTGCTGGCGCCCGTCCGCGACTACGCGTGGACCCGGGAAAAGGCCATCGCCTTCGCCGAGGAAAACGCCATTCCGATCAACGTCACCAAGCGGTCGCCCTTCTCCGTCGACCAGAACGTGTGGGGCCGGGCAGTGGAAACCGGCTTCCTGGAACACCTCTGGAACGCGCCGACGAAGGACGTGTACGACTACACCGAGGACCCCACGGTCAACTGGAGCAGCCCGGACGAGGTCATCGTCGGCTTCGAGCAGGGCAAGCCCGTCTCGATCGACGGCAGGCCCGTGTCGGTGCTCGAGGCCATCGTCGAGCTGAACCAGCGCGGGGGCGCCCAGGGTGTCGGCCGACTCGACGTCGTCGAGGATCGGTTGGTGGGCATCAAGAGTCGCGAGATCTACGAGGCGCCCGGCGCCATGGTGCTGATCACCGCGCACACCGAACTCGAACACGTCACGCTCGAGCGCGAACTCGCCAGATTCAAGCGGACCACCGACCAGCGGTGGGGCGAGTTGGTATACGACGGACTCTGGTACTCGCCGCTCAAGCGCGCGCTCGAGTCGTTCGTCGCCGACACCCAGTCGCACGTGACGGGGGAGATCCGAATGGTGTTGCACGGTGGCCACATTGCGGTCAACGGCAGGCGCAGCGCCGAGTCGCTGTACGACTTCAACCTGGCCACCTACGACGAGGGCGACACCTTCGACCAGTCCAGCGCGAAGGGCTTCGTCCACGTGCACGGGCTGTCGTCGAAGATCGCCGCCCAACGGGACCTGAAGAACTGATGCCCAGCACCAACGAGGGTTCACTGTGGGGCGGACGGTTCGCCGACGGCCCATCGGACGCCCTCGCCGCGTTGAGCAAGTCCACTCACTTCGACTGGGTGCTGGCGCCCTATGACGTGAGGGCGTCCAAGGCCCACACCCTGGTGCTCTTCCGCGCCGGCCTGTTGAACGAGGATCAGCGCGACGGACTGCTCGCCGGGTTGGACGCGCTCGGCGCGGACGTCGCCGACGGCAGCTTCGGACCGCTGCCCACCGACGAGGACGTGCACGGTGCGCTCGAGCGCGGCCTGATCGATCGTGCCGGTGACGACCTCGGTGGACGGCTCCGGGCGGGCCGGTCGCGAAACGACCAGGTGGCCACGCTGTTCCGGATGTGGCTGCGCGACGCGATGAGGGTCGTCGGCAACGCCGTGCTCGACGTCGTCGGTGCGTTGGCCACCCAGGCGGCTTCGCATCCAACAGAGATCATGCCAGGCAAGACCCATCTGCAGTCGGCCCAGCCGATCCTGCTGGCGCATCATCTGCTGGCCCACGCGCACCCGCTGCTGCGCGACGTCGACCGGATCATCGACTTCGACGATCGCGCCGCGGTGTCGCCGTATGGCTCCGGGGCGTTGGCGGGCTCGTCGTTGGGCCTCGACCCGGACGCGATCGCCGCCGACCTTGGCTTCACCGCTGCCGCCGACAACTCGATCGATGCGACGGCGTCCCGCGACTTCGCGGCCGAAGCTGCCTTCGTGCTGGCGATGATCGCCGTCGACCTGTCCCGGCTGGCGGAGGACATCATCCTCTGGAGCACAACGGAATTCGGCTACGTCAAGCTGCACGATTCGTGGTCCACCGGTAGTTCGATCATGCCGCAGAAGAAGAACCCCGATATCGCCGAGCTGGCTCGTGGCAAGTCCGGCCGCCTGATCGGCAACCTCGCCGGACTGTTGGCCACGCTCAAGGCGCAACCGCTTGCGTACAACCGCGATCTGCAGGAGGACAAGGAGCCGGTCTTCGACTCGGTGGCCCAGCTGCAGCTGCTGCTACCCGCGATGGCCGGGCTCGTCGGCACGCTCACCTTCGACGCCGACCGGATGGCGGAGCTGGCACCACGCGGCTACACGCTGGCCACCGACATCGCGGAGTGGATGGTGCGACAAGGCATCCCATTCCGGGTGGCACACGAGGCCGCTGGTTCTGCCGTCAAGGCCGCCGAGGCGCGCGGCATCGGGCTCGAAGAACTGGCCGACGACGAGCTGGCTGCCATTCACCCGGGACTGACGGCCGAGGTCAGAGAGGTGCTGACCGTCGCAGGATCGGTCAACTCGCGCGACGCCCGCGGCGGCACCGCGCCGGTTCAGGTCGCCAAGCAGCTCGGCGTCGTCCGCGATACCGCAGACCAGTTGCGGATCAGCCTGCGCGGTTGACGGATGCACGGCTAACCTGACCTCGGATCTCGGCGCGGGGGCGCAGGGCGCGGGGCACGGGGGATCGGCATGACCACACAGTTTCCAATGCAGCAGCCTGGGTTGAATTACCTGACCGAGGGCGGCCAAGAGACCGAGATCATGTACAAGTACGGGTTCGACCTCCCGAGCTTCGCGCTATATCCCATGCTCGACGACCCGCGCGCCGTGGCTGAATTGAACGGGATGTACGGCCGGTATCTCGACACCGCCGCGCGCCACGGCTTCGGGGTGGTCGTCGGCGGCCTCGACTACCGGGCCAGCCCGGA
>NZ_JAVRQA010000170.1:0-2579 GCF_032161845.1 Mycobacterium sp.
CCGTCGACACCGTCGTGGAGCACCGCGAGTGGGGTCGCGGCGTCGTGCTCGACGTTGAATCTGAGCGCCTAGTCGTGCTCTTCGACGAGCATGGTTATCGCACACTCGATTTGGAGGTCGTACGCTCCAGCGGCCTGCTTCGGGTTCGGTAGTCGGATCAGCCCGGATCCTCTGCATGCGAAGCCCCGCGCTCCAGCAGCACGTCGCCGCGCTGCCTGAGCCTCGGATCGCCCAGTGCGGTGCCGACAGTGATGTGGACGGCGCCGAGAACGCGTTCGTACAACAGTCGCGCAGGCGACGCGGAATCCATCGCGGTCAGCACCCGCTCCTCGACCAACCGCAGCGGCACGAGCCCGAGATGATAGTTGAGGCGAAGTGCGGTGCGGGTCACCTCCGCGACCCTCGTCATCGCCAATCCCGTTGCGGCCAGGAACCGCTCACCATGCAATCCTTCGAAGCATTCACGGACATCCTTCCGCCGGCGCGGGCGGCCGACCATCGTCATCGCTCGAATTCAGTGCGGTCTTACCCCGGCAATCGGGAATCAAACGGTCGGATTGGCAAATGACACCGCGTTGCACTTCGCCATCTGGATCACCGTGCCAATTCGGCCTTCGTTCCTGGGCTTTCGCGGTCCTCCGTGCGCGTGAAATAGTCCAAAAGATCTGTATGAGCAATGCTTTCGTGGCCCAGGGAGGGTTTGGGTCGTGGCGATCGATATTCGCAACGTGCCGGGTCTGCGTCGGTCGGCGATCGTGACCGACGACGTCGACGCACTTTGCGATCACCTGTGCAGCAGCCAAGGCAGTGCCGTGGACGTCGAGTGTCTTCGCGCAGACGGCTTCGCGGGTGACTACCACCACGAGCACGTCGCGTTCGGGCGATGTCGGTCCGACGACGTCGCGCACAGCGGTGAGCTTTCCCTGGCGATCAGACGGCTGGAGCAGGCCGTCGTCTGGTGCGTCGCGGAGGGTCGGGTCGAAGTCACCCGGGACGGCGTTACGTACGTCGCAGAGCGTGGTGAGCCATTGCTTCTCGCGGCCGGCGATTCGCCGTTGTTCATCCGACTCATCGACGCGAAGCTGAAGACCCTCAGCATCGACTTCGCCGGCATCGCCGATCCGCGGTTGTACGGGCGGCTCGGCAAGGACGCCACCCTCGTATTCACGGGGACGCGGCCGTTGAGTCCGGCGATGGCGCAAGCGTGGAAACGCACCGTCGCGTTCATCCACGACACCGTTCTGGAGGAGCCGGAAGTCGCCACGTCCTCGATGGTGGACGGCGTGTCACGGCTGCTCGCGGAGACGACGCTCGCGACCTTCCCGCACCGTTTCGAAAGCGGCGGCGAAGCGGATGAATTGGCGGGAACCATGCCTGCCATGCTGCGTCGGACGGTCGACTTCATCGAAGAGAATGCCTCGCGCGACATCGGGGTCCTCGACGTCGCGACTGCGGTATCGCTGACGCCGCGGCGGGTGCAGCACGTCTTCAAGCAGTACCTCGACACGACACCCATGGCATATCTGAGACTGACCCGGCTGCGTCGTGCCCGAGAGGAACTTCTCGTCGGCGACCCCGCCACGACGACCGTCACGGCCACTGCCGGCCGATGGGGGTTCGGGCACAGCGGACGGTTCGCGGTGGTGTATCGAAAGGCGTTTGGCGAAAGCCCCCACGAGACGTTGCGCCGCTGATCGGTCCGCCGCAACGTGCCAGGGCTGACGAGCGTGGATGAGGCCGGCGGCGTCTGCCGCCGGCCTCATCGCTACGCTGTTTCTCGGCCGGTTCTACAGGACGATGAAGATGCCGGCGAACCAGAATCCCCACACGGCGCGATCGTTGTCCCAATACGGTTCGACCCGCTGGCCGTAATAGTTGAACGGCCGGTGGTCATAGCGGGCATTGTCGATGCCGCGCTGATCCCAGCGGTCATAGTCCGCATACTGTTGTGGCCCGCGGTCGTCGCGACCATAGCCGTGACCGTTGTCATGACCCCGCTGATCCTGGCAGTAGAAGCACGGCGGTCCGCCGTGGCCGCCGCCTGGGTCGGCGGACGCCAATCCGGAGCCAAGACCCATCGTGGCCGCGCCCAAACTGCCTGCGATCGCGCCTGCGGCGGCGATCTTCTTCCAACTCATGTGAGCTCCTTCTCGCTTTGTGGCCGCCGGCCGCGCGAACCACGTGCTCGTGGTTCGGCGGTCGACGCCACCTGTTTCGCAGCCGCCGCGCTGTCGTGTTGGCCTGCGGCTACGGCGCTGGTTGGGCGCTGGGGGACGTATTGTCACGCTGCACCGCGCAAGCAATTCAGCGCGTCAGCCCCTACTTGTCCATCGATCCACCGACGCGCATCGTTACGTGGCACGACTGAATGGTGTTCGCTTCGTGGAGGATTGCGGCCCGCCGGTTTTCGGTCCCGTCGTTTCCCCTGTTCACGCGTTTCAGGGGTCCGGAACGGGTTTGCGCGCCGCAGATGACGGCTAATCTATTCGCCATGCGAGGTCCCGGGCTTCTCGGTGGCCGCTACGAACTGCGGGACGTCCTGGGCTTCGGCGGGATGGCCGAGGTTCGTGACGGGTGGG
>NZ_JAVRQA010000171.1:0-7521 GCF_032161845.1 Mycobacterium sp.
GGACGTTCGTGGAGCGACTCGGCGTGTCCGTCGACGAGGTGAAGTCCCTGCCTCAGCGCCAGCTCCGACGCGCCGCGGGTCGACTCCAGGGCGAGAGTGCCGCGCACACGCCGACGTTGGCGTACGGGTTGACCCATGGGGTCGATTCCCTGCCGAGGCATCCGATCGACGCCGCGAGAGTGGGCGGGGTGTCGCCGATTCCATTGATCGTCGGCACCAACAGTCACGAGGCGTCGATGTTCGCCTGGGGCAAGCCGCCGATGCTGCCGACCACCCAGCCAATGGTCGACTCGTACTTCGCCCGCACTGCGCCCGATGCCAAGGACCGCGTGCTGGCGGCGTACCCGGACTATCCGCGGCGCCGTGCCCTCATCGCACTGGGTTCGGACACGATGTTCGGTGCTCCCACTTGGGCGTTCGCCGACGCTTATGCCGAGCACGCGCCGACCTACGTCTACCGCTTCGACCATGCCGCCTGGAGCCTGCGGTTGCTCGGTCTCGGCGCGACCCACGGCAGTGAGATCGTGCACGTCCAGCACAGCTACGGGTCCTACCTGGGGCGCAAGGTCCACCCGCTGGGCAGACGGGTGCAACCGTCGGTCGGCCGACGGATGCAGCGGACCTGGCTGAACTTTGCGACCGCCGAGCTCGGCGAGGACTGGCCTCGGTATGACGCGACCTCGCGCCGGACGCGGGTGATCAGATCGACCCGCGACGACACCGTCGCCGACCCCGACGGTGTCAGACGGTCGGCGTGGGAGGGGTTGTACTGAACCGCTTTTCGGCGTAGCGATCGAGGTTGTGCAGGAACCGCTGAAACAGCCAAGCCATCACGGGCTTGCCGAGTTGCATGCCAAGCCGAGCCGCAATGCCGTTGGGCTTCATCGCCATCACCCAGGTCAGGTGACAGCCCTGGGGCGTCCGGACCACCCGGTACTCCTCCGCGAATGCCGAGATGGCATCGGACGTACTTTCGTTGAAGCGGAATGCCATGTGGGAGTAGGGTTCCCAAGCGAGGAACTCCTCGGCCCCGGTGATGCCGCCGCGCATGTCCACGGTGCGCGTCGTACCGATGCCGCGCGGTTCCGGACTCGTCCACGTCACGTTGGTGATCACGGTCGCCCAGTGTGGCCACGATTCCGCGTCTGCCAGTACCTCGAAGAGTTGCTCGGGAGTGATGGTGAGGTCGACGGTGCTGACGAACCGAAACGGGGCGTCGTCGACGAAGCTCAGGTCGACCCGTTCGCACGGGTACGTTCGCCGACTAATTCCAGCCATGAGTAGACACTCTAGGGCCTGGTGTCTACTCGAAGGGTCACTCGGGGCCGTCGCTCGCCGCCGCGAGCAATGGCACCACGAGGTCACTGATGGGCGTGGCCAGGCCGTGCTCGGCGCCCTTGCGCGCGACGACACCGTTGCGGACGTCCCACTCCAGGGGTCTGCCCTGCTCGCGGTCGGTCAGGATCGAGGTCGTCAGATCCTCGGGCACGCCAGTGAATAGGCCGATGATCTCGTCGATCACGCCGTCGTCGAAGTGCGCGCCCTCGGCTCGCGCCACGGCGAGACATTCAGCCAGATAGGCCCGGCCAAGCCGCGCGACGTCGTCTCGACGGAACATCCCCGACCGACGACCGGTCAGGACCATCAACCCGGCGACGGCGTTGGTCATCAGCTTGCGCCAAGCGTCGTCGACGAAGTCGGCGCTGCACTCCACCGTCAGCGACGGCCCACGCAACGTCTCGGCGAGGCTTCGGGCGGCCTCGTCGTCGGGCAGAACCAACCGCACCGGCGTGCGAAGCCGCACCCAGCCCTGCGGCTGGGATTCGGCCGAGAACCACACCGCGCATGGCACCACGGTGCCTGCGCGGCAGTACCGTCCGACGCGCTCGACCTGCTCGACGCCGTTCTGCATCACGCACACGACCGTGTTCTCGTCGCATAGCCGGTCCAGCCAGGCGGCGGCCGCCTCGTTCTGGGTGTCCTTGACCGCGAGGATCACCACGTCGACCGGACCGTCGATCGACGCGGGATCGGTGCGCACCGGGCCGGGCACGACGATGGGGTCGCCGTCGTCCGGCCTCAACTCGATCGATTCTCGAGCCGTGCGCCCGCACACGACCACACGATGGCCCGCGGCGTACAGCAACGCTGCCACCGTCGAACCGATGGCACCGGGGCCGACCAGCGCAATGGTGGTCCCTGGGTCGCGGTCTTCGCGCGAACGCTGATCCACGACGCCACGGTAGCGCCGCGACCCCCACCACTACACTGTGGCAGTCCTCATATCAGGTCTTTCCCTCAGGAGTTTTCGTGTTGCGCAGTCATGCCGCCGGTTCGTTGCGGGCCACCGATGCCGGCCAGACGGTCACGTTGGCCGGTTGGGTGGCACGTCGGCGCGACCACGGTGGTGTCATCTTCATCGACCTGCGGGACGCATCCGGCGTGGCTCAGGTGGTCTTCCGCGACGTCAAGGTCCTCGAGCAGGCCCACCGGCTACGCGCTGAGTTCTGCGTCCTCGTCGAAGGTGTCGTCGAGGCAAGGCCCGAGGGCAACGCCAACGCCGACATCGCCACCGGCGACATCGAGGTCAACGCGACGACGCTGACCGTGCTGAGCGAGAGTGCACCATTGCCGTTCCAGCTCGACGAAACCCCTGGCGAGGAAGCTCGACTCAAGTACCGGTACCTCGACCTGCGCCGCCAAGGCCCAGGTGACGCAATGCGGTTGCGGTCCAAGGTGAACGCCGCCGCCAGGGGTGTGCTGGCCGGCCACGACTTCGTCGAGATCGAGACGCCGACGTTGACCAGGTCGACGCCGGAGGGGGCACGTGACTTCCTGGTGCCCGCGCGCCTGCAGCCCGGTTCGTTCTACGCACTGCCGCAGAGCCCGCAGCTGTTCAAGCAGTTGCTGATGGTGGCGGGCATGGAGCGGTACTACCAGATCGCGCGCTGCTACCGCGACGAGGACTTCCGCGCTGATCGCCAGCCCGAGTTCACCCAGTTGGTCATGGAGATTAGCTTCGTCGTCGCCGACGACGTGATCGCTGTGTCCGAGGAGGTGCTCAAGGCGCTGTGGGCGCTCATCGGCTACGACTTGCCGACGCCGATCCCACGCATCAGCTACGACGAGGCCATGCGGCGGTTCGGGTCCGACAAGCCGGACCTTCGGTTCGGCCTCGAACTCGCCGACTGCACGGAGTACTTCTCCGACACCACCTTTCGGGTCTTCCAGGCGCCGCACGTCGGTGCCGTCGTCATGCCGGGTGGAGCGTCGCAGCCGCGACGCACCCTCGACGGCTGGCAGGAGTTCGCCAAGCAGCGTGGCCACAAGGGGCTGGCCTACGTGCTGATCGCCGAGGACGGCACACTCGGTGGCCCGGTGGCCAAGAACCTGACCGACACCGAGCGCGACGGCTTGGCCGCCCACGTCGGCGCCAAGCCGGGGGACTGCATCTTCTTTGCGGCAGGTCCGGTGAAGGGGGCGCGTGCGCTACTGGGCGCGACGCGGATCGAGGTCGCCAAGCGACTCGACATGATCGACCCCGCCGCGTGGGCGTTCACCTGGGTGGTCGACTGGCCGTTGTTCGAGGCCGCCGACGAGGCCACCGCGTCCGGTGACGTGGCGGTCGGATCCGGCGCGTGGACGGCCGTGCACCATGCCTTCACCTCGCCCAAGCCGGCGTCGGAGGCGACGTTCGACACCGACCCGGGCAGCGCGCTGGCCAACGCGTACGACATCGTCTGCAACGGCAACGAGATCGGCGGCGGCTCGATCCGCATCCACCGCCGCGACGTCCAGGAGCGGGTGTTCGCGATGATGGGCATCGACCACGACGAAGCGCAAGACAAGTTCGGATTCCTGCTGGACGCCTTCACCTTTGGTGCGCCGCCCCACGGTGGGATCGCCTTCGGCTGGGATCGCATCACCGCGTTGCTCGCCGGATTGGACTCCATTCGCGAGGTCATCGCGTTCCCGAAGTCCGGCGGCGGTGTCGACCCGCTGACCGACGCGCCTGCGCCCATTACGCCCCAGCAGCGCAAGGAATCCGGAATAGACGCCAAGCCCAAGGCCTTGACTGAGGCATGACCGAAATCAACAGAAGCGAACTGGTGGCCGACGCCAACGCACTCGACGAATTCAACCGCGGCATCGTCGAAGAGTTCCGCGCCAACGGCGGCAAGGTCGGCGGACCGTTCGAGGGTGGAACGCTGCTCCTGCTACACACCACCGGCGCCAAGTCGGGAAAGCGGCGACTCTCGCCGCTGGCCTACCTCACCGTCGACGGCAAGATGCTGATCGTCGGGTCCTATGCCGGCGCGCCGAAGGACCCCGCGTGGGTGCACAATCTGCGGGCCAATCCGCAGGCCCGCATCGAGGTCGGCACCGAGTCGTACGACGTCAGCGTGCGTGAATTGCCCGATGACGAACGCGACGCTACGTACCCGAAGATCACCGAGGTCGCGCCCGTGTTCGCCGAGTACCAGGCCAACACCACTCGGTCTATCCCGCTGTTCGAGCTGATCCGGGTCTAACCCTCGCGAAATCACTCGGTAGAGGCGTTCGATGATGGTGGCGTTGGCCATGCCGCCGCCCTCGCACATCGTCTGCAGCGCGAAGCGCCCGTCACGCTGTTCCAGCGCGTTGACCATCGCCGTCATGATGCGGGCACCGCTGGCGCCCAACGGGTGCCTGATGGCGATGGCGCCGCCGTTGACGTTGGTCTTGGCCAGGTCGGTATCACGGGCCCATGCCACAACGAGCGGGCCTTCGGGTGGGACGGCATCACCGCGCTGTTCGACGGCTTGGACTCCATCCGCGAGGTCATCGCCTGCCCCGATCACCGCACAGCAGGAAAGGAGTCGGGAATAGGCGGCACGCCGGAGAAGCTTGAGAAAGCGTGACTGAGATGGATTTCCACGCGATGAATCGCGACGTCGTGGCAGAGTTCCGGGCTAACGGTGGAGTGGTCGGTGGACCATTCGAGGGGGGCACCCTCTTGCTGCTGCACACCACTGGCGCAAAGTCCGGAAAGCCGCGGGTGTCGCCGCTGGCCTACCTGACGATCGACGACAAGATGCTGATCATCGGCTCCGCCGCCGGTGCGCCAAAGGATCCCGCGTGGGCGCACAACCTGCGGGCGTATCCGCAGGTGCACATCGAGGTCGGCACCGAGGCCTACGACGCCGTCGCCCGCGAGTTGTCAGTCGACGAGCGCGACGCGGCGTACCCGAAGATCATCGAGGTTGCGCCCTTCGTTGCCGATCACCAGGCCACCACCACGCGGGCCATCCCGCTGTTCGAGCTCACCCGCGCCACCAACTGAGCGCCTTCGGCGCGCCAACGGTGCCCACCATCGCGGATGGCTCGCCGAAATCGGATGGTGGGGGCTAGCCGAGCCGTTCGATGATGGTGGCGTTGGCCATGCCGCCGCCCTCACACATCGTCTGCAAGGCGTACCGTCCGCCACGCTGTTCAAGCGCGTTGACCATGGTGGTCATAATGCGGGCACCCGAGGCTCCGAGTGGGTGTCCGATGGCGATCGCACCGCCGTTGACGTTGGTCCGCTCCAGCCCCTTGGCTGCACCTCGCACCCCAAACACGTCTCTTGCCCATGCCAGCACCACGGGGGCGAACGCCTCGTTGACCTCGAATAGGTCGATGTCGGCCAGCGTCAGGCCGGCGCGTGCCAGCACCTTCTCCGTCGCCGGGACGACGCCTGTCAGCATGTAGAGCGGATCGGAGCCGACCACCGTCATGGTGTGGATGCGGGCCAGCGGCCGCAGCCCCAATTTGCGGGCCGCCGCTCCGCTGGTGATCATCACCGCGGCGCTGCCGTCCGACAGCGGCGAGGAGTTGCCCGGGGTGATTTCCCACTTGATCTGGGGGAAGCGCGCCGAGTAGGCCTCGTTGTAGAAGGCGGGTTGCAGGCCTGCCAGCGTTTCCACCGTCGTGCCGGGTCGGATGATCTCGTCGGTCGACAGTCCGGCGATCGGAGCCAGCTCGTTGTCGAAGAAGCCGTCCTTGGTCGCGCGTGCCGCCTTCTCGTGGCTGCTCGCCGAGAACTCGTCGAGCTCGGTGCGGGACAGTCCCCACTTGGCGGCGATCAGTTCTGCGCTGATCCCCTGCGGAACCAGACCGTCTGCGTACCGCTCGGCCATGCCGCGGCCGAAGGGGTCGCTGCCGGGAAGCACGCTGCTCCCCATCGGCACGCGTGACATCGATTCGACACCCCCCGCGATCACGATGTCGTACGAGCCGGCGAGCACACCTTGCGCGGCGAAACTGATTGCCTGCTGGCTACTTCCGCACTGACGGTCGACGGTCGTGCCGGGCACGCTCTCGGGGAAACCCGCTCCGAGCAGAGCGTTGCGGGCGATGTTGACGGATTGATCGCCCACCTGTGTGACGGCGCCCGCGATCACGTCGTCGACCTGAACGGGATCCACCCCGGCGCGTCCCACCACCTCGCGCAAGCTATGCGCCAGCAGATCGGCGGGCAGCACCTCGTGCAACGCGCCATTGGCCTTGCCCTTGCCGACGGGTGTGCGTACCGCGCTCACGATGACGGCGTCGCGATCCGAATACTGCGCCTTCAAGACGGACATGGTGTTCTCCTCGGTGACTCGTCGCTGAGTACTACTCTCTATACTTAGATGTAACACCTCGGTCTAGTCTCAACAACCCAGCTGTGGAGTGATGTACATGACAGTCCTGCAAGGGCCCCTCGCCAACCGCGACTCCTGGTCCGCGGTCGGCCATTGCCCAGTCGAGAAGACGATGGCGCTGGTGGGGACCAAGTCGGCGATGCTGATCATGCGCGAGGCCTACTACGGCACCAGGAGGTTCGACGATTTCGCCCGCCGCGTCGGAATCACCAAGGCGGCCACCTCTGCCAGGCTCACTGAACTCGTCGAGGCCGGACTGCTCGCCAAACAGCCGTACCGGGAACCCGGCCAGCGCAGCCGAGACGAATACGTCCTCACTGACAAGGGGACGGCGTTCATGCCCGTCGTGTGGGCCATGTTCGAGTGGGGCAGGACGTACCTCGACGAGTCTCGGCTGCGGCTGTCACACCTCGGCTGCGGCGCGGAGGCGACCGTCGAGATCCGTTGCGCTGAGGGCCACGACGTGCCGCCAGAGGAGTTGGCGGTACGACTGGTCAGGCGAGGAACCGAGAGCGGCCACTTACGGCACGCAGACTCGCCGTAGACGTGCCTTAAGTGCCCACTCGGGGGTGACGGTCAGGCGAGCTGTTCCCGGAACTTGCGGGCTTGGCCCATGAGGTCGGCGACCCGCGAACGCTCTGCCCGATTCTCGAAGACACCGTCCTTCTTGAAGTAGGTGCCCACGATCGCACCGTCGGCGATGTCGAGCTGGTCGGCCACGTTCTCGGCCCGCACGCCCGTGTTGACGAATACGGGCACCGCGCCTGCGGCGGACTTCACCACGCGCAGCGCCTCGGAATCGGTCGGTGCACCGGCCGTCGCACCGGACACGCAGATCGCGTCGGGCAACGTCGCG
>NZ_JAVRQA010000172.1:0-2820 GCF_032161845.1 Mycobacterium sp.
CCGAAAACCAAGCCGGGCTGCAGCAATTGATCGAGAAGATCGTCGGCATCCCGGGCGTCGTGCACTCGACTACGACTCTGGCACTGACTACGCCGCTGGCCTATCGTGCGCTGCCGTTGCTCGAGGAGATCACCAGGAACGCGGGATGGGGCCGGTCCACTCCAGCGCCCAGGAATTAGATCAGTAGCTGCGACCTGATTGAACATATTAGGTACATTATGTACTATTCGTGTCTTACGTCTTGCTACGCTATTCACGTGCCACGACCGACCGTCACGACTCAGCGGAAAGTATGGATAAGCATGCCCATCGAAGGCCAGATTACCGGCATTCCCGGCTCTTTCAACGTGGACAACGGTCGTCTGACTCGGCGCTCGACTAGTCGAGTTCCGCCATGCAGGGCGCGACCCCGCCACGAAGACACTTCAATCTGGTGCACTTTGGGGCTTTCATGATTGGCCTTCCCGGAATGCTCGACGACGTGCGCCGAGGCATGATCCCGGCGCATATCTACAACGACCGGGACATCTTCGAGCTGGAGAAGCGACACGTCTTCGGCACCGCGTGGATCTTCGTGGGTCACGAATCCGAGATTGCCCACCCTGGCGATTACGTCGTGCGGAGGATCCTGGAGGACTCGTTCATCGTCACTCGCGATGAAGGTGGCTCCGTCTTAGCGCATTTCAACATGTGTCTACACCGCGGTATGCAGGTCTGTCGCGCGGAGATGGGCAACGCATCACATTTTCGTTGCCCGTATCACGGCTGGTCCTACCGTAACGACGGCAGGATAGTCGGGTTACCGTTCCATCAGGACGCCTACGGCGGCGAGGAAGGATTCGCCCGCAAGGGCCAGCGACTTCTGCCTGCGCCGAGCATCGCCATATACAACGGGATGATCTTCATCAGCCTCGACCCTGGGGCGCCCCCGCTCGAGGAGTACCTCGGTGACTTCAAGTTCTATCTCGACTTCTACACCAAGCAGAGCCCGGCCGGCATCGAGCTGTCCGGACCGCAACGGTGGCGGATCAAGGCGAACTGGAAGATCGGCGCCGAGAACTTCTCAGGCGACATGTATCACACGCCGCAAACGCATACCTCGGTTGTGGAGATCGGCTTGTTCCGAGAGCCCAATGCGCAGAAACGTAAAGAGGGAGCGCTGTATTGGGCCGGCAGCGGCGGCGGAACGACCTACAAATTGCCCGACGGTTCATTGGAAGAACGTCTGAGCTACGTCGGATATCCCACCTCGATGATCGAGCGCATGAAGCAGTGCTGGTCACCCGAACAGCTCGCCGTCATCGGCACCGATGGCTTCATGTTCAGCGCGGCGTCCCTCTATCCCAACCTCTCATTCGTACACAACTGGCCGAAGGTCGGCGACAGCGACGACGTGCTGCCGTTCACCACGCTGCGCCAGTGGCAGCCGATCAGCGAAGACGAAACCGAGGTGCTGTCCTGGTTCGCGGTGGACGCTGAAGCCCCCGCAGAGTTCAAAGCCCTGTCCTACAAGGCCTATCTCATGTGTTTCGGAAGTACCGGAATGTTCGAACAGGACGATGTCGAGAACTGGGTGTCGTTGACCAATACCGCTGCGGGATCGATGGCACGGCGGCTACTCCTCAACAGCCGCATGGGGTTGCTCGCCGACGGCACTGAGCTGGCGCCGCCCTTGACCTCAGACCGATTCAGCGGTCCTGGCGTCGCACGGCAGGGTTACAGCGAGTTCAATCAGCGGGAGCTGTTGCGGCGCTGGGCGGATGACCTCCAGCGGTCCATCGCCGAACCGGCAGTCAATACGACTTTGCAGGGTGCGTCGGCCAACGGGGAACGCGAGGCGGTGTCGCGGGCATGACGACGGTGGACACTCATTCCAGCCGGTCCCGTCTCGGTGCGAACGCTTCTCGGCTCGGGCGAACGGGTACCTCGCTGAACTTCGGTGATGAACGGCATCTGCTGGCCCACCAGTGGCTGGTCGATGAGACTTATCTGCTTGACGCACAGGCTTATTTGGAATGGCTCGAGACCCTCACCGAGGACATCCACTACGTGATGCCAGTGCGGGTGACGACGGCTCTGGCTGCCGGCTACGACACCGCTCCCGGCATGGCGCACTTCGACGAGGACAAGTATTCGCTGTCGCGTCGTGTTGCTCGCTTCCTCACCGAGCACGCCTGGACCGAGGACCCCCCGTCACGGTTGCGCCATCATCTGTCGAACGTGCGCACCTTCGCCACAGACGATGCCGACCACCTGGTCGTGGAGTCGGCCACGCTGTTGTTCCGCAGCAGAGGCGACGTGCACGAGGGGGCCTTCCTCTCGGCAGGCAGGGAGGATCTGCTGCGGCTAGAGCACGGCAGGTGGAGGCTTGCCCGTCGCACGATCTCCGTCGACGAATCCGTCATCCGCATGCAGAACCTCGCGGTGTTCCTGTGACCCCGGCGCCTGACGAACACGCGGCGCGGTCGAGCGCGGAGCGCAGCGCCCTGCTCGAACACGCCGTCGGCGAACCGATCACCATCGGAAACGAGTTCGCCGAGGTACGCATCACTGGCGTGAGCACACGCAATGGCTCGCGGCTACTGATCGAGTCGCAGCGTTCCGGCCAATGGGTGGCGTTGTGCCCACTCGAGGTGGAGGCGCTGACGTGGCAGGGCACGGCCACCTTCTCGGCGATGATTGGCCATCCGTTCGGATCCCTTGTCAGCGATCAGCCCGGTGACTCGGCGACGGAGTCGCTGTGAGCGGCTGGTTGTCCCATCGCCGCGCGCTGATCGTCGGCGCCGGCTCCGGAATCGGTCGCGCGGTCGTCGATGCCTT
>NZ_JAVRQA010000173.1:0-2654 GCF_032161845.1 Mycobacterium sp.
GAGTCCCCCAGCGTCCAGGTGGGCTCGACGAGCTCCGTGTAGCGATCGACGCCGTGCGGTCCGGTGAGCAGGTCAACCAGAGGCGACCGCAGCACTCTGTCCCGCAGGCTCAGCGTCTTCGTTTGAGCGGACTTCGTTTGGGTGAACACATGTATACCGTGCGCTCCATACCTCGGAACCGTCAATCGATTCGAGCAGGTTGTGGTAGGTTTCACATAGTGAACGATCGTACGCCCAGTTCACGATCGTCCCGATCGGGGCGTTCGGGGTCCTCCCGTTCTCGCGAGACCCTGTCGCGCGAGGAACGCAAGGAAGCGACCCGACGGGCCATCGTGGCTGCGGCGTTGCAACTGCTCGAGGAGCGCAGCTTCAGCGCACTGAGCCTGCGTGAAGTGACCCGTGAGGCCGGCATCGTGCCCGCTGCCTTCTACCGGCACTTCGACTCCATGGAAGCGCTCGGCCTGGTTCTGATCGACGAGTCGTTCCGCGCCCTGCGCGACATGCTGCGCGGCGCGAGAGCGGGCAAGCTCGACCCGAGCCGGGTCATCGAATCAACGGTCGACATCCTCGTCGCCGGTGTGGCCGAGCGCCGCGAGCATTGGCGTTTCATCGCCCGTGAACGCAATAGCGGCGTGACGGTTCTGCGCTACGCGATCCGCACCGAGATCCGGCTGCTCACCTCGGAGTTGGCCATCGACCTGACCCGCTTCCCCGGGCTGAATTCATGGAGCGCCGAAGACCTCAACATCCTGTCCAGCCTCTTCGTGAACTCGATGATCGTGATCGCCGAAGCCATTGAAGATGCAGTCGACGCCGGTGCGCTCGACGACATCCGGCGCACCGCCGTCAAGCAGCTCCGGATGATCATCGTTGGGATCAACGGATGGCACGGTAGCGACTGAGGCGCGCGAATAGGGTGAGGCGCTATGCCGCATCTCGAGCTGAGCCGTCCGCGCCCCGACATCGCCGTCATCACGCTCAACCGCCCGGAGAAGCTCAATGCGCTGAACTACGGCCTCGTCGAGGATCTCCATCGCGCGCTGGAGGACGTCAACTCCGACGTTCAGTGCCGCGTCGTGGTGCTCACCGGCGCAGGGCGGGGATTCTGCTCCGGCCTCGACCTCACCGAGCCGTACCCGGACGAGGCCACTCACGGGCTGGAGGTCCCGCGGTCGAGCATGCGGTGGCAGGAGCGCATCGCCGAGTTGACCACCCGATTGAGCAACCTGCGCCAGCCGGTGATTGCGGCGGTCAACGGCCCGGCATACGGCGGAGGGTTCGCGCTGGCGATGGCCTCGGACATCCGGATTGCCTCGCAGTCCGCGCGGTTCTGCACGCAGTTCATCAAGCTGGGACTCGGCGGTTGCGACATCGGCGTCAGTTACACGCTGCCGCGAATCGTCGGCGCCGGCCAGGCGTTCGACCTGATCCTCACCGCCCGCACAGTAGAGGCCGACGAAGCGTTGCGGATCGGGCTGGTGTCGCGGATCGCCACCGGCTCGGCGGTCGATGACGCCCTCGCCATCGCCGAAACACTGTGCAGCTACGGCAAGTTCGGGGTCGAATCCACCAAGCAGGTGCTGTGGGCGAACCTCGAGGCAGCGAGCCTGCAGGCGGCGTTGCAGGTGGAGAACCGCAGTCAGATCCTGTCGTCGACCAGTGGTGACATGAAAGAGGCGACGGCAGCCTTCGCGACGCGTAAGAGGGGCTGATGGGAGGTCGACGGCTAGCGGGGCGT
Organism: Mycobacterium sp.; assembly: GCF_032161845.1. GTDB lineage: Bacteria > Actinomycetota > Actinomycetes > Mycobacteriales > Mycobacteriaceae > Mycobacterium. Next base: position 1,739 of record NZ_JAVRQA010000173.1, read on the forward strand.
GCCCCCGCCGTCGACGATCACGACCGTGCCGGTGAGGTAGCTGCCCGCGTCCGAACACAACAGCAGTGCGGTGCCGACCATCTCGTCGGGGTTCGCCAACCGCTTCATCAACGTTCCGCCGACCATGCCGTCGATCGCCTGTTGCGGATTGTTGCGCATCATGTCGGTGTCGACGGGCCCTGGCGCGATCGCATTGACCCGGATGCCGTCGCGGACGAACGCCGCCGCCATCGATCGCGTGTACGACATCACCGCGGCCTTGCCTGCCGCGTAGATCGACATGTCCGCCGCAAAGTTGAACGCGCCGACCGATACCAGGTTCAGCACGGCGGCGTGCTTGCTGTCCTTCAAGTGCGGCAACGCCTTCTGCACGAGAAAGACCGGCCCGCGGACGTTGACCTCGTTCGACTTCGCCCACCCCTCGGCGGTGATCTCACCGAGCGGTTGGGCCAACGCGTTGGCGGCGTTGTTGACCACCACGTCGATGCCGCCGAACTCGGCCACCGTGCGATCCACCAGGACGTCGAGGTCCTCCAGGCTGCCTGCGTGCGCGGGCACCCCGACCGCCTGCCCGCCGAGCCCACGCAGGTGGGTGGCCGCCTGCTCGCAGGCGTCGGCCTTGCGGCTGGCGACGACGACGTTGGCACCGGCGAGTACGAAGCCCTCCGCCAACGCCAGCCCGATCCCGCGGGTACCGCCCGTCACGATGACGGTGCGGCCGGTCATGTCGAAGAGTGCGTCGAATGTCTGGCGATCCACGCCGACAGTAGAACACGTTCCAGTTCGCTGAGATTTAGGCCGCGCCGTAGGGCTTGGCCTTGACGGCGGGTACGGCAACGACCGGCGCAATCGTCCCGGTGAACGTCACCGTGGTCGTCTCGCCCGTCGACATCGAACCGTCAGACACGACGACTGC
>NZ_JAVRQA010000174.1:0-17475 GCF_032161845.1 Mycobacterium sp.
ACTTGGTGTGCGTCATCAGCGGTTGTGCACGAGTTCACGGTGATTACGTCATCGACGCCGTGCACGTCATGGCTTTCAACGATCAACAAGAGTACGAGTTCAAGTGCATCAACGGCCAGACAGCCAGGTACACCATCGACCCTGGTTTCGGGACGGACCGGACGCGCGTGATCTCGGTCCAGGGCTGCCGCAAAAAGGACCTAGAGGGCGACTGGTGTGGTCCTTGGGCGGACTACACCTTTAGGGCGCCGGCGAAACCTGCTGACGCGCCGCCGGTGCAACAAGCGCCGCCGGTCCAACAAGCGCCACCGCCACCGCAAACCAAGCAGTGTCCAGACGGCGGTCCTACCCTTCCGGTCGCTGATGCGTGCCCGGTGAAGACGGTCGCGCCGACAAACGCCGTAACGATGAGCGTCAAGAAGGCAGCTCTTCAGGCCAACGTCACCGTGTCGAACACGTCGGACCTGGCCGCTGACTGCACCTACGACGCGACAGAAGCCAACGGGCTGGGCATGCCGGTACACCGCGACTTCAGTCTTGGCGCCAAGGGAAGTACGACGCTGAACTTCCCCGCTCCGCTCATCGGCCAGTCTTACCAACTGGTGGCGGCGTGCAGCGCCACCTTCGAGGGCAAGACGGTCGAGATCGGTCGCGCCACAGGGAATGCGTAACCGATACACAACCGAGTCTTCGTACCACGGAGGACAGCTGCCGGGGTGTCGGATGGGATCTGTCTATCCAGGCCGACGTAGACCAGTCGGCGACTTGGAGCGTGCACGCCGACGTCGGCGTGCACGCGCCCCGGCATAGCGCTGCGGTAGGAGCCCTAGCCGACCGGCTCGGCATCCTCTACGTCTGAGATGTGTTGCTATCGAGGCGCTTGATCAAACGTAAAGAGGCGGCTCCGGATCTCTCCGAAGCCGCCTCTGTACTGCTTTAATTCTGGTCGGGCTGACAGGATTCGAACCTGCGACCCCTTGACCCCCAGTCAAGTGCGCTACCAAGCTGCGCCACAGCCCGCGGCGCTGCCGGGATCGCCGGCAGCGGTCGAAATGCTACAGCAGCGAGGACCTGCAATCCCAACCGCGTCAGGCGCGCGTCGCCGGCGCACGCAGGGGGTAACAGATAGGAGTGACCGCCAAGGCGCGCGACGACACTCCCCTATGGCTGTTCGCCGATCAACTCGGGCCCGCCGTGTACGGCGGCGAGCACGCCCACCGCGAGGTGCTGCTCGTCGAGGCCGGCGCGGCGCTCCGGAAACGCCGCTACCACCGCCAAAAACTGCACCTCGTCCTCTCCGCACTGCGGCACGCCGACGAGGACCTCGGTGACCGTGCCACGCTCATCGAGGCCGACACCTACACCGATGCCCTCGAGCGGTACGGCCGCCCGGTCCTCGTTCACGAGCCCACCTCGTTCGCCGCGGAACGCTTCGTCCACCGCCTTCGCGCGCAGGGGTTGGTCGCCGACGTCCTCCCCACCCCAACGTTCGCGTTGCCGCGCAAGGACTTCCAACACTGGGCCGGTGACCGTACCCGTTTCCGCATGGAGGACTTCTACCGCGATCAACGCCGCCGCTTCGACGTCCTCATGGACGGCACCGAGCCCGTCGGCAACAGGTGGAACTACGACGAGGAAAACCGCGAGCCGCCACCCAAGAAGCAGAAGACCCTCGGTCTGCCGAAGCCCTACCAACCGCGCGAGGACGACGTCGACGAGCGAGTCCGCCGGGACCTCGACGCAATGCGACTCGACACCGTCGGCGTCGACGGTCCGCGACTGTTCGCCGTCACCCCGACCGAGGCCAAGCGTGCGCTCGACAGATTCATCGAGCACCGGCTGCCGTCGTTCGGCGCGTACGAGGACGCCATCATGGGCCAGGACTGGGCCATGTCGCACTCGCTGCTGTCGGTCCCCCTCAATCTCGGTGTGCTGCACCCGCTCGACGCCGTAGAGGCCGCCGAGGCCGCCTATCGACGCACGGACGCGCCCCTCGCCGCAGTCGAAGGCTTCATCCGTCAGATCCTCGGCTGGCGCGAGTATATGTGGCACCTGTACTGGCACTTCGGCCCGAAGTACACCCGCAACAACGCGCTCGGCGCGACGACCAAGCTCCCGGACTGGTGGACCAACCTCGACGCCGACGCCGTCACCGCCGAGTGCCTACGCCACGCGCTGATGGGCGTCCGCGACCGCGGCTGGAGTCACCACATCCAACGTCTGATGGTGCTCGGCAACCACGCGCTGCAGCGCGGCTACAAGCCCGACGACCTCACCGAGTGGTTCGCCACCGCCTACGTCGACGGCTTTCGCTGGGTGATGCCAACCAACGTCCTTGGCATGAGCCAGCACGCCGACGGTGGCCTGCTCGCCACCAAGCCGTATGCGTCGGGAGGCGCCTACCTCAACAAGATGAGCGACCACTGCGGCGACTGCGCCTACGACCCCAAGAAGCGTCTCGGCGACGACGCCTGCCCCTTCACGGCCGGCTACTGGAACTTCGTACACCACAACCGCGAAATGCTCGCCAACAACAACCGCACCCAGCGCGTGGTCGCCAACATGGACCGGCTGAAAGACCTCGACGCCGTGCTCGAGCAGGAAGCCGCGCGCGAGGACTTCTGACGCGCCGACATACGATTGATCCCATGGCCGACGACCTTGCGATCTCCGACGTTCCCTTCACCCACGAACCCTGGGTGGCCGCCAAGAACCGTTACGACGCGATGCCCTACCGGCGGGTGGGAACGTCGGGTTTGCTGCTCCCGGCGATCTCGTTGGGGCTCTGGTACAACTTCGGCGACAACCGGCCGTTCGACGGGCAACGGGAAGTGTTGCGCTACGCCTTCGATCGAGGCATCACCCACTTCGATCTGGCGAACAACTACGGACCGCCGTACGGGTCCGCCGAGGAGAACTTCGGCAGGATGCTTCGCCGCGACTTCAAGCCCTATCGCAACGAGTTGCTCATCTCCACCAAGGCCGGCTGGGACATGTGGCCCGGCCCCTACGGCCAGCTCGGCGGACGCGCGTATTTGCTTGCGAGCCTTGATGAGTCGCTCGAGCGCCTCGGTCTGGACTACGTCGACGTCTTCTACTCGCACCGCATCGATCCGGTGACGCCGCTCGAGGAGACGATCGGCGCCCTCGACACCGCGGTCAGGACGGGCAAGACGCGCTACGTGGGCATCTCGTCCTACTCACCGACCAAGACCGCCGAAGCTGCGGCCATCGCCAAGCGAATGGGCACCCCGCTGGTGATCCACCAACCCTCCTACTCGCTGCTGAACCGGTGGATCGAAGGTGGTCTGACCACCGAGCTCACCAACGCCGGGATGGGAGCGATCGCGTTCACCGCGCTGGGTCAAGGCCTCCTGACGGACCGCTACCTGCAGCGCCCCGCAGCCGACATCGACCGCGCGACGGCGCGTCCGACCTTCGACAACGACGTGGTGACCGACGAAGTGCGCGAACGGCTTCGGGGACTGGCCGGGATCGCCGAGCGTCGTGGCCAGACGTTGGCGCAGCTCGCGCTGGCCTGGGTGCTGCGCGATCCCGCCGTGGCTTCGACCCTCGTCGGTGCCTCCAGCGTCGCTCAGCTCGACGAGAACCTCGGCGCCCTCGCCAACCTCGACTTCACCCAGGACGAACTCACCGAAATCGACCGGTACGCCTCGGAATCCGGCATCGACCTGTGGCGCGAGAGCTCCGACGTCTAGACGGTCAGCAGGCGATACAACCCGATCAGCCCGACGACCACGATGACCAACCGCAGCGCGTTCGGCGATAGCCTGCGCCCGTAGTGAGCGCCGAGGAATCCGCCGAATAGCGAGCCCACCGCGATCAGCCCCGCCGCCAGCCAACTGATCCGGTCGAACGCCACCAGCGTGTATGCCGCCGCCGCCACGACGTTGACCAACAACGACAATAGGTTCTTCGCCGCGTTCATCCGCTGCATCGACTCTGGCAGTAGCGCACCCATCACGCCAATCAGCAGAATGCCCTGCGCCGCAGTGAAATAGCCGCCGTAGACGCCGACTGCGAAGGTGCCGAGGACCAGCAGGGCCATTCGTTTGGTCGAGACTGGCTCCGCCTCGTCGCCCGAGCGTCCCTTGGCCCAGGCCTGGATCCGCGGTCCCAGCACCACCAGTAGCAGCGCGCCGATCAGCAGTACCGGCACCACCGCGACGAACACCTTCTCGGGCAGGTGCAGTAGCAGCCAAGAGCCGAGGACCGCCCCGAGCAGGGATCCGGGAATCTGCCACTTGAGCCGGTTCCACTGGCCCTTCAGCTCGCGGCGGTAGCCCCACGTGCCCGAGATGCCACCGGCCACCAGGCCCACCGCGTTCGACATGGTCGCGGTCACGGGCGGGTAGCCCAGCGCCACCAAGGTGGGGAAGGTGATCAGAGTGCCGGAGCCGACGACCGCGTTGATCGCACCAGCCCCGACCCCCGCCAACGCGATGAGAATCATGTGGGCGACGGACATTACTCAAATCCTATCGGGCGACAAATCGACCAACTGCGCCGTCAGCGCTTCTGATTGGCGCGCTTCTCCCGAACCCGCACATTGATCTTGATGGGGCTGCCGTCGAACCCGAACTTCTCGCGCAGCTTGCGTTCGATGAAGCGCCGGTAGCCGGCCTCCAAGAACCCGGACGTGAACAGCACGAAGGTCGGCGGCCGCGCGGTGGCCTGCGTCGCGAACAGGATCTTGGGCTGCTTGCCGCCGCGCACCGGCGGCGGCGTCGCGGCCACGATCTCCTTGAGGAACGTGTTGAGCTGACCGGTCGTGATGCGCTTGTCCCACGAGGCGAGCGCGGCCTCAAGGGCGGGCACCAGCCTCTGCACCGCGCGGCCGGTCTTGGCGGAGATGTTCACCCGCTGCGCCCACTGCACCTGCTCGAGGGACAGGTCGATCTCCCGGTCCAGCAGATAGCGCCGGTCCTCGTCCATCAGGTCCCACTTGTTGAACGCCAGCACGACGGCGCGGCCGGCCTCGATCACCATCGACAGCACCCGCTGGTCCTGCTCGGTCAACGGCTCCGACGAGTCGATCATGACGACCACGACCTCGGCCGCGTCGATCGCACCGTGGGTGCGCACCGAGGCGTAGAACTCGTGCCCGCTGGCTTGGCCGACCTTGCGGCGCAGACCCGCGGTGTCGACGAAGCGCCAGAGCTTTCCGCCCAGTTCGATCAGCGAGTCGACCGGGTCGACGGTCGTACCCGCGACCTCGTGCACCACGGAGCGCTCTTCGTCCGCGAGCCGGTTGATCAGCGAGCTCTTGCCGACGTTCGGCTTGCCCACCAGTGCCACCCGTCGCGGGCCGCCCGTGGTGGAACCCAATTCGGAGACCTCGGGCAGCACCTCGAAGACGGCGTCGAGCAGGTCGGCGACCCCGCGGCCATGCATCGCGCTGACCGGGTGCGGCTGCCCCAGCCCCAGCGACCACAACAGCGCCGCCTCGGATTCCATCTTCTCGTTGTCGACCTTGTTGGCCGCCAGGAAGACGGGCTTGCCGGACTTCTGCAGGCGCTTGGCCGCCGCCTCGTCGGCACTGGTGGCGCCGGTGATCGAGTCGACCACCAGGATGATCGCGTCGGCGGTGCGCATCGCGACGGTCGCCTGCTCGGCGACCTTCTGCTGCAAGCCCTTGGCGTCGGGCTCCCAGCCGCCGGTGTCCTGCACCATGAAGCGACGGCCCAGCCAGTTCGCGTCGTAGGACACGCGGTCTCGGGTGACGCCGGGAATGTCCTGTACGACAGCCTCGCGGCGCCCAAGGATCCGGTTGACCAGGGTGGACTTGCCGACGTTCGGGCGCCCCACCACGGCGACGACGGGCGGTGGCGCGAACTCGGCTTCGAGGTCGCCCACCTCGATGCCGTCGGGTGGAAGCTCCCAGTCGCCCTCGTCGACCCAGGTGCCATCGGAACCGGACGAACCGTCGATCTCGTTGTCGCTCATCGGGATGCTCCGGCGCGCTGCTCGACGAGGTCGAGGAGGTATGCCACGGTCTCGGCCTGGGACATATCACTGCTGTCGACGATCACCGCGTCGTCGGCTGCCCGCAGCGGCGACACTGCGCGCGTCGTGTCCAGATGGTCGCGACGCCTCACGTCGGCCAGCACCGCGTCGTAGTCGTCGCCGAGGCCTGATTCGACGTTTTGGTCGTTGCGCCGCCGGGCCCGCTCCTCGGCAGATGCCGTCAGGAAGACCTTCACGTCGGCGTCGGGCAACACGACGGTGCCGATGTCGCGGCCCTCGACCACCACGGCCACCTGGCCGTCCGCCATTTCGCGCTGCCGGTCGACGAGTCGGGTCCGCACCTCGGGTACCGCCGACACCGCGGAGACCGCCTTGGTGACCGCGTCGCCACGGATCTCCGCCGAGACGTCTTCTCCCCCAAGGAAGTAGAGGTCCTCATCGGGATCGAAGCCGACCGCCAGATCGACACGCGACGACAGCTCGGCCACCGCAGCGGCGTCGTCGGTATCGAGACCCGCACGCAATGCCGCCAGCGTCACGATCCGGTACATCGCACCGGTATTGAGGTAACGCGCACCCAATTCGCGCGCCAAACCCCGTGACACCGACGACTTCCCGGTGCCCGCCGGTCCGTCGACGGCAATCGTCAGTGGCCTGCTCACATTCCCACCGCCTTATACAGTTCGCCGACCTCTTTACTGGTCAGCACTCTGATGCTGCCGGGCTTCTGCTCACCCAGCGACACCGTGCCGATGTCGGTCCTGACCAGATCCGTGACGGGAAAGCCGACAGCGGCCAGCATTCGTCGCACGATCCGCTTGCGGCCCTCGTGCAGTGTCACCGTCACCAGGGACTTGCCTGGGACCGTGTCGACCATCGCGAAGTCGTCGACGTGAATGGGGCCATCGTCGAGTTCGATGCCGGCCTTCAGCTTCTTGCCGAGTCCGCGTGGCACCGAGCCGACGACCGTTGCCAGGTAGGTCTTGGGCACCTCGTAGGACGGGTGCATCAGACGGTGCGCCAGCTCGCCGTCGTTGGTCAAGATCAACAGCCCCTCGGTGTCAGCGTCCAGACGCCCGACGTGAAAGAGCTTCTTGTTGCCGCGAACCCGGTACTCGACCAGGTCGCCGACACACGGCCGACCCTGGTCGTCGGACATCGTCGAGTGCATGCCGCGCTCTTTGTTGATCGCCAGGTAGACCATCGTGTCGTCGAAGCGGATCTTCACGCCGTCGACGCGGATCTCCGACTTCTCGGGATCGACGCGCGTGCCCATCTCGGTGATGATGTGGCCGTCGACCTCGATCCGACCGTCCCGGATCATCCGTTCCGCGACACGGCGGGACGCAACGCCCGCCTGGGACAGCACCTTCTGCAGTCGGGTGCCTTCATCTTCGTCGGCCATGTCAGTCCTTGTCTACGTCGAAGGCCAGCGGTTGATCGTTCGGCACAACCCCGAGTTTGACGAAACGCGGCTCGTCGGCCAGGGATTCGGTGATGTCGTCGATGTTGTCCACGTCCGGCAGCAGCGGGGCGATGTCGGGCAGGTCGGTCAGCGTCGACAGCCCCAAGCGCTCCAGGAACAGTTCGGTCGTCGCGAAAGTCGTTGCGCCCGTGTCAGAATCGGCACCGGACTCGGTAATGAGCCCGCGGGCCAGCAAGGTGCGCATCACCGCATCGCAGTTGACGCCTCGCACGGCGCTCACGCGGACCCGGCTGACGGGCTGCCGGTAGGCCACCACCGCCAGCGTCTCCAGTGCGGCACGCGTCAACTTGGAGCGGGTGCCGTCCAGCAGCAGTCGCTCGACGAACGGCGCGTAGCGCGACCTGGTGTACATCCGCCAGCCCCCGCCCGCCTCGCGCAGGTCGATGCCGCTTTCGCGCGCCGTGAAGTCGTCGGCCATCAGGCGCAGCTTCGCGGCCACCCGGTAGGCGGGCTGATCGACCGCCGCCGCCAGCGCATCGACCGTCACCGGGGTGTCCACCACCAGCAGCAGTGCCTCCAGCGCCGCACCGAGCTCCGCGTCGTCCATCTCGGGCTGATGCGCGACGTCGATACCGAGATCGGAGCCCAGCTCGTCGCCCAGGTCGAGGGCAGCGTCGGGTCCGGGGTACTCGTCAGTCATTGCGTGTTTCTCACTCTTCCACCGCCGTAGCCAGGTATTCACTGGTCGGGTGATCCCCGGTCCATGAAACCTGCAGCACACCAAGCGGTTCTGGCTGGTCGAATGCTACCGCGTTGGCACGGAACAACTCCAACAGCGCCATGAACCGCCCCACGATCTCGATGGTCGTCTCGCAGTCGGCAATCAGGTCCGAGAACGACGCCCACGTCCCGATCCCGCGCTCGGTGAGCATGCTCAGCAACCGTCGCGCCTGCTCGGGCACTGACACGCCCTGGACGTGGAGGTGGTCGGTGCCGACGGTCGGTATCGGTCGCGGCGTGAAGGCCGACGCCGCGATCTGGGCGAAGCTGTCGGCGTCCACACCCAGCATGACCTCGGGTAATAGGTCCGAGAACTGCTCTTCGAGCGACACCGCGCGCGGATAGCTGCGCAGCGCTGCGGCCTCGAGTTCGGCGAACATCACCGCCACGTGCTTGAACGCGCGGTACTGCAGCAATCGCGCGAACAGCAGGTCGCGAACCTCGAGCAGTGCCAGATCCTCCTCGTCGTGCACCTCGCCGGCGGGCAGCAGCCGGGCCGCCTTGAGGTCGAGCAGGGTGGCGGCAATCACGAGGAACGCCGTGGTCTCGTCGAGTTCCAGTTGGCGGCCGATGTCCCTGGTGTAGGCGATGAAGTCGTCGGTCACCTGGTGCAGTGCGACCTCGGTCACGTCCATCCGGTGCGCGAAGATCAGCTGCAGCAGTAGATCGAACGGGCCCTCGAAGTTGCTCAGCCGGACCTGGAAACCAGCCTGCGGCGACGCCTCGGGTGCTAGCGAACTCACGCGCCGAACCGGTCGATGACCTCACGCGCCAACGACCGATATGCCTGTGCACCACCGGATTTCGGCGCCCACGTAGTGATCGGCTCGCCGGCGACGCTGGTCTCCGGGAAGCGGACGGTGCGGGTGATGACGGTATCGAACACCAGGTCGCCGAACTGCTCGAGCACCCGGGCCATCACCTCACGCGAATTGACGGTGCGTGGGTCGTACCGCGTGATCAGGATGCCGCCGATGTCCAATTTCGTATTGAGGCGTTCCTTCACCTTGGTCACTGTGTCGGTCAGCAGGGCCAGCCCGCGCAACGAGAAGTACTCGCACTCGGTCGGGATGATGACGCTGTCCGCGCAAGCCAGCCCGTTGACGGTGAGCAGACCGAGCGACGGCTGGCAGTCGATCAGCACGTAGTCGTATCGGTCCAGCACCGGGTGCAGCGAGCGGGCCAGGGAATGCTCGCGGCCGACCTCGTTGACCAGCTGGATCTCCGCCGCCGACAGGTCGATGTTGCTTGGTATCAGGTCCATGCCCTTGACGCGGGTCTTGATCAGCACGTCGTCGACCGAGACCCGCGGCTCGATCAGCAGGTTGTGCACCGTGTGATCCAGCTCGTAGTGCGGCACCCCGAGCCCCGCGGACAACGCGCCCTGTGGGTCGAGGTCGACCAGCAACACGCGACGGCCGTATTCGGCGAGGCTGGCCCCCAGATTGATGGTGGACGTGGTCTTGCCGACGCCGCCCTTCTGGTTGCACATCGCGATGACCTTCGCGGGGCCGTGCACGCTCTTGGGCTTCGGTTCCGGGATCACCCGGGGGGGACGACCGGTGTGGCCGGTGCCGTCGGCGGTACCAGCGTCGTCGGTCACTCGGGACCGCCGCCGGTCAGGCAACCTTCGGGCTTGGCGAACATCGCTTGGAGTTTAACGGGATGAGAACGCTACGGACGCCAGACCCGCGCGACGGCTCAGGAACTAGGGTGACGAAGATGAGTTGGAAACAGCGTCTGCCCTTCCTGCGCTGGTCGATGCTGCGCATGGCGGTCGGGATGCCCGGCTTCGGAAAGACCGGTCAGATCGGTGACGGTCGCGAGGAGGCCACCGCCGCGTACGTCGAGGCCAACGCCCGAGCGGGCGACATCGATCACGTGCTGGCCACCATCGATGAGTTCGCCCGCGAGAAGTCGATGCTCATGAACGTCGGGGACGAGAAGGGCGAGCTGCTCGACGCGGCCGTACGCCGGGCCGGGGCGACCCTCGCCCTGGAGCTCGGCACCTATTGCGGCTACGGCGCCCTGCGCATCGCCCGCGCCGCCTCAAATGCGAAGGTGTTCAGCGTCGAGTTCGCCGACGCGAACGCCGCGGTCGCCCGCCGCATCTGGGCGCACGCGGGGGTCGCCGATCGGATCACCTGCGTGGTGGGCACCATCGGCGACGGCGGCAAGACGCTCGATGCGTTAGCCGAAAGTGGTTTCAGCGCAGGCACTCTCGATCTGTTGTTCATCGACCACAACAAGAGTGCCTACCTCGCGGACCTGCAGAGCGTCCTCGACCGTGGCTGGCTTCACACCGGCTCGATCGTGGTGGCCGACAACGTCCGCATCCCCGGCGCACCGAAGTACCGCGCCTACATGCGCGAGCAGCAGGGCAAGCTGTTCAACACCGTCGAGCACGCCACCCACGTCGAGTACCAGACGCTGCTGTCGGACCTGGTGCTCGAGTCGGACTACCTGGCCGGTTAGGCGGTTAGAAGGACTCGTTCTTCTTGGTCCGGCTGGTCTCGGCGATCGCCCTGGCGATTCTCGCAGCCAACCGCGCCGCCTGCGTTGACGTGTAGCCGATCAGCGACGGCCGCGACCACAACCCGAGGAACCAGAGCCCCGGCTCGGCGGCGACGTCACCGCCGACCTTGGGTGCGCCCGCGTCGGTAAGCACGCCGAGCTGGCCAACCAGCGGCTCCAGCCCGGTGCGGTAGCCGGTCGCGGCGATCACCACGTCGGCGTCGAGTCGGGTCCGGTCGGTCAGCACGACAGACGAGCCCTCGAAGGCCGTCGCCGCATCGACGACGGCGATCGAGCCGTCGCGGAACGCGTCGATCACCTCGGGGTCGACGATCGAAGGGGCTACATGCAGTCGATGGGCCCTGCTGAACGGCCCTTCCTCGGGGATCGGCAGGCCGAATTCGCTCAGATCGCCGAACGCCGCCAACCTGGCGCGCCGCGACATCGCGTCCGCCAACCCCGGCGGCAAGTGGAACAGCGGTCGCGAGACCACGTCATTCGACCGACCGAACGGCCCCATTCGCGGCATCACGTTCGGAGGGGTGCGCACCGACAGCCACACTTTGGCAGCTCCCCCGGTCGCCAGATCGTGGGCGATCTCAATCCCCGACGAACCCGCGCCGACGACCACCACGCGCTTGCCCGCGAACGACGCCGGATTCCGGTAGGCCGACGAATGCAGCACCTCACCACCGAACGACTCCGCGCCTGGCCACTCCGGGAGGAACGGCGCGTGCGCGTAGCCGGTCGCCACCACGACGTGTGCCGCGCCGATGATCCCGTCGGGGGTGACGACGCCCCAACCGGTGGGGGTGCGGCGCACCACCCGCTCGACGGGCGTGCCGAGTCGTAGCTCGATGCCTCGTTCGCCGGAGTGTTCCTCGAGGTGCGCGACGACCTGGTCCCGCGTCGGGAAGAGCGGAGTGCCCTCGGGATATGGGCGCTTGGGCAGATGCGAGTACTGGCGGCCGGTGTTCAGCCGCAGCCGGTCATACCGAGACCGCCACGACGCACCCACCTGATCGCTACGGTCCAGCACCACCGACTTCACCGACAGGTCGCTGAGGCACACGGCGGCCGCGAGACCGGCAGGCCCCGCACCGATGATCACCACCTGGTTCTCGGGTGCGGTCATCGCTAGCGGGCCCGCGGGTGCGCGCCGGCCCACACCTCTCGCAGCGCAGACACCGTGACCAAGGTGTAGATCTGCGTGGTGGTCACCGAGGCATGCCCGAGCAGTTCCTGGACGACGCGGACGTCGGCGCCGCCTTCGAGCAGATGCGTTGCGAACGAATGCCGCAGCGTGTGTGGCGACACCGATGCGGAGATGCCTGCGCGCTCGGCGGCGTCCTGCAGCACCTGCCACGCACTCTGCCGGGACAGCCGGCCGCCCCGCGCGTTGAGGAAGATCGCCGGCGTGCCCTTGCCTCGCCGCGCCAGATCTGGACGGCCGCGGACGAAGTACGCATCCAATGCGCTGACCGCCGGCCTGCCGATCGGCACCAGCCGCTGCTTGCCGCCCTTGCCGCGCAGCAATACCGACCGGGAGTGCGTGTCGACGTCGTCGACGTCGAGCCCGACCGCCTCGGAGATGCGCGCGCCGGTGGAATAGAGCACCTCCAGCAGTGCCCGGTTGCGCAGCGTCAGGGGGCCGTCGGTCTCACTGTCTCCGCCCGCACCCTCGAGCAATGCGACCACCTCGTCGAGGCTGATGCTCTTGGGCAGGCGACGACTCGGGGTCGGCGGCTTCACCGTGCGGGCGACGTCGAGGGCGGTGATCCCCTCGGCGGCCGCGAAGCGGTGGAAGCCGCGGACCGCGATGAGGGTGCGGGCCGCGGACACCGCGGACAGCGGCGTGATGCCCTGATCCTCATCCCCGAGCCGCAGCGAGACCAGGAAGTCGCTGACGTCCGCCTCGGCGACGTCGACGATGTCGTCGATGCCGCGCGCCGTCAGGTGTCCGACGTAGCGGCGCAGATCGCGCCGGTACGAACTCAGCGTGTTGGCGGCCACCCCGCGCTCGATCGTCAGGTGGTCGAGGTACCCCTGAAGCTGATCGTCCAAGAGCCGGACCGCGGTGGTCACTTACTGGCCTGCCTCGCGGCGAACCTGGTCGGCTTGTCGGGCCACGGTGAGTCGATCGGACGAAGTGCCTGCACGTCCCGATCGATGGTGCGGGCGGCCAGAATGCCCGCCACGGCAAGGGAATTCACGATCTCGCCACTCAGCACCATCTCGACCGCGTCGGCCAGCGGGAACCACTCCAGCTTCATGTCGGCCTCTTCGTCGTGCGCCTCGGGCCTTCCGATGTCGGTGAGCCCGGTCGCGAGATAGATTCGGACGCTCTCGTCGCTGAAGCCTGCAGCCGACACCACGTCGACCAGGACGCCCCAGTCGCGGGCCGTCAGACCAGCCTCTTCCTCGAGTTCCCTGGCGGCGCTGAGATGCGGCGGTTCGCCACCGATGTCGAGCAGCCCGGCGGGCAGCTCCCACAGCCGGCGGCCCACTGGGTGGCGGTACTGGTAGACCATCGCCACGTTGTTGTTCTCGTCCATCGCGACGATGCCGACGGCGCCGTAGTGCTCGACCACCTCGCGCCGCGCGGTGCGCCCGCCCGGCATGTTCACCTCGTCGGCGCGCAGCGCGAAGATGTTCCCGACGTAGATCGTTTCGCTGTCGACCGTGGTGAAGTCGTGATCAGACACGATGCACGGGCTCTGAGAGCTCGGCGCCGTTGGCCCGTTGCGTGGCGAGCTCGACCGGCAGCCGCTCGGCCGCCTTGTACTCCAGGGCCGCGCCGACGAAGGCGACGAACAGGGGGTGCGGTCGCGTCGGCCTGCTCTTCAGCTCGGGGTGTGCCTGCGTGCCGACCAGGAACGGGTGCACCGCAGGGTCGTATTCGACGAACTCGACGAGATGGCCGTCCGGCGAGGTGCCCGAGAATCGCAGCCCGCTCTCCGCGATGCGATCGCGGTAGGAGTTGTTGACCTCGTAGCGGTGGCGGTGCCGCTCGGAGACCTTGGTCGCCTGATAGGCCTTGGCGACGAGTGAATCCTCTTCCAGCACTGCGGGATAGGCTCCGAGTCGCATGGTGCCGCCGAGGTCGGCCTCCCCCGCGACGATGTCCTGCTGATCGGCCATCGTCGAGATCACCGGGTCGGCAGTGTCGGGGTCGAACTCCGCGGAGTTGGCGCCATCGATGCCGACCGCGCGGGCCGCCTCGATGACGATGCACTGCAGGCCGAGGCACAACCCGAGCACCGGGATGCCATGCGTGCGGGCGAACCTGATGGCGCCGAGCTTGCCCTCGATGCCACGGATGCCGAACCCGCCGGGGATCAGCACCCCGTGCACGTCGGCCAGCGCTGCCGCCGCTCTGGGATCGGTCTCACAGTCGTCGGAGGCCACCCAGCGGATCTCGACCTTGGCGTGATGCCTGAACCCGCCGGCGCGCAGCGCCTCGGCGACCGACAGGTACGCGTCGGACAGGTCGATGTACTTGCCCACCAACGCAATCCGCACGGTTTCCTGCGGCTCGTGCACGCGGCGCAGCAGATCGTCCCATTCGGTCCAGTCCACGTCGCGGAACGGGAGGTTGAGCCGTCGCACCACGTAGGCGTCGAGTTCCTCTCGGTGCAGCACCTTCGGAATGTCGTAGATGGACGGCGCGTCGGGGGTGGAGATCACACCGTCCACGTCGACGTCGCACATCAGCGCGATCTTGTTCTTCAGCGGTTCGGGCACGTCCCGGTCGCAGCGCAGGATCAGCGCGTCCGGGCTGATGCCGATGCTGCGCAAGGCGGCCACCGAGTGCTGGGTGGGCTTGGTCTTCAATTCACCCGACGGCGCGAGGTACGGCACCAGCGACACGTGCAGGAAGAACACGTTGTCGCGGCCCACCTCGTGGCGGACCTGACGGGCAGCCTCGAGGAACGGCAATGACTCGATGTCGCCGACCGTGCCGCCAATCTCGGTGATGACGACGTCGGGGCGGTTGCCCTCGTCGTCGGGTTGGGACATCGCGAGGATGCGGCGCTTGATCTCGTCGGTGATGTGCGGGATGACCTGGACGGTGTCGCCGAGGTACTCGCCGCGGCGCTCCTTGGCGATCACCGTCGAATACACCTGCCCGGTGGTCACATTCGCAGATCCCGACAGATTGCGGTCCAGGAAGCGCTCGTAGTGACCGACGTCGAGGTCGGTTTCGGCGCCGTCCTCGGTGACGAAGACCTCACCGTGCTGGAACGGGTTCATGGTGCCCGGATCCACGTTGAGGTAGGGATCGAGCTTCTGCATCGTCACCTGCAGTCCGCGTGCGGTGAGCAGCTGGCCGAGGCTACTGGCGGTGAGGCCCTTGCCGAGTGAGGACGCCACCCCGCCGCTGACGAAGAGATGCTTGGTCGTGGTCTGCGGGTGCCGACGTAGTTGCTTCGATTGACTTGGCAAGAGCAACCTCCGTGGAATGGCTTGGGGCCTGCGGACCCACGGAAACTCACCCTAACACCGACGCCGACAAGTGGTGACTGACGCGCCGGTGGGCAGGAGCGGAGCGACCGGGGAATGTCCCGGTGGGTCCGCTATTGCGCGATCGTGACCGACGCCGCACCGCGGCCGATGCCGTACTGCCCCGGCTTGCCGCCGTTCGCCATCTCCTGCAACGCGAGCACCGACGTGATGCGCCCCGACTGGCTGTCGACGTCGTCGACGGTGCTCACCGCGCTGGTCAGGTTGGCGTCGGAGCGGACCACCGCGACCGCGCCGGTACCGCTGGCCGAGCCGGCGCGCCCCGCGACGAGCGTGCCCGAACCGTGCGGTGCAAGGCCTGCGGCGAAGCGTGCGACGGTCGGGCCCTGGTTGCCCGCTCCGTCGGCCAGTCCGCCGCCGGTGACGATCAGTGCGGTGTCCGCCGCACCGATCCGCTCGGTGCCGTAGGTAACGAAGCCCGTATCGCGGAGCGCGGCCAGCACGGCGTCGCGTTGCCCGTCGTCGACTGCGGGGGCACGCGGGTCCTTGCCGGTCAGCACGGCGATGCCGAGCAGGTCGCCCGCCTGCGAACCCTGATCGACCGAGGTTGTGCTCAGTTGACGCCCGGCTGGCACGATCGGCGAATTGACCACGGAGAGAAGCTTCTCCGCCGAATTGGCGTCGACGAACTCCTGGGTCAGGGCGATCGTCCCCGACACCACTCCGCCGGCCTCCCCGACCAGCCGTGACATGGCCTCGACGTCGTCGTCGGCGGCGTCCGGGGTGCGGAACATCACCACCGACTTGCCCTTCAGCGCGTCGCGGAGAATGCGCGGCGACATCTGCGCGTCGAACTCACCTGCGGCGCTGAGCTTCTCGTTGAGGCCGTTCTTCTCGTCGGTCAATCCGTTGATCTGGTTCTGCATCTGGGTCTTGTCGTCCTTGAGACCCGCCAGAAGCGTGTTCGACAACAGACCGGAACCAAGAGCAATTCCGATCGCCAAGGCGAGGAAGACCGCTGCCAGTGAGATCGCATGCGAGCGTAGGGAAATCACGTACCCTCCCGAGAACTGACTAGCCGATGGGTCAGGTGACCAGGCCCTGCACCCACAGTGAGAACTGATTCCAGTACTGCGTCACCCAGTCGATGACGACGGCGTCCGCGCGGGACACCCACAGGGCGGCGATGACGGCGATCAGCATGGCGAGCACCAGCAGTGCGATCGCACCGCCGGACACCCGGCTGCGGTACAGCGTCGCGACGGCCTTGGCGTCGACCAACTTCTCGCCGACCTTGAGGCGGGTCAGGAACATCGAGGGGTTGCTCTGCTGGCGGGAGCGGTCGAAGAACTCCTCGATGCTGGCGTTGTGGCCCGCGGTGACGATGAGCGAGGCCCCGTGGTGGTCGCACAGCAGCATCGCCAGGTCGGCGGCCGAGCCGGCGGCAGGGAACGTCATCGCCCCGACGCCGAGATCCTGAATGCGCTCGAGCCCCTTGGCGTGGCCGTCGGCGTCCGCGGGCAACACCACCTGGGCGCCGGAGCGCAGCACCTCGACACTCATCTCGTCGGGATCGCCCACGATCAGGGCCGGCCGGTGCCCTGCCTTGCGCAGCACGTCCGCACCGGACCCGACGCCGACGAGCACCGGCTGATACTCCTTGATGAATGGCTTGAGTGCCTTCAGATCCTCGGCGGCATCTGCCTCGTCGGCGACGATGACGACGTGCCTGCGGTGCAGGTCGATGTCGATGTCCGGAATGCCCATGCCGTCGATCAGCAGGGGGCTCTCGCTGCGGATGAACTCAATGGTGTTGCCTGCGAACGCCTCCAGGTGCGCGACCAGACCGGTCTTCGCCTCCTGCATGAGGTCGTGGATCTCTTCGTTGGTGCGTTCCGTGCCAAGCGCGATGCGACGGTCGCCGGCGTAGACGCCGCCGTTGTGCAGCCGGACCTTGGCGCCATCCTTGATCTTCTTGAAGACCTCGGGGCCCGCCTCGTCGATCAGCATGACGCCGTTGGCGACGAGCACCTCGGGTCCGAGGTTCGGGTAGCGGCCCGAGATCGACGGAGAGGCATTGACGACGGCGGCGATGTTGGCGTCGACCAGGGCGTCGGCCGTGATGCGGTCGAGGTCGAGGGCGTCCATCACGACGACGTCTCCGGGGCCCACTCGTCGAAGCAGTCGGTCGATGTCGCGGTCGACGCGGGCCGTACCGGATACACCGGGTCGGGAGCCAGCATTACGCGAAAGAAGCGCAGACATCTTCATAGGGGGATTCTGTCGGCCAACCCTCAAGTTGA
>NZ_JAVRQA010000175.1:0-15541 GCF_032161845.1 Mycobacterium sp.
AGCTTGCCGTGGTGCACCAGTGGATCGGCCTCATAGGCGGCGACCACCTCGGGATCGCGTGACACTGCATCGGCGGGAAGGTTCTCGACGGGCAGCCCTGGCAGGATGCTTCCGAGCACGTTGGCCACGGCGATCATCACCGACGACACCGCATCCTGGGCGTACACCGCCGGGCCGGACAGCACCATCGCGGCGTAGTCGTCGGGGTGCTCGACGCCATAGGTGAAGACGACTCCGCCGCCCATGCTGTGACCGAGCACGACGCGCTTGAGCTCGGGATGCGCCGCGGTGGCGATGCCGACCAGGTGATGGAAGTCGTCGGTGTACTCGGAGATGTTCTTCAAATAGACGCGCTTGCCGCCGGAGCGGCCGTGTCCACGCAGGTCGAGGGCGTAGGTGAGCAGCCCCGCCTCGCCGAAGCGCTGCGCGACGTGGTCGTAGCGACGGGCATGCTCGGCATATCCGTGGCACAGGATCACCACACCCGTGGGTTCGGTATTCTGTGCCGATTCCCCGGTCGCTCCGCTCCTGCCCTCCGGAGTCCACACGTCATAGACGATGCGCACCCCGCCCACACCGTCGAAGCTGCGTTCGCTGCGGGTTGTGACCATCAGGGGAGACTAGCGGGCCGCGCTGAACGGCTCAGACGTCGATGGTGTCGCCTGTCACACGCTCTGGGTAGGCTCGCAGTCGTGAGTGTGCTTGCCGAACGCTTCGACTCGAAGGACGCCTTTCTCGCCGATGCACAGCGGTACCGGCGTGAGCTCATGGCGCACTGCTACCGCATGACGGGGTCGCTCCACGACGCCGAGGATCTGGTGCAGGAGACCTACCTGCGGGCGTGGAAGTCCTATGAGGGCTTTCAGGGGCGGTCCTCGATTCGCACTTGGCTGTACCGGATCGCGACCAACACGTGCCTGACCGCGCTCGACGGGCGCCAGCGTCGCCCGCTGCCCACGGGGCTCGGCGCGCCGAGCTCCGACCCAACGGCCGACATCGCCGATCATTCGGAGATCACCTGGCTGGAGCCGCTGCCGGACTCCCCGCAGGAGCATCCGTCGGATCCGTCGGTGATCGTGGCCTCGCGGGATTCGGTGCGCTTGGCGTTCATCGCGGCGCTGCAACATCTGTCGGCCCGCCAGCGGGCGGTCCTGGTGCTGCGTGAGGTCCTGCAATGGAAGGCCGCCGAGGTCGGCGAGGCCATCGGTGCCTCCACCGCCGCCGTCAACAGCCTGCTTCAACGGGCTCGCGCACAGCTCGAAGAGGTCAAGCCGAGCCAGGACGACGACATCGCTGCGCCGGAGTCTCCGGAGGCCCAGGACCTGCTGGCGAAGTACATCACCGCCTTCGAGACCTATGACATGGACCAGCTGGTGAAGCTGTTCACCGACGACGCCATCTTCGAGATGCCTCCGTTCGACGGGTGGTATCAGGGCCCCGCGGACATCGTCACGCTGTCCAAGGTGCACTGTCCCGCCGAGGGAGCCGGCGACATGCGGTTCGTCAGTACCACGGCCAACGGGCAGCCCGCCGCCGCGCTCTACATGCTGAATCGGGAGACGGGCGCGCACGAGGCGTTTCAGATGCACGTGCTGAGCGTCCAGCCCGGCGGGGTCTCCCACGTGGTCGCATTCCACGCGGTCGGGAACGGGCTGTTCGACAAGTTTGGGCTCGCCCCGACCCTCTAACCGCCGAGTGGCCAGTTATGCCACGCAATCGGCCAAAATGCGTGCGATAACTGGCCATTCGGCACCTGCCTGACGAAGCGCACCACACGTCCTACTGAGGATCACGTCGCGGCGATACCGCAACATGTCGGCGCTCACCCGCACGATGAGCCAGCCCCTGGCCAGCAGTTCCGCGAGCCTGTCGATGTCGTACTGATGTTGACGTGAGTCGGTCCAGTGTTGGACGCCGTCATACTCGACACCGACCTTGAACTCCTCATAGCCCATGTCGATGCGCCACGTGTCGACCTTGATCTGAGTGGTCGGCCGCGGCAGCCCACCGTCGATGAGCACCAACCGCGTTCTCGTCTCCTGGGGTGACTCGGCACCGCCGTCCATCAGTCCGACCACCTCCCGCAACTGGGTGATCCCTCGCACCCCGGGGTGTCGCTCGACGAGCCCGTCCACCGAGGCCCGCTGAAGACCCGTCGCGTTCGCCAATGCGTCGACGCGCACCACGGCCAAGGTGCGCCCGCGTCGGCGTCCGAGGTCGAAGGCCGTGCGGGGCGGAGTCGATACGGACATTCCGCCAACAAATTGGAGCTCATCGTCGAAGAGCGCGTCTCGGTGGATGAGAATGCCCTCGACGGGCTTGCCATTGCGGCGGTACACCTCGGCGGGCAGGCTCGGGTCGATCCACTTCGCGCCGTGAACCGCCGCCGCAGACAACCCCACGAGTGTCGACTGCCTGCCAGCCCACAACCATGCTGCGGCAGCTCGTTTCGCTGCGGTCATCTCGCAACCCCTCGGCGCGTAGACGTTTCGGTAGACGCGGTCGTATCGGCTGTGAAGACCACGCAGGGTTACGTCTCCCATGGCCAGCGCCTCGGTACCGAGGAACGGCCAGTCGGCAATCGTCACTAGCCCACGATGCAACGAAAACAGCCGCCGCCGCCCGACTCATCCACAGGCACGAGTGGCCACTTATGCCACGCAAAACCCAGAAATGCGTGCGATAACTGGCCACTCGGCGGGGGCTAACCCGAAGGAATCACGGGCAGCGTGACGCTCGACGGGTGGGCGGCGTCGTGCAGGATCGTCTGCGTGGCCACCACGGTGTCGGTGCTCTGGCCGAACGGCTCGCCGGTGTTGGGGTTGGGCGCAAACTGTGGGTAGTCGCTGCTGGAGATCTCCAACCCGATGCGATCGCCAGCCCGATACTCGTAACTCGTTGGCCAGACCTGGATTTGGTAGGCGACCGGCTGGTTGGGGGTGGTTGGCGTCGGATTCGACAGCGAGTCGCGGAACGATGTCCGCAGGATCCCGTTGTTCAAGTTGATTATCTCGCCGTCGGGCTTGACGACGGTCAGCTTGGCGGTGAAATCCGTGTCCCGAGCTGACGACTGTGCCCAGAGATTCACCCTCGTCGATCCGGTGACCTCGGTGTCGTTGGGCAACGGCGCACTGCGGTAGACGAGGACGTCGGAGCGCTGCTCGACGGGCGTCTGGTCGTAGGGTCCCTGCGGGCCGGATTGGGCTCCGCAGCAGGAATGGCCGCCGAGGCTCGGCGCGGGGAAGCGCGGATCGTAGGTGTAGACGTCGGATGCATCGGCGGCGAGTGGAGCCTCGACGAGCTGCCCCTGGCGGTCGGCGCCACCCCGCCCGGATAGGTAGTACGTCGTCGGTTTCGTCTGCGGCAGTGGCCAGCTCGACGCCGTCTTCCAGACGTTGGCACCCATCAGGAAGTAGTCCACCCGAGGCGTGTCCGCCCATTCCTTGCCGTCGGCTCCCTTCTTCGAGCCCTTCAGGAAGTGGTCATACCAGTCGAGCATCACATTGTTGATGGGGCTGTCGGCGACGGCGCCGATCGCCTTGAGCATCGGCGCCGGCTCCGAATCCGTTCTGCCCCAGTCGACGTGATCCCACGGCCCGATCACCAGGCGCTGGTTCGCCCTGGCGTCCTCGTTGGCACCGTTGGCCACCATCCCCGCGAAGTTCTCCACCCCGCCGGCCAGGAAGGCGTCGAACCAGCCCTCGAAGTGGAGCACGGGTACGCCGACGGACGCATAGCGGTCGCGGATGCTGAACTGCCGCCAGAAGTCGTCGCGCGTCGAGTGGCGGATCCAGTCGAAGTACCACGGCGCCACCGCGGGGTTGCCCGGCTGCATGGGCGGCAGGTCCTTGAACGGGCGGAAGTTCAGCCAGCGGGTGGGATCCTGTGTGGCAGCGGCGAGTTCGTGGACCGTTGCCGCATCGTTGCGGTTCTCCGCAGCGGTGGTGGCAATGGACTCCATGGCCCACGGCAGCACGAAGGCGAGGCGAAACTCGCCACCCTCGTAGGTCCAGCCGTCGTAGTAGTCCGATGCGGTGTTCGCAGGCACGATCGTGACGAGGTGAGGCGGGGCCGTGACGGCGGCCAGCCATTGCGTCGCACCAACATAGGACGAGCCGTACATACCGACCTTGCCGTTGGACCCGGGCAGTGCCGCCGCCCATTCGACGGAGTCGTAGCCATCGGCTTGGTCGTGGGTGAACTCGCTGAACGTGCCTGCGGACGCACCCTGGCCCCGAATGTCCTGCACGACGACCAGGTAGCAGTGCGACGCGAACCAGTCCGGTGCCTGGTAGCGGGAGCCCGCCTGCGCGCCGCTCTTGCCGTACTGGGTGCGCATCAGGATCACCGGAACGGGGTCGGAGGTTTGCGGTCGGTAGACGTCCGCGCGCAAGACGGTGCCGTCCCGCATGGTCGCGGGTACGTCGCTCTGCTTGGCCACTGCGCAGGGTCCGCGGCCCGCGTCGGGCGGCCATGGCCCGGCCGCCGGCTGGTCTGCCGTGCACCCACCGAGAGTCAAAGCCACCGCGGCAACGACGGCGGCCACCCGCACCGCGACGGAAGGCACGTGATCACGCTAACCCCCAGCTCCTGGGCTCGCTTGCCGGGACGAGACCTCATAGTGCGGTGTCGCCCCAGTTGGGAGCCGCTATTGGCATCAGTTCTGGAACGTGTTCTATGATCGCGGCCATGAAGACCAAGGGCGCTCTGCTGTGGGAACTGAATACGCCGTTCAAGGTTGACGAGATCGAGCTGGGCGACCCCGTGGCCAACGAGGTCCAGATTCGTGTGCACGCGGCGGGCATGTGCCACTCCGACTACCACCTGACCACCGGCGCGACTCCGATCGCGCTGCCCGCGCTCGGCGGTCACGAGGGCGCCGGCGTCGTCACCAAGGTCGGCAAGGGTGTCACCAGCGTCGAGGAGGGTGACCACGTCATCCTCGCCTTCATCCCCGCCTGTGGAAGCTGTCCGCCGTGCCTCAAGGGGCTGCGCTCGCTGTGTGACCGCGGCGCGGTACTGCTCGGCGGCAAGGCCATCGCCGACGGCACCAATCGCGTGCACGCCGGCTCCCACGAGGTGTCGCCGATGAACCTGCTCGGCACGTTCGCGCCCTATATGACGGTGCACGAGGACTCGGTCGTCAAGATCGACAGCGACGTCCCCTTCGAGACCGCGGCCATCATGGGCTGTGCGGTGCCAACGGGTTTCGGCTCGGCCACCAACGTCGCCGACGTGCAGCCGGGTGAGACGGTCGCGATCATCGGCGTCGGCGGCATCGGCATGAGTGCGCTGCAGGGCGCGGTCGTCTCCGGCGCGCGGCACGTCATCGCGATCGACCCCAACGAGTGGAAGCGCGAGCAGGCCATCAAGTTCGGCGCCACCCACGTCTATCCGTCGATGGCGGAGGCGATCGGGCCGATGATCGACGTCACCCACGGACTGATGGCCGACAAGACGATCATCACGGTCGGCGAGATGCGCGGCGAATACCTCGAGGAGGCGATGATCCTGACCGCCAAGGCAGGCACCTGCGTGGTGACGGGCATGGGTTCGATGATGGACGCCGACGTGAAGCTGAACCTCTTCCTCTTCACGATGTTGCAGAAGACGTTGAAGGGCAACATCTTCGGCGGTGGCAACTCACACGTCGAGACGCCGAAGCTCGTCGGCCTCTACAAGGCAGGCCTGTTGAACATCGACGAGATGGTGACCAACACCTACTCGTTGGAGAACATCAACGACGGCTACCAGGACATGCTGGACGGCAAGAACATTCGAGGCGTCATCACGTTCGACGAAAGGGACTGGTAGGCCCCGGCCGAGGTTTACTTGGGGGGCATTCGGATGCCACCGTCGACGCGGACGACCTCGGCGTTCATGTACGAGTTGGTGATCAATTCGATCACCATCGAGGCCAGCTCCTCTGGCTTGCCGAGGCGGTGCGGGAACAGCACGGACTCGCCGAGCTTGGCCTTGAAGGCCTCCGAGCCCTCGCCCTCGCCGTAGATCGGGGTGTCGATCAGACCAGGCGCCACGGTGTTGACGCGGATGCCGGAGGCGGACAGATCGCGGGCGACTGGCAGGGTCAGGCCGACGACGCCGCCCTTGGACGACGAGTAGGCGGCCTGCCCGATCTGGCCGTCGAACGCCGCCACGCTGGTCATGTTGACGATCGCCCCCCGCTCACCGGTGGCGGTGGGCTCGTTGCGGCTCATCGCGGTCGCGGCCAGCCGAATGCAGTCGAACGTGCCGACCAGGTTGATGGCGAGCACCTTCTTGTAGACGTCGAGATTGTGCGCCGAGGCGAATTCGCCGTCCTTGCCGATGGTGCGCTGAGCCCACCCGATACCCGCCGAGTTCACCAGCGCCCGCAGCGGGCCGAGGTCGGTGGCCGTGTTGACCGCGTCTTCGATCTGTTCGGTATTGGTCACGTCCACGCTGACGAATACACCACCGATCTCGTGCGCGAGTTCCTGCCCGCGCTCCGCCTGCAGGTCGGCGACGACGACGCGCGCTCCCTTGGCAGCCAACTGGCGGGCCGATGCCGCCCCGATACCCGACGCGCCACCAGTGACGATTGCGCTAGCTCCGTTGATGTCCACGACAGACAGACTAATCAGCGCTCCCGCAGCCGCTCGAGGATTCGCGACGTCCACCGGTCCAACGCACGGAGCTCGGCGGGCGCGACACCGTCGAAGACGACCTGGCGCACCAGGTCGACGTGCCCCTGCGCGGCTGATTCCAGGGCTGCCCGCCCATCTTCCGTCAACTCGACGGTGGCACCCCTGCGGTCGTCGTCGACCCCCCGACGGGTGACGAGCCCGCGCGATCGCATCCGCCTGAGCTGGTGGGACAGCCGGCTCTGCTCCCAACCCAACCGCTCACCCAGCTCGTTGACCCGGCAGGTGTCGCGCTCCTCGAGGGCGACGAGCACGTCGTAGTCGACGAGGGAGAGTCCGCAGTCGCGCTGCAGCTGCCGGTTCATCTCGATCTGCAGTCCAGCGCTCACCGCCAGGTAGTTGCGCCACACCCGCTGCTGGTCTTCGGAGAGCCACATGGAATATATGACACATCATCTAAGTTGTCGTGTCCAGTGACAGCCACCTAGGCTGGCCCTGATCTCGCAAGGAGTTCTCCGCCATGACCACGACCGACCCCGCGACCGCGACCGATGGTGTCGACATCCGGCGCGCAGCAGACCGCGCCGCCACCAAGATCTCCTGGCTGGACTCGAAGCACTCGTTCTCGTTCGGAGGCAACTACGATCCCGCGAACACCCACCACGGGCTTCTGCTGGTCAACAACGACGACACGGTCAAGGCGGCCGCAGGCTTTGAAACCCATCCGCACCGCGACATGGAGATCGTCACCTGGGTGCTGCGCGGATCACTGGTGCACCAGGACTCGACGGGCCACTCCGGTGTCATCTATCCCGGTCTGGCGCAACGAATGTCAGCGGGCCGCGGCATTCTGCACTCCGAGAAGAACGACTCGTGGACGCTCACCGGCGATGCCACTCACGCCGATCCCGTGCACTTCGTCCAGATGTGGGTCGTGCCCGACGAGGCAGGCATCACCCCCGGCTATCAGCAGCTCGAGATCGACGACGAGTCGCTGAGCGGCAAGTTGGTGACCATCGCGTCCGGCATGCCCGAGTACGCCGACGACGCCGCCATCAGCATCAGCAACAAGTACGCGGCCCTACGTGGCGCCCGGCTGCAACCCGGTGACACCGTCGAGTTGCCGCAGGCGCCCTACCTGCACCTGTTCGTCCCGCGCGGCGAGGTCGTGCTGGAAGGCGCGGGCCCGCTGCACGAAGGCGACGCCGTGCGCTTCACGGCATCTGGCGGACAGCGGATCACCGCGACCGAACCATCCGAAATCCTGGTCTGGGAGATGCATGCGAGCTTGGCCGCAGCGTAAACGACGTACGACGTCGACGGCCGTCGGATTGATCGGCGTTCTTCTACTGGCGGGGTGCTCATCGAGCACCCCGCCAGCGTCGGACTCCACCGCAGCCACCGCGGCCAGTGAGGCCGGTCTCGCCGAGGTGACGGTTCAGGTCCCCGACGACTTCGCCGCCGCACCGTTCGACGAGCCCCGAAAGGCCGTGGTGCCCAAGGGGTGGACGCTGTCGGTGTGGAAGCGGGTGCCGAAGCCACGGCTCGAGGTCTGGGCGCCCGACGGTGCGCTGATCGTGTCGATCCCGAGCGCGGGTCAGGTGATCCGCCTGCAGCCATCCGGCCTCGGCCCGCAGATGCAGCTGGTCGTCAACGGCATGAACCAGCCGCACGGCCTGGCATTCGCCGGCTCGACGCTCTACGTCGCCGAGAGCGACGAGATCGTCGCGTTCGACTACGCCGACGGTGTCGTGCACAATCCGCGCACCGTCGCCTCGGGCCTCCCCGACGCGGGCAGCCCCGAGTTGGGCGGCGCCTACTCGCACGCACTGAAGAGCGTTGCCGTGGGACCCGATGGCGCCGTGTACTTCTCGATCGGATCCACCGGCAACGTGTCCGCCGAGGACCGCACCGCCACCCCGCAGCGGGCCACCATCATGCGGATCCCGCCGGGCGGTGGGCCCTACGCCCCGTTCGCTACCGGTGTCCGCAACGGCACGGGTCTGGCGGTCGCTCCCGACGGCGCGGTGTGGACCGCGGTCAACAACCGCGACAACGTCGAGGTTCCCGACCAAGGCCCGTCCTACGGTCAGGTGGTGCCCGGCTACGTCAACGACCATCCGCCCGAGTCCGTCGCGAAGGTGACCCCGGGACGCGAATTGGGTTGGCCTTATTGCAATCCCGACGGAGGTCCGGCGAAGCTGCCGCTCATCCGAGACGTCCAGACAAACGCCGACGGCGCGAAACTCGATTGCGCGGCCCTGCCGCCCATCGAGCAGAGCCTCGGCGCGCACGCCGCGCCGCTGGGCATGGCCTTCACCGACGGTGTGCTGCCAGGGCCGTACGGCCGCGGCGCACTGGTCGGGGTACACGGGTCGTGGAACCGTGAGCCACCCCGTGCCCCCGAGGTGTCGTTCTTCCCGTGGGAGAACGGCGGTCTCGGTGATCAGCAGACGCTCGTCGGCGGCTTTCAGTCCGAGGACGGATCACGCTGGGGCAGACCGGTCGCAGCCACGGTCGGTCCCGACGGTGCCGTCTACATCACCGACGACGCCGCCGACGCCATCTACCGGCTGGCACCGCCAGGCCGGTAGGCCACCTACAGCCCGTTGAGCACCGACGACATCTGCTTCTCGGTGTCGTTGGCGAGCTTCTCGAAGACGATCTTCATCGCCGGGCTCAGGAGCTTGGCCGCGCCCTTCATCTCGAGGTCGGCCCGATAGGTGATCACCGAGCCCGCGCCCGACGCGTCCACCGTGATGGTGTCCACGGACGTCGACGAATCGTTCTTGCCGACGAAGACCAGGGTGCGGTTGCTCAGCTGGTTCAGCGTGTAGGTCAGTTCCGCGGTCACGCCGACGATCTTGGAGACGTTGTGCCACGTCGCGCCCACCTCGATGGGCCCGTCGCCCTCCCGCGTGCAGGACTGAGTGCCCGGATCCCATTCCTCGGCATTGCCGAAGTCCTTGAGATAGTCGATCACGCGATCGGGCGTTGGGGTGACGGCGAAGGTTCGCGAAACGGAAGGCATGCGGGGGTAGATACCCCGCCGCCGAGCAGTTCACTCGCGACCACTCGAAGAGGTTGCCAACGGCGCTCCCGCAAACGCATTCCACGGCAGGCCGATTCGGTCGATGCGCAATCGTGATGGCGGTGTGATCAAAGTCGACTGTGGGTCAGCTGTGATTGGAGTGACCTGCCTTCGACCTTGTTGCAGCAACTTCCCGATGGAGCCTCCCGTGCCCGGTACCGCACCGAACCTCCGGCGGTTCGCCGCCTCGGCGACGACGCTGGCGCTCGGCGCGGTGTTGGCCACGATGGCGGTCGCCCCCGCTGCGCACGCGGCCGACGGCCGTGAATTGCTCGCGGCCGCGATCACCAATACCCGCGGTTCCTACCTCGTCTACAACTTCGGTGGCAACAACCCCGCCCCGATGCTCAATGCCGGCGGCAGCTGGTATGAGATGGGCAGCGGCGGGCACCTGATGATCATCAAGTCCGCAACGCAGCGGCTCACCCCACGCCTACTCGTCGACTCCCACCGCGGCTATCAGGCTCGCTGCGAGTCCACGCCCGGTGCCCGCACCAGCGAGGGCCTCCTGCAGGCATCCGAGACGTTCACTCCCATTCAAGCCTGGCAGGCGCTCGGCAAGCCGACGATTGCGATCAACGCCAACTTCTTCGACGTGCGCGGCCAAAAAGGCGGCTCCTGGAAGTCGACGGGCTGTAGCTCACCCCTTGGCGCGTACTTCGACAACACCCGTGGCGGCGGGCCGGCCAATCCGGCGGTGACCGGCACCCTCGCCTACGCGGGCAAGCAGGCCCTGTCGGGTGGCGACGAGGTCTGGACGGCGTTGACCACGATGATCCTTCCGGTCGGTGGCGCGCCCTTCGTCGTATCCCCCAGGGCGCCCAACGACTACGACGCGGCCACCCCCATCATCAAGGATCTGACGGACAAGGGCACCCGCTTCGTCGCGGTGAGTGGTCTCGGCCTGTTGGCCCCTGGCGACACGGGACAGATGAACGACGGCGGCCCAAGCGCGGCCCGCACGGCGATCGGTTACGCCCGCGATCGCGACGAGATGTACGTCTTCCAGGGTGGCAGTTACACGCCCGACCAGATCCAGGACCTGTTCCGCGGGCTCGGTAGCGACTCGGCCATCCTGATGGACGGTGGCGGTTCCTCGGCGATCGTGCTGCGCCGCGACACCGGTGGCATGTGGGCGGGCGCAGGCGTGCCGAAGGGATCCTGCGACACGATGCAGGTGCTGTGTGACTCCCGCGAGCGTGCCCTACCGAGCTGGCTCGCCTTCAGCTGACCTCAGGCCGCCTTGTCCGACGCGGTGTGCTCGGAAGTGTCAGTGGTCGACGTGCCTGCCGGTTCGTTGACCTTGTCGCCGGTCTTCCCCGGCTTGTCGGCTGACTTGTCACCCTTGGGTGAGAAGTCGTTGGCGGTGTCGCGGGTCTCGTTGGTGGTCGGCTTGGCGTGCTTCGGCGGCTTCTTGGTACTCGCGTCCGATGCCGAGTCGTCCGCGCCCGGTTCCGCGTCGGTGTCGGGCCTGGCGTGCTTGGGGCCCGCCGTCTGATCGCCGGTCACCGACGCTGAATCACCCTCTGGCTTGGCATGTTTGGGGCTCTTCGCCGGCTTCGCATCGCCACCAGCGGCCGGAGTGTCTTCGTCGGCGGGCGTCTGGACCTCCGCGGCGGCAGGCGTCGTCTCGCTCGCGGGTGGCGTCTGTTCGGGCCCAACCGGGGCCGTCTCGGCCACGATCGGCGTCTTGTCCGCGACGACCGCGCTCTGCTCGGTCGGCGAATCCTTCACCACGGAGCCGTCTTTCGCCTCATCCGGGTCACCCGTCGTGGACTCCTCCACCGACGCGATGCTCAGCAGTCGGGCGTTGGTGGACGGCACGCTCGCCGCCGAGGTCTTCGACAGTGCGGTCACTGGCGTTGGGGCGGCCAGTGCCGTGGGGGCGCCGAGGTTGAGTCCACCGAGCAGACCGCCGATGACATTCGTCAGCAGGCCCGTGATCGCGTCGAACGGATTCGTCGCACCCGTGCCGGCGCCCGCGCCTGGAGTGGTGGTGCCCGTCGTCAGGCCGGACAACCCGCCGCCGGCCAGCAGGCTGAGCAGGCTGGCGAGCGCATTGGGGGTGTTCGCCGTCGGGTTGGGACCCAGCTCCTTCTGGAATCCGCCGATCAACGCGTTGAAGGTGTCCCCGAGCGCCTTGCCATAGTCGATGTTGGGGAAGGTCAGGAACGGCGTCTCGATGCCGGCTTGGGAGAAGTCGCGGGTGTAGCCGTTCGCCTGATCCACGTTGGCGTAGCCGATGTTGGTGAGGATGGTCAGTGCGGGCGCCAGCGCGTTGGCCAGTCGCATCGGTATCTGCGCCAACGGGCTCAGCCCGACGATGTTCAGAAGGTCCGACGCGAGGTACAGCGGTTCCAGCATCGGCAGCGTCGCCGAGTCCAACGTCAGATACAGGTTGAGCGCCAACGGCTTTCCGCCGAGCACGTTCGCGACGACGTTGGCGAGCTGCGGGGTGAGTTGCTCGGTGAGGCCGGCCAGCTGCAGGCCCCGCAGCATGTAGGTCGGCGCCAGGGCCGCCGTCAGATTGTTGGCCAGCGAGAAGGGGTTGGGCCACGACGCCAGGTCGGACAACGGTTGATATTCGTACGTCGCGTCGATGAGGACCGGCAACACGTTCGCGCCACCGAGGTGCAGGCCGGTGGTGCCGAGCGGCAGCCCGCCCTCGCCCGTCAACTCGGTGTGCGGGTTGACCGCGTCGAGGCCAAGGAGTTTGGCGGCGGCGGCAAAGCTGGCGGTGAGGCCACCCTGGGGGCGGGCCGGGTTGTTGAGCAGGATCATCGGCAGCACGGTCAGGCTGCCGAGCAACGGGTTCAGCTCGCTGGTGAGGGCTTCGTAATTCGTGCCGCCCGGCTGGTTGGCGAGGTCGTCGACCACCTGCTTGTAGGCCATCGCGGTGGCGAAGGCGCCGAAGCCGATGCCGATGGTGGGGGTGACACGGAGGTGGAGCACGTCGGGTAGAGCGCTGGTGATCGGCGTGATGAGGTTGCCGAGGGACGTGATGATGTTTCCGACGACAGCACTGAGGTCGACGCCAGGCAGCGGGAGGGGAATGCCCAATCCGCCGAGGATGTCGCCGAGCGCGTCGAGGTGGAGCAGGTCCAGCGTGTCGTTGTCGACCGCGTCCTGCAGCTTTCCGATGAGCAGTTGGATCACACCGTTGACGCCGAGTTTCAGGTACTCGGAGTCGTTGATTTCGTTCGCCACCGAGTTGGGCAGCCCGGGCACCCACCCAAGGTCCACGCCGAGCATCTTCAGCAGCGCGAAGGGTGCACCTGGCGTGATGAGGTTGATTCCGGGAACCGCGAGATTCGACAGGTTCAACGGATTGGACAGGTCGAGGCCAAGCAGCGCCAGCAGCCCAGTCAGCGTGCCGTCCGTGATGTCGTCGACTCCGAGCAGCTTGAGCACATTCGCGAGCAGTGCCTGGTCGCCGCCGGTCAGCTGATCCAGCACGGTGTTGAGGACGGGGATGTCGAGCGAGATGGCAGCCAGGATGTCGGGCACCAGATTGGCGGGAATGTTCGTGAGCAGCTTGTCGACGAGGCTCTTCGGGTCGACCCCCGCCGCCTGCGCGAGCGCCGTCAAGCTGACGCCGTTGACGATGGCCCTGCTCAGCTGGTCCAGGAACGTCTGGTTGAAGTTGTAGACGACCGTGCCGAGGCCGCCGGTGATGTCGGGCACCTTGTCATGGGTTGGCAGCAACTGAATGGCAGCGGCCAGATCCACGCTCTCGGCGACGACCCGCTTGGCTGGATCGGGTGGCGGCTCGACACCGACCGTCAGAGCCGTGGCCGTCGCTGTGGCGGCGCTGACCAACGCCACGCTGAAGCGTCGTCGACTTCTGGTGCGGTGCATACCTGCCATCTGACCTGTCCTTTCAAGGCACACGTGTCCTGCGCCACAGCACGGTAACACTTACGCAGGCGGCAATACCGAAATTGCTGAGTGGATTATTGGCTTGGCCCCTTGCCGAATCAACGGAGGGAATTGACCCTCTCAACAGCAGGTATGCCAATTGACGGTAACGAACATTTCTCCGTTTGGTGGCAACTAAGGCCGACTAGACAAAGCCACATCTGCCAATGGCACCTGGTGCGAAATTTGCCAAAACTGGGAGAGCTGACACATTTTTGGGTGACCGACCGGCGCGGCCGAATCCATGCCTTGGCTGCGCGCGCGGTGTCAGGCTAATTGTTCGGACGAAGCGTCCCCGGCCGGACCGAAGACGAAGATCGCCGCACTGGTCGCGACCGCCGCCGACGCGATGGCCAGCACGGGCGCCACGGTCCACAACGTCAACGTCGCACCGAGTACGGCGCCGGCACACATGGTCAGGACGACGCCGTAGCGCAACTTCTCCCGCTGCCCCGTCCCGCCGGCGAGCCTGCTGTCGAATCCTATGCCGACGATGGTCTGCGTCAGCACCGTCGTACTGAGTTCCTGCACACCGAACTGCCGCGCTGTCGCGTTCTGGGCGCCGAAGACGATGGCAAGCCCGGCGATGAGGGTCAGTCGTCCGGCACCGTAGTACGGCAGCACCCCGGTCCCGGCTAGCACCGAAAGGGTGGCTAGGCCAACGACTTCGAGGCCCAGCGCCACGGCGAGCCAGCGGCGGACCTTCGCATCGAGATGGCGGGCCAGCCTGCCGCCGAGCACCGCCCCTGCCACGAAGCTGGCGAACGCCACGACCGCGGCGCTCATGTCGACGCCGGAGCCGGGAACGAGCCAGAAGCCGAGGAAGATGACGTTGCCGGTCATGTTTGCCACGAATACGTGTCCGAGCACCAGCACACTGACGGCATCGATCAGCCCCGTCGCGAACGTCAGCAGCAGCAGCGCGGTGACCGTGAGCCGGGGGGAGACGGGAGATTGGATGGCCATCACAGCCCAGGTGCTACAGGCGGGGGGTCAGGTCTAGCTTCGTGACGGCAACCATCTGCGTGATCAACCAGTGGCTGCCCTGAGGTTTCATGGTCAGCCGGTAGGAGAGGTAGCGCAGGGACGGAATGCCCTTGGTGACGGGACTGGTGGCCACCGAGTTGGTGTACACGATCGCGGTCGCCTCCGTCGGCGTGAGCGATTCGACCGCCGCGCCGAGAACCTGGGTGTTGTTGGTGACCTGAGCCTGCTTGTTCGGGGCGACGATCGCATCGATGTAGCGCTTGTACTCGGTCGCGAAGTCGCCACCGAGGTACTTGGCGGACCTCTCCGGCAGCTTGTCCATGTCGTCGGGCGTGTAGGTCCACAGCGTGGTGATCGCGCTGGCGGCGGTCTCGGCGATGACGAACTTGGTGTGCACTGCGGCGCGGTCGGTCAGGTAGGGCTGAATCGTGGCGCCCGCGAACGCGGCAGCGGCGACGAACAACACCCCTGCGGCGACGGCGGCGATCTTGAGTGCGCGCCCCGCCGGCCGGTGCGGAACGAGGACGACCTCGGGTTCTTCGGCCTCTTCGACCTCTTCGGCCTCCTCGACGGCTTCCGTCGCGGGCACCTCGGCGGCAACTTCCTCCGCAGGTTCCGGCACGGGAACCTCGCCAATGGTCTTGTCGCGCTTCCACGGCAGGCGACGACGAGGCTTCGACTCGGCGACGACCACGGCCTCGGTGGTCTCGGCGGACGGTTCGGCGAGCTCGGGGGCCGCTACGTCTGCCGCCGGCTCGGTGGCTTCGTCCGCTGCCGCGTCGTCCGACTGTCCGACCTGTTGCGCCTTCTGCCGCGGCAACCGGTGGCGGTTGCGCGCCGCCTTCCCCTGCGGAACTGAGACGGTGGCAGCGTCGGCGTTCAGATCACTTGAATCAGCTGACTGATCTTCCACTGCTGTCCC
>NZ_JAVRQA010000176.1:0-6561 GCF_032161845.1 Mycobacterium sp.
CGGTGGGCGCTGGACTACCAGGGCGCCACCGCCCTCGACGACGGAGCAGGCATCGCGTTGAACTACCACGCCCGCAACGTGTATCTGGTGGTCGGCGGCAACGGCAACGTGACCGTCACCCGCGACGGCAAGACGGCGGTGATCCCCGTCAGCGGGCCACCCAACATGCGCCAGATCATCGCCGACGACGGTGACGGCACCGGGCACGTCGACGTGAGCCTGAGCAAGGGACTGCAGGCATTCTCGTTCACCTACGGCTGACGTGCCGACGGATCCGCGGTGGCCTCGATCTTGACCACCAATTCGTTGCGGATCGTCAGCACCACTACCGCGAAGAGCCGCCCGCGGTCGAACGCCAGCAGCACTGGCTCGCCTGGTGGCCCGCAGACCACCGTCGCCCGAGTGCCCAGGTAACGCATCAGGTTGACGGCGACGGCGTCCGGGCCGTGATTGACCTGTGGTGGCGGCGCCGGATCCGCGAGAATCGTGCCCACTCCCCACACGGCGGGGTCCAGGATCGACGTCAGCGCCACTAGATCGCCGTTGGCGCAGGCGGTGATGAAGGCTTCGGTGACGCGACGGTGTTCGGTTCCGCTCACCTCGACGGGCCCGGGTGCCGCCGCGGCGAACTTCCCACGCGCCCGTCGCGCAAGCTGGCGGCACGTCCCGACGGGCCTGCCGACGGTCTCGGCGATCTCGTCGAACGGCACCGCGAACACGTCGTGCAGGACGAACGCGACGCGCTCCCCCGGGCTCAGGTTCCGGAGCACCTCGAGGAGGGCGGTGCTGACCTCGTCGTCGAGGGTCACGCGGTCCGCGGGATCACCGGTGACGTCGACCTCGACCAGACTGGCTTCCTGCTCGGGCGCCATCTTCGTCTCGAGACGCACGCGCGCGGACCTCAGCTGGTCGAGGCAGAGGCGTCCCGCCACCACGGTCAGCCAGCCGCGGACGTCGTCGATCTCAGCCAGGTCGGTGCGGGACAACCGCAGGAACGCCTCCTGCGCCATGTCCTCGGCGTCGCCAACGTCGCCGAGCATCTGATAGGCGAGATTCACCAGGTAGGGCCGCTGCTCACGCCAGGCGGCCGCGATCTCGCCATCGGCGGGAGGCGATTGGGTCATACGTGTAGGACGAATCAGCGCCCGAAAAAGTTACAGCGGACAGAAAACCGGGACTGCGTAACTTTTCGCCGCGGTGACCCGTCCTTGATTGCATGACCACACTCAGAACCGTCGTCGTCACCGGAGCGACCGGAAACGTCGGAAGACCGCTCGTCAACGAACTCACCGAAGCCGGCATCGAGGTACGGGCCGTCACCCGGCGGCCCGGCGCCGGCGCGTTCGGTTCCGCGCTCGACGCGTTGCCTGGGGCGGACGCCGTCTTCCTCAACTCAAGGGCGCTCGGCGGCGAACTCGAAGCGACCGTCGCTGCGGCAGTCAAGGCAGGCGTCACCCGTCTCGTTGCCCTGTCGGCCATCAACGCCGATGACGACTTCTCCCGGCAGCCGTCACGCTTCCGGGGCGACCGCAACCGAGAGGTCGAACAGCTCGCCGTCGACTCGGGTCTGGAATGGGTGAGCCTGCGGCCCAGCGTGTTCGCATCGAACTTCGCGGGCATGTGGGCTCCGCAGATCCGGGCAGGCGACGTGGTCGGTGGGCCGTATGCGTCGGCGTCGACCGCGCCGATCGCCGACGGTGACATCTCGTCGGTGGCCGCCCGAGCTCTACTCAGCGATGACCTGGTGGGCCAACGCATTCCGCTGACAGGACCGCAGGCGCTCACCAACGCGCAACTGATCGACGAGATCGGTACGGTCCTCGGCCGGGAACTGCGATACCTGGAGGTACCGGAAGACGTCGTACGTCAACGCTTCCTCGGCATCGGCTTTCCCGCCGAGTTCGCCGACGCCTACGTGGCATTGCTCGCTGAGACGGTCGACCGGCCCGCGTTGGTGACCAACGACGTCGAGAAGATCCTGGACCGACCCGCCAACACGTTCGCCCAGTGGGTGTCCGGCCACCGCAACTTGTTCACCGATGACTAAGGGAGACACATCATGTCGACACTCAACCCACGCCCGCCGCGTTTTCTCAAGACGATGAACAAGCTGGTGATCGCCATGCAGAAGCTCGGGGTGCCCGCTGGCCCGTCGATGGTGCTCACGGTGCCAGGGCGCAAGTCCGGCCAGCCCCGCAGCACGCCGATGACACCGTTCGACCACGACGGAGGGCTCTACACCGTCGCGGGGTATCCCGGCGCCGACTGGGCGGCCAATGCCCGCGCCGCCGGTCTGGGCACGTTGACCCGTGGCCGACGGTCACGCAGGGTCCGGATCGTCGAGCTCTCCGCCGCCGACTCCAGACCGGTGCTACGGGCGTTCGCCGTCAAGGTGCCGGTCGGCGTCGGGTTCGCCAAGCGAAGCGGCCTCGTCACCGACGGCACGCCGGACGAATTCGAGACGCTGGCAGGAAGATTGGCGGTATTCCGGTTCGACCCGGCGTAGTCCGGCTAGGGATCCTCCCCGTCGGATTCCGGGTCTGGATCGACGAGGAGTCGTTTGGGCAATTCGCGATGCGTCAGCGCATCCACGGGCAAGTCGGCCAGTTCGGTATACGCGGCACGCATCGTGGCGATCGCCGTGAGCACCGGGCCAACTTCCAGATCCGAACATTACTGCGACCTACCGACGACAAATCCCGCGTTGTGACTGGTGAAACACATGTGGCACAAGGGTTTACAGCACACCAGCAATTCGCTCAGAGGCGGGCAGATACCGATCGGCGCACGGCGATGTCACCGGAACCGGTGCGCACCTGCACGACGAGAGTCTCGTCACCATCGGCCGGCCCGTCGGCCGGTTCGAGGCCGTTGCTGACGAGGCCAGAGCCCGAGCGCAGATCGAGCTTGGCCGCGGTGCCGGTGGCAACCCCGACCTCGACCTCGCCACTGCTGGCCACGATCGAGACGGCACCCTTCACGGCGGCTGCGATGGTGACCCGGCCGGACGCCGTCCGCACCGTGACATCGCCGCGCAGCTCGTCGATCCCAAGCGCGCCGCTGGCGGCCTGAAACTTCAGGTCGCCGTCGAGGCGGCCGATCGTCACGTCGCCCGATGCCGTCGCGATGGACACGTTTCCGCCTGCGTTCTGCACGGAGATCTGGCCGGATGCGGTGTCCGCCTTGATCTGTCCGCTCACCGAGTCGACCAGGAGGTCGCCGCTCGCCGAGGCCAGTCGGCAGTCGCCGAGCAGACCGTCCGCGCGTACCTCTGCCGACGCCGATGAGGCGTGAAGTCGCGAGCCCGAGGGCAACCCGATGTCGACCCGCACGGCACCGCCTCGGCCCATCGACAGCATCCGTCTGCCAGCCGAGACGACGAGGGTGCCGTGGCGAAAGTCGACGCGGGCCTGCTCTGCCGCCCGGACGTCGGACGCCCGGTTGGGGTTGCGGGGCGACACCTCGACGACGGTGTCGTCGCGATCCGTTGCGGCGAGGTGAACCGAACCGGCGGCAACTTCGACAGTCGCCGTGATGGGTTCTGGGGTTTGAAAGATGGGCATTTCGTCTCTCCTGTCGGTTGAAGTGTCAGCGGACCCAGCCGCTGAAGTGGTTGTCCGATGCTGCGGGCGGGCGCCCATCGGGCCTTCGACGGTCCGTGCCGAGAGCGGCGCCGATGGCGCGGACCATCCAGGCGTTGACCGACAGTCCGGCACTACGGGCCGCAGCATCCACCCCAGCCCGCAGGTGGTCGGGAAGGCGCAACGTGACCCGCCACGTGCCGCCGTCGTCATCGGACTCCGGAGGCCCGGCCGGCTCGGGAAGCGCCGACACCGGGTCACTGGGCGCCGGGGTCACCGTGAATTGAGGGTCACGGCCGCGCAACCGCACGTCGACCGATGCTGGAGCGAGCTCGCGGGTGATTACCTCCGCGGCGTCGGAGAGGGCTTCGAGGATGGCCAGGCGGATGGCGGAATCCAGCGGGGCGGTGAGCCGGTCGGCGAGTTCGACGGCGTCGGCTCCCCCGGCCGCGGCGGCGACGGCCAGTT
This sequence comes from Mycobacterium sp., assembly GCF_032161845.1. Taxonomy (GTDB): domain Bacteria; phylum Actinomycetota; class Actinomycetes; order Mycobacteriales; family Mycobacteriaceae; genus Mycobacterium. The sequence goes on from NZ_JAVRQA010000176.1 coordinate 4,050, forward strand.
CGTGACGAACGGCGTCGACGTAGGGCTGCAATTCCATGGTGTCATGATGACATCATTTTGATGTCACTACAAGTGTCAGGGCTACCCGCAGGTCACCCCACCGGCGGGAAGTTGTCCACCCAGTGCCTGGCGATGTCGACCCGGCGCGTAATCCACACCTTGTCGTGCGACTGCACGTGGTCGAGGAATCTCCCAAGCGCCGCAATGCGCGCCGGCCTGCCGACGAGTCGGCAGTGCAGGCCAATCGACAGCATCTTCGGGGCACCGGCCGCGCCTTCGGCGTACAGCACGTCGAAGGCATCGCGCAGGTAGGTGAAGAAGTCGGCACCGCTGGGAAAGCCGCTGGCGGACACGAACTTCATGTCGTTGGTGTCCAGCGTGTATGGCACGACGAGGTGGTCCGCGTCCAGGACGCGGGTCCAGTACGGAAGGTCGTCGGCGTAGGAGTCCGAGTCGTAGAGGAAACCGCCGTGCTCGACGACGAGTTGGCGGGTTTGCGGCGAATCCCTTCCGGTGTACCAGCCGAGCGGGGCCTCACCGGTCAGCTCGGTCAAGATGCGGACCGCCGCCGCCAACTCGGCGCGCTCGGTATCGGCGTCGACGAGCTGGTAACTGCGCCACTTCAAGCCGTGGCAGGCGATCTCGTCACCCCGCGCCCGAAAGGCGGCCACCGCTTCGGGGTTGCGGGCCAGTGCCGTGGCGACACCGAAGATCGTCAGCGGCAGTTCGCGCTGATCGAACATCCGCAATATTCGCCACAGGCCCGCCCTCGAGCCATATTCATACAGCGACTCCATGCTCATGTGTCGATTCGAAAATGGCTGTGCACCAACTATTTCGGACAGGAATGTCTCGGAGGACTCATCGCCGTGCAGGACGTTGTTCTCGCCCCCTTCCTCGTAGTTCAGGACGAACTGCAGAGCCACATTGGCGCCACCGGGCCAGCGCGGATCGGGAGGTCGCGGCCCGTACCCGACCATGTCGCGCGGGTAGTCGTCGGTCGTCGGCGTCATGGGGAGATTGTCGCAGCCCTGCACCACCACGGTGTTTTCCGACCGGCGAAACCGGGCAAGATCAGGTCATGCCAACGCTGCTGTGGTTCCGTCGCGACCTGCGCCTGAACGATCTGCCCGCCCTGCTGGATGCCGCAAGGGACGACCAGGAGGTGCTCGCCTGCTACGTGCTCGATCCCCGGCTGAAGGCGACGTCCGGGCCTCGGCGGCTGCAATACCTGTACGACTCCCTTCGCGAGTTGCGCGAGTCACTGGATGGTCGCCTGCTCATCACCCAGGGCCGCGCTGAGACCCGAATCCCCGCTCTGGTCAAGAAGATTCACGCCACCTCGGTCCACGTGTCTGGTGACTACTTTCCATTCGGGCTGCGCAGGGACGACGCCGTTCGCAAGGCCCTCGGCCAAATCTCCGGCGGGGTGCCCCTCGAGGCGTCCGGTTCGCCCTACCTGGTGTCCCCTGGTCGGGTCACCAAGGGTGACGGCACGCCGTACAAGGTCTTCACGCCGTACTTCTCGGCGTGGCGAGAGCACGGCTGGCGGGGCCCGGCCCGGACGGGAGCGAAATCGGCCCGGTGGATCGACCCGGCCGACGCGGGCGGTGGCATCGACATTCCGGATGGAGACACCCAACTGGACCGACCAGCCGGTGAAGCCGCGGCCAGGCAGGAATGGAAGAAATTCGTCGACTCGACGCTGGCCGACTATTCCGACGAACGCAACCGCCCAGATCACGACGGCACCAGCCGAATGTCGGCACACCTCAAGTTCGGGACCATCCACCCCCGCACGATGGCTGCCGATCTCGGAAGCGGAAAGGGCGCGCAGGCCTATCTGCGCGAGCTCGCGTTTCGGGACTTCTATGCAGGCGTCGTGTATTCGTGGCCCGAAAGCACGTGGTGGAACTGGAACAAGAACTTCGACCGCATCGAGGTGGACGAGGACCGGGATGCGGAGAAGCGGTTCGAGGCGTGGAAGGCCGGCAGAACGGGCTTCCCGATCGTGGACGCGGGCATGCGTCAGCTCTCCGAGACCGGCTTCATGCACAACCGGGTGCGGATGATCACCGCGTCCTTCCTCGTCAAGGATCTACATCTGCCGTGGCAGTGGGGAGCGCGCTGGTTCCTCGAGCAGCTCACCGACGGTGACATGGCCAGCAATCAGCACGGCTGGCAGTGGGCTGCGGGCTCGGGCACCGACGCCGCGCCCTACTTCCGGGTCTTCAACCCGACGACGCAGGGCAACAAATTCGATCCCGACGGTGCGTACGTCAAGCGTTGGGTGCCCGAGTTCGGTGGCGAGAACTATCCCGAACCAATGGTCGACCACGCCGCCGAGCGCGTCGAGGCCTTGCGGCGATACGAGGCCGTCCGCTGAAGCGTGTCTACCAGTTGTGTGGTGGGCACCGCCCTTCTCGGGCGTCCTTCGGTTCAGGCCGCGGGTGCGGTGTGAACGTCGGTTCCCGCGTCGTTCGGGCTGGTTTCACCGGCACGCGTGGGGTGC
>NZ_JAVRQA010000177.1:0-2739 GCF_032161845.1 Mycobacterium sp.
CTCGCGACCATCGTCCGTTGGGTCACCGAGGAGTTGCCGGAGGACAAGCCGCGGCATCTGCTAGGCATTAGCGAGCCCGACGATCTGTTCGCTGCGGTGGCTGCTGGCGCCGATACGTTCGACTGCGTGTCGCCGTCCCGCGTGGCTCGCAACGGCGCCGTCTACTCGGAGGCCGGACGGTACAACATCACGACGGCGCGCAACCGCCGCGACTTCGGACCGATCGATGCCGGGTGCGACTGCTATACGTGCGCGCACTACACCCGCGCGTACGTCCACCACCTGTTCAAGGCCAAGGAGATGTTGGCCTCGACGCTGTGCACCATTCACAACGAGCGGTTCGTCGTCCGGCTCGTCGATCAGATCCGCGAGTCGATCGTCTCGGGGCAATTCGACGAGCTCCGCGAGCACGTCCTTGGCCGGTACTACGCGGCTGCACAATGAATGGGTGACGACCGCAACGGAATCCCAGGGATTGTTGGCCCGGCTGCTCGAGCCCGAGAACCGCGCCGATCCCTATCCGATCTACCGGCAGATCCGCGAGCGCGGACCGATGCTCCTGCCCGAGGGCAACCTCGCGGTCTTCTCGTCATTCCAGGATTGCAGTGACGTCTTGCGTCATCCGGCGACGGCCGTCGATCGACTGAAGTCTACCGCCGCCCAGCGCCAGATCGCCGAGGGAGGCAATCCGCGTCCCTTCGGGCAACCGGGCTTCCTCTTCCTCGATCCGCCGGACCACACCCGGCTGAGAAGGCTTGCGCAACAAGCGTTTGCACCTAAGGTGGTCCGCGGACTCGAGGGCTTCGTCGCCGCGCTGGTAGACAAGCTGCTCGACGGCGTCGTCGCTGCTGGCCGATTCGAGGTGATCGCCGACCTCGCCCATCCGTTGCCGGTCGCGGTGATCTGCCGGATGCTCGGCGTGCCCATCGAGGACGAGCCGGAATTCACTGCCGCATCAGCACTTCTAGGCCAGGGGCTCGATCCGTTCATCGCCTTCACCGGCACGTCCACGGGCTTTCCCGAGCGCCTGGCGGCAGGCAAGTGGTTGCGCGGTTACCTTGGCGACCTCGTCGAGCAGAGACGCGCCGCCCCCCGCGACGACCTCATCTCGGCACTGATCGCCGCCGAGGAGGAAGGCGACCAGCTGAGCACCGACGAGATCGTCGCGACGTGCAACCTGCTGCTGATCGCGGGTCACGAGACGACGGTGAACCTGATCGCGAACGCGGTCCTGGCGATGCTGCGGCATCCCCGGTACTGGGGCGAACTGTCCGCCGATCCGGAGCGTGCGTCGGCGATCATCGAGGAGACGTTGCGGTACGACCCACCCGTGCAACTCGTCGGCCGCGTGGCAGCCGACGACATGACGGTCGGCGGCGTCGCCGTCCCCAACGGCGACACGATGATGCTGCTGTTCTCGGCTGCCCAACGCGACCCGAGTGCCTTCGAACGACCCGACGTCTTCGACCCGGATCGTGACGGCATCCGGCACCTGGCATTCGGCCACGGCGTGCACTTCTGCCTCGGCGCGCCGCTGGCCCGGCTCGAGGCGAGGGTCGCACTGTCGGCGGTCACCGCGCGATTCCCCGACGCTCGGCTGGTGGGCGAACCGGTCTACAAACCGAACGTTACCCTGCGCGGGCTCGCTACGCTTTCAGTCGTCATTTAGCAGTTTGGGCGAGGATTCAGTCGCCCATCGAGCGGTTTGACACCGAATCCGCGGTAGTTGGTACGTTCTACGGCATGAGAATTCTGTTGGTCGGCGCGGGCGGGGTTGGCTCGGCGTTCTGTTCGATCGCGGTGCGCCGCGACTTCTTCGAGCAGATCGTGGTGTGCGACTACGACGGCGAACGCGCCATGGCGGCCGCGGACGCGGTCGGCGACCCGCGGTTCAGCTCGGCACGAGTCGACGCCACCTCTGCGGATTCCATTGCGGAACTCGTTCGCCTGCATGGCATTACGCACGTGATGAACGCCGTCGATCCGCGCTTCGTCATGCCGATCTTCAACGGCGCGATGGCGGGCGGCGCCGACTACCTCGACATGGCGATGAGCCTGTCGGCGCGTCACCCGGACAAGCCGTACGAGCTGACCGGCGTCAAGCTCGGCGACGAGCAGTTCGCGGTCGCGGACCAGTGGGTGCAGGCCGGCCGCCTCGCCCTCGTCGGCATCGGCGTCGAACCAGGGCTTTCCGACGTATTCGCCCGGTATGCCGCGGACCACCTGTTCAGCGACATCGACGAACTCGGTACCCGCGATGGCGCGAATCTCTCCGTCGACGGCTACGACTTCGCGCCGTCGTTCTCGATCTGGACGACCATCGAGGAGTGCCTCAACCCGCCGGTGATCTGGGAGGCGGACAAGGGCTGGTTCGTCACGGCCCCGTTCAGCGAGCCGGAGGTCTTCGACTTCCCCGAGGGCATCGGTCCCGTCGAGTGCGTCAACGTCGAACACGAGGAAGTCCTTCTCATGCCGCGCTGGGTGAAGTGCAAGCGCGCCACGTTCAAGTACGGCCTCGGCGAGGAGTTCATCGACGTCCTCAAGGCTCTGCACAAGGTCGGTCTCGACAGCACCGAGAAGGTGACGGTCGGGGGAGTGCAGGTGAGCCCACGCGACGTGGTCGCCGCGTGCCTGCCCGACCCGGCGAGCCTCGGTGACCGGATGACCGGCAAGACCTGTGCGGGCCTGTGGGTGCGCGGCACCGGCAAGGACGGGCAACCGCGCTCGACGTACCTGTAT
>NZ_JAVRQA010000178.1:0-21890 GCF_032161845.1 Mycobacterium sp.
AAGAAACCGACGCCCCAGCCGTCGGCATTGACCAGGCCGTGCTTCTGTCGACGTGGCGAATATGACTGTACGACAAGGCCATACGGCTGTTCGAGGACCAAAGACGACACCGAGACGGGCTCACCCAGCCAACCGAGATGACGGCACATCAGGCGTCCCACGCGAGTCGCACGCCCGAGAAGATCTGCCTGCGGATCGGATGGTCCCAGTTGCGGAAGCTCGGCCTCAGAATGCTGGCGGCGACCGACCACGCGCCGCCGCGGAGGACCTTGAAGTCACCATCGAAGAAGGGGCGGGAGTACTGGTCGTAGAGCATCGGGGTGAACCCCGGCCAGGGTCGTAGCGGCGAGGTGGTCCACTCCCACACGTCACCGAGCATCTGCTCGGCGCCGTAGGCCGAAGCTCCCGTCGGATAGGCCCCGACCGGTGCGGGCCGCAGCGCCTCGCCGCCCAAATTGGCCAACGCGTCGGTGGGTTCGGAAGCACCCCAAGGGAATCGACGGCGTGCACCCACCGCGGGGTCCCACGCGCAGGCCTTCTCCCATTCCATCTCCGTCGGCAGTCGGGCGCCTGCCCACGCGGCGTACGCCTCGGCCTCGAAGAACGTGACGTGCTGCACGGGCTCATCGACGGGAATGTCCTCGACGTACCCGAATCGTGTCCGCGTGCCATCCGCAGCCCAGAACTTCGGGGCCGTCAGCCCGGCCTGGTCGCGGTGTACCCAGCCGGCGTCGGACCACCACCGCGGTTCGCGGTAGCCGCCGTCGTCGATGAAGTCACGCCACTCACCGTTCGTGACGGGAACGCGTCCGATTCGGAAGGACGGCACGTCGACGACGTGCGCGTCGCGTTCGTTGTCCAGCGACATGGGCTCCGCGGCGGCAGTCACACCGAGGATGAACGGGCCGCCAGGTACTGCCACCGACGTGCCCGCCACGCCGGAGCGACCGGACGGCAGCGGTGCGCCGCGGCCAAGGATTGGTGGACCGGTGCGGATGCTCAGCGCCTGCAGCATCGTCTCGTCGTGCTGGTTCTCGTGGCTGACCACCAGGCCGAAGACGAAGGCCGGGTCGATGCCCGTGCCGTCTTCTTCGGGCAGAACGTCAAGTGCGTCAAGGGCTTTCGCGCGAACGGTGCCGCAGAACTTCCGCGCGTCCTCGGGTGGCAGCAGGGGAAGGTCGGCACGGCTGGCCCGCGAGTGCGCGAACGCGTCGTAGAGTCCTTCGACGGCCGTTGGCAGCAGGCCGGGCCGGTTCGGATCATTTCCGCGTAGTAGCCACATCTCCTCCTGCCAGCCGATGTGGGCGAGATCCCACACCAGCGGACTCATCAACGGGTCGTACTGTCGCAGGAGTTCCGCATCGTCGATCTCCACCAGTCGCAGCGTGCGTTCCCGCGTCACGGCGAGGTCCCTGGCCAGCGCCTCTCGCGTGGTCACGCCATCATTCCCGCCGATCGACTGACGGCCGCTTGCACACCACCGCCGACCACGAGGTCGGCGAAGTCGTCGGCCGAACTCCTGCCCTGCTCCACCTGACGCAACAACCTTTGCATCGCGCCGTCTAATTCCTTCGGTGCCAATTCGGCGGCGGTTTGCACGCAGCGGAGGGCGGCCGCCTGCAGATGCCGGTCGCCGAGCCCGACCCTGGCAGCCCGGTCCCATTCGGTCGCGACCCGCTCGGTGGCCTCCGCCGCGACATCAGCGGCCGCGGGGTCGTCGAGCAGCGTGGTCAGGGTGAAGACCACAGCGGGCCAGACGTCGTCCGGCGTGCTGTCGAGGTAGCGGATCTCGAGGAATCCCCTCGGTCGCACCGGTGGGAACAGCGTGGTGAGGTGGTAGTCCAGATCGGCGACCGTCGGGCGGCGACCGCCGAGCAGCGCTCGTCCGTCGACCCAGTCGGCGAACGGAATCACCTCGGTCATCGGGACGGTCTCGGGACCCTGGACCAGCATCACCGGCGCCTTCAGCGCGTAGCGGACCCAGTCGTCAACCGGGTTGTTGCCGCTAGTGCCAAGCACGGGACCGCAGCGCGCGGAGTCCAATTGACTCCACACGCGCTGCCTGGTGCTGCGCCAGCCGGAGAATTCGGCGCCCAGCAGCGGAGAGTTGGCGGCGATGGCGATCATCGTCGGCCCGAGCGCGTGCGCGAGGCGAACCCTCTCCGCCCAGCCCGCACGCGGCCCTGCGTCGAGATTGACCTGCACCGAAGCCGTGGACGTCATCATCGCGGCGCCGGCCTCGATGGTGCCGCTGGCGGCAAAGAACTGCTCCATGGCGCGATATCGATCGCCAGGGTTGACCCGCTTGGCGGGGCGCAGGGGGTCGGCACCCAACAGCACCAAGCCGAGGCCGTTCTGAGCGAACACCTCCCGGAGCACCTCCCGATCGGACTGCATCGCCGTGATGGCCGGCAGTACCGCCTCGGCTGGGAGACCGGACAGTTCCACCGCGCCACCCGGCTCGATCGTGATGGGGCTGCCGTTCGGCAGGGCAGGAACCTGGGCGATCACCCTGGTGAGTTCGTCCCAGGACGGGCGCCGCATGGGATCGGCTAGAGCGAAGCAGTGTGCCTCGATCTCCAATCCGACCTGGCCGACGGGACCGTCCCTCAGACAGTCCTCGCCAATGCGCGACCCAGCGTCGTCGGAGTCGGCGAGCTCGACCTCTGTCGAATTGGCCGAACGGGTGCTGCACAAGCTTGCGGTGGTGGTCACGTCAACCACTCCCTCCGAATCACCGCGCGGGGGCGGGGCGCGATATCCATTCGATGAACGATGCCCTGTTCATCCTCCAGAGACCACCGACAAACTCGCGCGATCTTGTCGGCACAGTCCGTCGTAGTGGGCCCCATATCCGCGACCGTTACTGACCCAGGGTGTTCTGCATCGCGCCGGCCAGTACGTTTACCGCCGGACCGCCATTGCCAGGCTGGCAGACTTTCGCTTGTAGCAGAACGTTCTCGCGCAGTCTGGTTTGAATGAAGCATCGCCGATCAGTACCCGCCTCCTGCTTCACCCACACCGCATCGGTACCCGTTGGCGCGGCGCCGGAGAACGTCCACACCTGCGTGACGAAGTCCTCAAGGTGCATCGCGGTGGTCTGTCCGGCGCAGCCGACCGTCCTGTCGGTCACGCGGTGGAAGGCCCGATTGGCGGCGTCGTTGGTGGCGAACACCCCGACTGTCTGCTTGACCAGGTTGGTGTCGTCGTTGGCCGCCCGCTGAGCCGTGGCACCGTTGAACGACGCCAGGTCGGGGTCCTGGTACACCTCGGGCAACCCGATGTCGGCCCAGTTGTTGCACTCGGGGCTGTCGACGTAGAAACCCTGGAAGGGCGCGGTGAACGTCGACTCCCATGTCATCGGGGCCCCGACGATGTTGCCGACCGATCCCTTGCCGAGCACGGCGTAGGACACCACTCCCGGATCCGACGGACGCGCGGCTGCGGGCGGCGCTACGGCGACGCCCACGGCCAAGCCGACGCCGAGCCATACTCCCCTCCGCATCAGACCTTCGCCGACAGCTTGACGTCGATGTTGCCGCGCGTGGCCTTGGAGTACGGGCACACGCCGTGCGCCTTCTCCATCAACTCGTCGGCCACCTCTTGCTTCAACCCGGGCAGGTAGCCGATCAGGTGGGCGGTCAGGCCGAAACCGCCCGCTTCCCCGCCGTCCTTGCCGAACCCGATCTGGGCGGTGATGCCGCTGGCGTCGTCGATGGTGATCTTCTCGTTGCGCGCGACCAGGCGCAGCGCGCCGAGGAAGCACGCCGAGTACCCGGCCGAGAACAGCAGTTCGGGGTTGACGCCCTCGCCACTGCCACCCATTTCCTTGGGCGGGCGGGTGTCGAGGTCGATCTTGCCGTCGGCGGAGGTCACGTGGCCGTCGCGGCCCCCACCGGTAGCCGTGGATTCTGCGGTGTAGACGACGTCGATGCTCATGCGCTCGATCATGCCAGGACGAGGTACGACCAAGGGCCCGTCAGAAGATCGTCAGCGTGCAATACGTGCGAGCGGGCGACGGGTAGGGCCACGCGTACTGGCCGGCGGCCGCGGGGCAAGCCTGCTGGTCGCGAACGTCGAGGCGTTGGGTGACCTGGACGAGCAGACCCTGTTGGCCGCGTTCTGCACAGTCGGCCAGTTGAAGCATCCCGATGGGCATGTCCATGACGTAGCAGTGAGCGGCGACGAGATTGGGCACCAGGCAGAGACGGGATGTCGCCGGGTCGGCGAATTGTGTTGGCACGTGCTGATATTCAGTACTCGGGCAGGACCCCGATGAATCCGCGACGGCGCCAACGGTGTAGCTGGGGTCGGCGGCGCAGGACACCTTGTCGGCGGTCAACGCGTCGGGTACCCCCGGAGCCTGGGCCGGGATCGCGACGCAGTCTCCGACGGAGAACACCTTGGCCAAGCCGCGTTCCGGTTCCGCAGCGTGGGACGAACAGCCGCTCAGCACCAGCATTGCCGCGCCGACGACTGCGAACAGCACCATTTGCACGCGCGTCATGGGTAGCGACATTGTCACGATTCGGTGCTAGTCGCCACACGTTCCCCAAAGTTCTCAATAGTCCCACAGACCTCAGGAGAATCACGCGTATGTAGTTACATCGGCGTGTCGTGCACACCTCAGCCCGCGCGCACGCCCTCCTCGACCTTCTTGCCGAGATCCTGGTCGACGTTGCGCCAATACTCGAACACTCGCGACAGCACGGGCTCCTTCACCCCGTCGAGAACGTGTCCGATGATGTTGTCGGCAAGCCGGTCGCGCTGCGCGTCGTCCATGACCTCCCGCACCAACGTGCCCGCCTGACCCCAGTCGTCGTCCTCCGGTCGTAACGCGTAGGCCGTCCGGACCATGTCGCCGTCGGACGCCCAGTGCGCCTCTGCCACCCGTCTCGGATCGTCGACCACCGGCCCGCCCATCGAGTTGGGCGCATAGACCGGATCGGTCGCATTGCGGATCCGCATCGGGCCGTCCTTGGAGTACGCGTTGACCTCTACCTTCGGTTCGTTGACCGGAATCTGCTTGTAGTTGACCCCGAGACGGTGACGGTGGGCGTCGGCGTAGGAGAACCCCCGGGCCAGCAGCATCTTGTCCGGCGAAAGCCCGGTACCCGGCACGATGTTGTTCGGTTCGAAGGCCGCCTGCTCGATCTGCGCGTGGTAGTCGACGACGTTTCGGTTCAGCGTCATCGTGCCCACGTCGATCAGCGGGTAGTCCGCATGTGGCCACACCTTCGTCAGGTCGAACGGGTTGAACCGGTAGGTCTTCGCGGCCTCGAACGGCATGATCTGCATCTTCAGCGTCCAGGTCGGAAAGTTGCCCGCCTCGATCGCGTCGAATAGATCCCGCTGGTGATAGTCGCCGTCCTCACCGGCGATCCGGTCGGCGTCCTCCTGGGTCAGGAAGTCGACGCCCTGGTCGGTATGGAAGTGGTACTTCACCCAGGCCATCTCGTCGTTCGCGTTGACCCAGCTGTACGTATGGCTGGAGTAGCCATTCATGTGGCGCCAGGTCTTCGGGATGCCGCGGTCACCCATCAGGTAGGTGACCTGATGCGCCGACTCGGGCACCAGCGTCCAGAAGTCCCACTGCATGTTGTGGTCGCGAAGATTGTTGGCGGCCATCCGCTTCTGACTGCGAATGAAGTTCTGAAACTTCATCGGGTCGCGGACGAAGAACACCGGGGTGTTGTTGCCCACCATGTCGAAGTTGCCTTCGGACGTATAGAACTTCAGCGCGAACCCGCGTGGATCACGCCAGGTGTCTGGGCTGCCACGCTCGCCGGCGACGGTCGAGAATCGGGCCACCATCTCCGTCTTGACGCCCGGCTGGAAGACCGCGGCCTTGGTGTACTGGCTGACGTCGTTGGTCACCTCGAAGTGCCCGAACGCGCCTCCACCCTTGGCGTGCGGTTGACGCTCCGGGATGCGCTCCCGGTTGAAGTTGGCCATCTGCTCGATCAGATAGTGGTCCTGCAGCAGGATCGGGCCGTCGGGCCCGACACTCAGCGAGTGCTCGACGCTTGGTACGGGCGCACCGGCGTCGGTCGTTGCGATTTTCTCGGTCATACGCGGGAGATACCCACGAAGCCGAAATAGCACGCGTCGGCAATCGCTTGCGACGCCACGATGCCCCGCTCACCGTGGTGAACGGGGCATCGTGCGCGTTTGAATCTTCTAACGAGGGGCTTGCGTCGTCTGCCCGCCTGCGCCGGGGCCGCCCTGTCCGCCCTGACCACCCGGCCCGAAGTTGCCTGGCCCTGCGGGTCCGACGTTGCCAGGCCCGCCGGGACCGAACCCACCGGGTCCACCGGGACCGAAACCGCCGGGCCAGCCGTGCTCGGGTCCTCCGCCGTGCATCCGACCTCCGCCGTCGTGCATCTGGCTTCCACCATCGCGATGGTGACCCCCATGGTGGCCACCGCCCACGCTGGCGCCGAGGACGAAACCGGTGCCGAAGATGACGGCAACGATGAACACGACGCCCGCGACGATGCCGACCCACGCGGCCGCGACGTTCAGCTTGCTCCGTCGGGGACGCTCTTCGACGTCATGGCTCTCGACGACGGTCGGCTCCGTCGTGGTGCCGCCGATGGGCCCGGTGACGGGTTCTGGTGAAGATGTTGTTTCGCTCATGTCCACGATGATTGCCGCGGCGGTGATGCGCCACTCATGAACTGGCTATGAATCCGCTATGAGAGTCGGTGGCACCGCCCGCCAAGTCACCTCGGTGGTTGACCAGGGGTCTGAGTCGACGGCGTCTGGGGCGACATCGGGAACTGCGGGAAGATGTTCGGCAACTGGAAGGTCGGTCCGTTGGGGACGACGATGCCGGGACCTGGCCGGTCGAACTGGCCACGCGGCATCGGGAAGATCATCGGGCCGCCCTGCTCGGGGGCCCCGACGCCACCGTCCTGCGGACGAGGCGCCGTTTCCCGGCCGAAGTAGAAGCCCGAACCGAACAGCACCGCGATGATGACGACGGAGCCGGCGATGATGCTCACCCACGAGGCGACCTTGTTGAGGCGGTTGGGCCGTTCCCGCGGAAGCTGCTGCGGCGCGTACGTCGGCGGCGGATACGCATAACCCTGCGGTGCCTGCTGATAGTGCCCCTCGGGCAGCACAGCGGTCTGAGGTCCTGTCGGGGCTTCACCGGGATAGTCGACTGTTTCGCTCATAGGTCGATGATTGTCGTCCCTGCACGGGCGGCTCATCAAATTCCTCGTGAATCACCTATGAGTACCGGTCGGCCGATGGCAGGTTTGTCGATCGTCAGGCGGGCAACTCAACGGCATGGAACAGCAGCAGGTCCCGCCCGCGACGCCGGAGGATGCCACCAAGGCGACCGAGGAACAGCGCGAATTGCAAGAGAAGTTGGATCGCCAAGACGAGGATCCGAATGCACCGGGTCGCCACGAAAGTCGGCACCAAATCGCCGACGAGACCTAGCCCCTGGGGAGCGAATCGCGGCCGCCAGAGGGGGGATTCGGCGGCCGCAATTCGTCCTGCCGCCGAGATTACCGGCGCATCCTGTGATTCCCGTGTGCGACGGCTGTGTACATCATCGATTGTGCATTCGGACCAGCAGATCGCTTACGCGAGCGGCGATGTCATCTCGGACGAGCCGCATGCGTTCGATGCCGTCGATGCCCCGCTCCGAGGGTTCGTCGGTGTCCCAGTTCTCGAACTGGGTTCCCGGAACAGGATCGACGTGGACTTCCCTGCCGAGGGTGACGACGAGGTCGACGTCGTTGACCAGTCGCGGGTCGAGGAGAGTGGGTTTCTGGTCGGTGATGTCGACTCCGGCCTCGGCGAGGGCCTGGGCGGAAAGGCCGTTGATCGCAGCGCCTGGCTTGGTCCCCGCTGAGTAGATTTGCACGACGTCACCGGCGATCTTGCGCATCAGTCCAGCGGCCATCTGAGACTTGCCGCCGTTCTTTACGCATACGAACAGGACGGAGGGGCTATCGGTCATGGGGCACTCCCTTCGAGGTTGGTGCGCCGGGTCTTTCGGGGTCAGTGAAGCGGCGGCGCAGTGCGAGGGAGACGTAGACGAGTGCGACGAGGACGGGCACCTCGATGAGCGGGCCGACGACTCCGGCGAGTGCTTGGCCGGATGTCGCGCCGTAGGTGGCGATCGCGACGGCGATGGCCAACTCGAAGTTGTTTCCGGCGGCCGTGAAGGCCAGCGTGGTGGTGCGCTCATACCCCAGACCGAGAGTCGCGCCCAACAGGTAGCCACCGCCCCACATGATCGCAAAGTAGGCCAGCAGGGGAAGTGCGATGCGGGCGACGTCCATTGGGCGGCTGGTGATCTGATCGCCTTGCAGGGCGAAGAGGATGACGATGGTGAACAGCAGGCCGTAGAGCGCCCACGGCCCGATTCGGGGCAGGACCTTCGACTCGTACCAGGTTCTGCCCTTTACCTTTTCGCCAATTCGGCGGGACAGGTAGCCAGCTAGCAGCGGGACGCCCAGGAAGATGAGCACCGACTGGGCGATCTGCCACGGCGACGTCGAGATGGTGGTCTGCTGCAATCCGAGCCACCCCGGCAGCACGGACAGGTAGAACCAGCCGAGCACGGCGAACATGACCACCTGGAACACCGAGTTGATGGCGACCAGGACGGCGGCGGCTTCGCGGTCCCCGCAGGCCAGGTCGTTCCAGATGATCACCATCGCGATGCAGCGGGCCAGGCCGACGATGATGAGGCCGGTGCGGTAATCGGGTAGATCGGGCAGCAGCAGCCAGGCCAGCGCAAACATCAAGGCCGGGCCGAGGACCCAGTTCACGACCAGAGAGCTGAGTAGCAGTCTGCGATCGCTGGTCACGGTGTCGAGGCGGTCGTAGCGGACCTTGGCCAGCACCGGGTACATCATGATTAGCAGCCCGAGAGCGATCGGCAGGGAGATGCCGTCGACCTGAACTCTCTCCAACGCGGTGTTCAAGCCAGGGGCGAGCCGACCCAGCAGCAGTCCGGCCGCCATGGCGATGCCGATCCACACCGGAAGGAATCGGTCCAGCAGCGACAGTTTTTCGACCACGCCGGGGCGGGGCGAATCCCTCGTCGCGGTCATCAGCAGCAGGATGCGCTGGCGCTGGTGCTGCTCCCGAAGGTGTCGGAGTCGGCGAGCACGGTGTAGACCTCCCACTTCTCCCCGGCCGGCCCGGTGACCCACACCTTGTCCTGCTTGGCGAAGCAGCAGGTGGTGCCGATCTCCTCTTCGGTGAACAATCCCTCGTTGGTGAGCCTGGCGATCTCGGCGTGCACCCTGTCGGTGGACTCCACTTCGACACCAAGGTGGTTGATGGTGCCACCCTTGCCGGGGTTCTCCAGCAGGACGAGTTTGAGCGGCGGCTCGGCGATCGCGAAGTTCGCGTAGCCGGGCTTGACCTTCGCGGGTTCGGTGTTGAACAGCTTGGAGTAGAACGTGACGGCTTCGTCGAGATCGTCGACGTTGAGGGCGAGCTGGGCGCGGGACACGTGCGGCCTCCATACCTGTAAGACTTATGTCGAACTAGTGGACGTCACCGATCATGCCCACCTCTTCGACGTATGTCAATGCCTATGGCAGGATGGGTCGCATGCCCAAGACGTTGCCGACGATCGACATGTCGTCGCCGATCTGCTGCTCCCCGGTCGCCGCGGGTCCACTCGACGACGACGCCGCGCTGGAGATTGCCTTGCGCCTCAAGGCATTGGCCGACCCCGTGCGGGTCAAACTCGTGTCGCTGCTGTTCAGTTCGACCGACGGCGCAGTGTGCAGCTGCGACCTCGCCACGGCGGTGGGCGTCACCGAATCAACCGTGAGTCACCATCTTTCGCAGTTGCGCCGCGCCGGTCTCGTCGAGTCGGAACGCCGAGGGATGAACGTCTACCACCGACCCCGCCGCGAGTCCCTGGTAGCGCTCTGCACGGTGCTCGACCCGAACTGCTGCCGTTGACCGTCGCCCGATCAGCCTGCTGACTAAGGCTTGGCCGGATTCACCGCGAACTGGATGACTCGATACGGCGCATTGTCGGCCTGCGGCAACGTATTCCATTGACTGACGAACACCCGCAGCTCGTCGAGCGTCGACCCCGGCGAGATGTAGCCGCCGTAGGGCTGGGCGAGTCGGTTGTCCTCCGGTGGCGGCAGCTGGTCCACCTCGTCGGGCCACGCACCCGCCTGCACCACCGTCGTCACGGGCGCGGAGCCGAGTCCCGTCGGACCGTCGGCGACGCGAACCTCCATGTTGCCGGTACTCGCATTGAAGTACGACAGCACGGTCTTGCCGTCGATCTGCCGAATGCTCATCTCCCCCACCCGGTCTCCCCACAACGGGACGGGCGCCTTCCCCCATGTCCCGCCGCCCGACCAGGCCTGCCAACTCGAGCGATCGGTGAAGGATTGCGGGGTCGCCCGGTACAACTCGACCGGGCCGCTGCGGTCGAAGTCGTTGGCGACGACGTACACCCATCCGCTTTGCGAGTCAGGTGTCGGGATCGGATCGTAGTAGCCGGTGATCTGCGACTGCCTGCCACCCGCGTAGTCGGCCGGCCGCTGCGACTTCGGTACCGTCGCCCAATTGCCCTGGAACGCAGACGCCTTCACCAATCTTGACGTGGCGGGCACCAGGTCCTTGGTGGTGGTCACCAACATGTAGTTCTCGCGGTTGATCTGGACCACACCCGCGGGCAGCTGCGACGTCCCCGGCGGCGTCGGGTCGGCGAGCAGCGGCTTGTCCGTGCCGGCGACGCCGAAGTAGCGCACCCCGGCCGGGTCGTCCACCGAGTCCATGTCGACGTGCAGCGCGATCGGCGAGAAGTGCGGCCCGAAGGCTACGCCCTGTCCGGCGAAGCTGTCCCCACACACCTGCAGCAACCCGCTGGGGAACTCCATGAACTCACAGAGATCCGTGGCGCCGATTCCGTAATCCCTTGTCGGCGTGCCCGTTCCAGCTGTCGGCCCGATCCGCATCACCTGACCGGGCGCCAGTGGCGGCAGCACTGGCTGCGGTGCCGGCGCGGGCGGATCGGCCGCCGCCAGCGGCACGGGCAGCATCGAGACGCACAGCAGCGCCGCGCCCGCTGCCCATGGACGTCGCACTTACAGCTGAGCGGCGAGCAGCTCGGCGATCTGAATGGTGTTGAGCGCAGCTCCCTTTCGGAGATTGTCTCCGGAGACGAACAACGCAAGACCCCGTCCATCGGGTGCGCCGGGATCCTGCCGGATGCGCCCGACGAGCGAGTCGTCGGCACCGGCGGCGGCCAGCGGAGTCGGAACGTCCACCAGCGTCACACCCGGCGCGGATGCCAGCAATTCCCTGGCCCGCTCTGGCGACAACGGCCGCGCGAACTCGACGTTGATCGACAGCGAATGTCCGGTGTACACCGGCACCCGCACACAGGTGCCACTGACCAAGAGGTCCGGGATGCCCAGGATCTTGCGGCTCTCGAACCGCAGCTTCTGGTCCTCGTCGGTCTCGCCAGAGCCGTCGTCGACGAGCGACCCCGCCAGCGGCACCACGTTGAAGGCGATCGGGGCGACGTACTTGTTCGGCGCGGGGAACTGCAGCGCCGACCCGTCGTGCACCAACTGCTCGCTGTCCTCGACCACGGCACGCGCCTGACCGTAGAGTTCCTCGACACCGGCCAGCCCGCTACCGGAGACCGCCTGATAGGTCGAGGCGATCATTCGGACCAGGCCCGCCTCGTCGTGCAGAACCTTCAATACGGGCATCGCGGCCATCGTGGTGCAGTTCGGGTTGGCGATGATGCCCTTGGGACGGTTGCCTGCATCGCGCTGAAAGTTGACCTCCGACACCACCAGTGGGACGTCGGGATCCTTGCGCCAGGCCGACGAGTTGTCGACGACGACCGCGCCTGCGGCGGCGAACCGCGGCGCTTGGATGCGGGACATGGTGGCCCCGGCCGAGAACAGCGCGATGTCGAGACCCGACGGGTCAGCCGTCTCGGCGTCCTCGACCACGATCTGCTGGCCCTTGAACTCGAGCTTCTTTCCCTGCGACCGAGCCGATGCGAAGAACCGCACGCTGTCGGCCGGGAAGTCGCGCTCCTCGAGCAGGCGGCGCATGACCTGGCCGACCTGACCGGTCGCGCCGACCACACCTATCGAAATCATTTAGAGCCCACTTCCCGCATACACGACGGCTTCCTCTTCGCCGCCCAGATTGAACGCCTCGTGCAACGCCGCAACGGCCTTGTCCAACTCGGTGTCCTTGACGAGCACCGAGATTCGGATCTCCGACGTCGAGATGAGATCGATGTTGACGCCGACGGCCGCCAACGCCTCGCAGAAGGTTGCGGTGACCCCGGGATGGCTGCGCATGCCCGCGCCGATCAACGACACCTTGCCGATGTGGTCGTCGTAAAGCACCTGGGTGAAACCGATTTCGTGCTTGAGCGTGGTGAGCTTCTCGACGGCACCGGGGCCGCTCTCCCGCGAGCAGGTAAACGTGATGTCGGTCTTGCCGTCCTCGACCTTGGAGATGTTCTGCAACACCATGTCGATGTTGACGTCCGCATCGGCCACGGCGCGAAAGACCTTGGCGGCGTAGCCGGGAACGTCGGGCAGTCCGACGACGGTCACCTTCGCCTCACCGCGGTCGTGAGCGACTCCGGTCAGGATGGCGTCTTCCATGGGGATGTCCTCCATCGATCCTTTGACGAGCGTGCCCGGTTTGTCGGAGTACGACGACCGGACGTGTATCGGAACGTCGTAGCGGCGGGCGTATTCCACGCAGCGCAGCATGAGTACCTTGGCTCCCGCCGCCGCCATCTCGAGCATTTCCTCGAAGCTGACGGTGTCCAGGTGCCGAGCGTTGGGCACGATGCGCGGGTCGGCGGTGAAGATGCCGTCCACGTCGGTATAGATCTCGCAGACGTCGGCGCCCAACGCCGCGGCCAGCGCAACGGCGGTGGTGTCCGAACCACCCCGACCGAGGGTGGTGACGTCCTTGCTGTCCTGGCTGACGCCCTGGAAGCCGGCGACCAGCACGATCAGGCCTTCGTCCAGCGCGTCCCTGAGCCGGCCTGGGGTGACGTCGATGATCTTGGCGTTGCCGTGCGTGCCGGTGGTGATGACACCCGCCTGCGACCCGGTGAAGGACCGCGCCTCGGCGCCGAACGTGGAGATGGCCATCGCGACCAGCGCGTTGGAGATGCGTTCCCCGGAAGTCAGCAGCATGTCCATCTCGCGCGCTGGCGGCGCGGGGTTCACCTGACGGGCCAGGTCGAGCAGGTCGTCGGTGGTGTCGCCCATGGCGGAGACGACGACGACGACGTCGTTGCCGGCCTTCTTGGTCTCGACGATGCGCTCGGCGACCCGGCGAATCCGGTCGGCGTCCGACACCGAGGATCCGCCGTATTTCTGCACGACGAGCGCCACTGTTCGCCTTTCCATGATCAGGTGGGAGTCCCGTCAAGGATAAGGGGTCTGCGCACCCGGTTTTCCCCTCCAGCCCGGCGGTAGCGTCAGATGCGTGACCAACCGACTGGCCGAGACCCGAGTACCGATCCATGGGCCGATCGCCGAGCGCTGGAGTCCCCGCGCGTTCGACCCCGACGCGACGGTCACCGTCGCGCAGGTGACGGCGTTGCTGGAGGCGGCCCGCTGGGCAGCGACCTGGGGACATCGCCAGCCGGTCCGGTTCGTCGTCGGCCTGCGCGGCGACGAGACGTTCGGCGCGCTCGCGGGGACGCTCAAGCGCGGCAATGCGTACGCACGTGCGGCGGGAGCAATGATCCTGGTCTGCGCCGACGAGGGACCCGACGAGCGGACGGCGCGCTACTCGGGCGTCGACGCGGGGGCTGCGATTGCCAACGCCAGCATCGAGGCGGTCGCTCGGGGTCTGATCGCCCACCCGATGGCGGGATTCGACGCCGAAGCGGCACGCGTCGCCTTCGGTGTCCCCGACGAGGTCAGGCCGCTGGCGGTGCTGGCCGTCGGAACCCTGGGGGACTACTCGACGGCCGATGAGGCGGTCGTCGAGAGGGACTCCCAGGCCCGCGAGCGGCTCCCCCTCGAGCAGGTGGCATTCACCGGAAGGTGGGGGTCGGCGTTTACGCGCACGTCGTCGCAAGCTGGCTGATCTGGGCCTGGAACTGGTCGTAGAGCGCGGTGACCACCATCGCCGCCGGGGGCGCCGCCGCACCTGGCGCGGTGTGCTCGCTCTGTGCGTCGAGGTCGACGCGGGCCCTGACGAGGCGATCCGCTGTCTGCGCCACGTCGCGCGACGGCCCGACCAGGTCCGCTGTCGTGACCTTCGCCGCCCGGTCGGCCAAGCCGTCCGCCCACGCACGGTAGTCGAGCTCACTTGGCTCGGTCGCCGCCTCCTTGGATCCGGCGTCGGGCACGTGGGTCTTGGCGTTCATCGCGTCGATCTGGGTCTTGTTGAAAGACAGCAACTCTCGCACCTGGGCGCAGTCGGCGGAGGAAGGTCCCCGGAAGAACACCCACCAGATGCCGGTGCCAAGGAGGATGGCCACCAGCACCACGACCGTCGTCAGCGGCCTCATTCGTTTCACACCTCGATGCTGACACAGCCATCAGCCGATGCCGCAGTCGAGCTCACTTCCATAGCGTCTCGAAGGACGTGACCGAGTGCCCGAGCGACCGGGCACTCAGTGCGCGGATGGCCCGCCGTTCGACCACTTCGAAGCTGGCGCCGACGTGCTCGTGCAGCGCCTTGCGGCCCGCTTCGAGCTCGTCGTGAAGGAGGAGGTCGACGATCTCGAGGTGCTCGACGATGGTCGCGGTCACCCGTTCGGCGGTGATGAAGTCGTACATCCGGATCAGCCGGATGCGCCGGTTGAGGTTGTCCAGCGTCGCGACCATCGCCAAGTTGCCGGACGCCGCGGCCAGCTCGATGTGGAACGCCTCGTCGAGTAACACCATGTCGGCCTCCGGCGGCGGAGGGCTGGCCTCGAGCGCCTTCCACACCACTTCCAGCGCGGCCAGCCTGTCCTTGTCGTAGCGCAGCTCCTCGGTTTCCAGTATCCGCGTGACGCCTCGAAGTTCGATGGTGATACGTAATTCGTACAGGTCACGCACACCCGCGATGTCCAGGGCGACGGGGTAGTACCCGTCATTTCGACGTTCGAGCATGCCGTCGGCGTGCAGCCGGACCAGCGCCTCGCGCAGGGGGGTCCGGCTGACGTTGAACGCCTCGCAGAGCTGCGACTCGACCAGCCGGGTGCGATGGTCGATCTCGCCGATCATCAGCTTCTTGCCGAGGTCGACGTAGACGCGATCGCGGAGCGAAATCGGCTCGTCGACGTCGTCAGCCGCCATGGATCGCGTTCCTCCTCAGTTGCGCTCGAGACTCGTAGCTCGAGACCGATTATCACGCAGGGGCCGGTTGCGGTACGCCGTTCACCCGCGCTCGCACCGCGTTCAAGCCCGCCACCACCGCCGCACTGGTGGCGTGGGCACCGAACACCCCGCCCTGCATCGTGATCATGTTCAGCGCCGCTAGGTGATTCGAATAGTCCGTGGCACCCGTGGCGTCGGAGACCACCAGGCATTCGTAGCCGCGGTCGTTGGCGTCGCGCATGGTGGTGTGCACGCACACGTCGGTCGTGATGCCGGTGAAGACGATGTGCGTGATGTCGTTGCTCCGCAGGATCAGCTCAAGGTCCGTGGCATAGAAACTACCCTTGCCCGGTTTGTCGATGACGGGTTCGCCGGCCTGCGCGGCCATCTCGGGCACCAGCTCCCAGCCCGGTTCACCGATGGTCAGGATGCGCCCGCACGGGCCGACGGACCCGATCTCCGCACCGATCTGGGCTGACCGCCACCTCTTGTTCGCCGGGAGATCGGACAGATCGGGACGGTGCCCCTCGCGGGTGTGGATGATGAACAGTCCCGCCTCGCGGGCGGCCGCGAGCACCTCCTGCGCCGGGCCCAGCGGCGTGCGCACCAGCGAGAGGTCGTATCCCATGGTGTCGACGTATCCGCCCGTGCCACAGAAGTCGACCTGCCAGTCGATGTTGATCAAGGCCGTTCGGCCGGTGGGGATGTCACCGTCGTAGGGCCAGGTGTACGGAGTGGCGTCGATGGTCACGGTATCGCCGGTCATGCGGGTTCTGCACTCAGTGTGGGCTGTGCGACGGGAAGGTAGGAAAGGGCGGTGAAGGCGAGCGCTCCGACGACCATGGCGACGATGGCATCCGACAGCTGCGGTGCGTAGAAGTGCGTGCCGAGCGCCACGGCGGCACCTATTCCCCACGCCGCGAACGGCTTCCAGTACAGCGCGGTGCCGGCCGGCGCACGGCGCGCGGCGAGCACCACCTGGTCCAGGATCAAGACGATGCCGATCGGCGGGACGAGCACCCCGAGGATGTTCAGCCACGTCGCGAAGTAGGACCAGATACCTGCCACCGCCGCCGCGATGCCGATTGCACCGAGCACGATCGTCAACTGCCGCATGGTCTTTCCGGTGATGTTGCCGAAGCCCACCGCGCCGTTGTACAGGCAGTGCGCACAGACGCTACCGAGGTTGACGAAGACGAAGACGATGGCCAGCGGCACCAAGACCCCGCCGCCACCGACAAGCACGTGCAGGAAGTCGCCGCCGGTCGCCGCGGGTTCTGCCGAGGCTCCGAGTGCGACGACGAAGGCGCCGACGAGTTGCGCGACGAAGTAGGCCACGGGGAAGGCCGCGAACGCGGCCAGTGCGCCCTGCTTGCCGTCTCGGGCCCACCGCGTGAAGTCCGCGGTCATGGTGCCCGAGTCGGCGAAGCACGCGATCACCATCGTCACCGCGACACCGAAGCTGAAGGCACCGGCGCCCGCACCACCGGGATAGGACCAAGCCGAGCCCAGTCCACCGGCGCCAGCGGCCATGACGACGGCCACGATGCCGAGCGGGACGAACAGAGCCGATGCCACGACGCCGATCCACGAAATCGCGCGGATGCCCACGAAGGTGAGCGCCACGAAGAGCACCCCGGCAAGCAGTGTGATCAAGGCGGCGTTCCACCCCATCGACACGTTGAGCGTGGAGCCCACCATGCCGGTCTGGAAGGCGAACCAGCCGATCACCAAGGTGGACAGGAACGCCGACACGACTCGAAAACCCTTGGTACCGAACGTGTCTGCCGCCGTCAGCGCGAAGTTCTTGCCCGATCGCCCGGCGAGATAGCTCAGGGTGCCCACGTAGCCCATCAGCACGGCGTCGCCGACGATGATGGCGAGCATGCCGGTCACGAAGCCCAAGTTGTAAATCACGATCCCCGAGAACACGGCCGAGGTCATGATCATCGGGAAGCCCACCCAGACGGCCGACACCGAGAACAATGACTTGCGGGCAGACAAGGGAACCGGTTCTCGTTCGTACTCCTCGCCTAGTGCGGATTGATGGTCGATGATGCTCTCAGCTACTGTATCCATAGCTGTATACGGTGACGTATACGGATTGCCTGCCCATTTCTCCCCGTGAACAGTCCGTTACCAGCGCCTCACCGGGATGCCGCCAAGGACGTTTACCCGCCCGCAACACCACAATCCCGTCCACGTAACAGAAACATAAGTTACTGCCAGTGAACGGCCCCACAGGGGGCCGCACCACTCAGGAGAAGTAGCTGATGGACGTAGTGGACACAGGCACCACGGCATTCATGCTGTGTTGCATCATCGGCCTCACGCTGATGATTCCCGGGCTAGCGCTGTTCTACGGCGGCATGGTCTCGGTGAAGAGCTCGACGAACATGATGATGATGACCTTCGGGGCGGTCGCCCTCGTCGGCGTCCTCTGGGTGCTGTTCGGCTTCTCGATGGCCTTCGGCACCTCCCACGGTGGCTTCGTCGGCAGCTTCACCGAGTTCGCTGGCATGAAGGACCTGCTGGCCTCGCAGACGACGATCTCCGGACTCCAAGTCAGTCTGTTCGCCCTGTTCCAGGCTTTGTTCGCGGCGATCACCGTCGCACTGGTCTCGGGTGCGGCAGCCGACCGGATGAAGTTCAGCGCCTGGATGGTCTTCGCCGGCCTCTGGGCCGTCCTGGTGTACTTCCCGGTCGCGCACTGGGTGTTCGCGTTCAACGGCGTGGTGACGCCGGACGCCGTCGGCGGCTGGATCGCCAACAACCTCAAGGCCGTCGACTTCGCCGGTGGCACGGCCGTTCACATCAACGCGGGCGCGGCGGCGCTGGCCGTGGCGATCGTCCTCGGCAAGTCCGCGAGTTGGGGCACGCTGCGCAAGCCGCACAACGTGCCGCTGACCCTGCTTGGCGCGGGCCTGCTGTGGGCCGGCTGGTATGCGTTCAACGGCGGGTCGGCACTGGCCGCGGGCAACTCGGCCGCCATCGTGATGGTCACCACGTTCGTCGCCACCTGCGCAGCGACCCTCGCCTGGCTGGCGGTCGAAAAGGTCAAGGACGGTCACGTGACGGGTGTCGGCGCAGCAGCGGGCGCCATCACCGGACTGGTCGCGATCACCCCCGCCTGTGGCGCCGTCACGCCCGTCGGCGGCATCATCCTTGGGCTCATCGCCGGCGCGATCTGCCCCTTCGCGGTGGGCCTGAAATCGCGGTTCGGCTACGACGACTCGCTCGACGTCGTCGGCGTCCACCTGGTCGGTGGTGTCATCGGCACCCTGCTGATCGGTTTCCTGGCCAGCGACGGCATGCCGAGCAAGGTGAACGGCCTCTTCTACGGCGGCGGATTCGATCAGCTGTGGAGGCAGGCGGTGGCCGCAGGCGCCGTCATGACCTACTCGTTCGTCGTCGCGTTCGCGATCGCCTACGCCATCAAGAAGACGA
Source organism: Mycobacterium sp. (assembly GCF_032161845.1). Classification (GTDB taxonomy): domain Bacteria; phylum Actinomycetota; class Actinomycetes; order Mycobacteriales; family Mycobacteriaceae; genus Mycobacterium. The sequence goes on from NZ_JAVRQA010000178.1 coordinate 18,768, forward strand.
TGGGCATCCGCGTCGCTCCGGAGGACGAGGAGAGCGGCATCGACGCCAAGTTGCACCGCGACGCCGCGTACGAACTGCAGAGCGTATAAGAACTGGCCCCGATCGGCGCGATTCGCCCCGCGCCGGTCGGGGCCTCTCGCGCTGCATCAAGTTTCCCCCAGTGATACTTTGATTCTTAACAAGAGACAGGACGACGATGAGCCCCACTGCCAGCACCGACCTCGCGAGTCTCGCGCAGGACTCGGGCACCAAGTTCATCCTTGCGCTGTTCGTCGACCTGCGCGGCAAGCCGTGCGCGAAGTTGGTGCCGGTCGAGGCGATCGACCAGCTCGCGACGGAGGGCGTCGGTTTTGCGGGCTACGCCGTCGGTGCGATGGGACAGGAACCGAAGGACCCCGATCTGGTCGCGATCCCTGACCCCGCCTCGTTCACCCCGATCCCCTTCATCAAGGAGGGGTTGGCACTCGTCCACTGCGACCCGCACGTCGAGGGCAAGCCGTGGCCGTACGCGCCGCGGGTCATCCTCAAGTCGCTCATCGCGCAAGCGGCCGACGCCGGGTTCGAGCCGTGGGTGGGCGCCGAAGTCGAATACTTCCTGCTGACCCGCAACCCGGACGGCAGCTTGGCCACCGCCGACACCGACGACACCGCCGCCCAGCCCTGTTACGACGCCCGCGGAGTCACCCGCATGTACGACCACCTGACCACCGTCTCGACGGCGATGAATCAACTGGGCTGGTCGAACTACGCCAACGACCACGAGGACGGCAACGGGCAATTCGAACAGAACTTCCAGTTCGCCGAAGCCTTGGTCACCGCAGACCGCGTCGTCACGCTGCGGTACCTCCTGTCGATGATCGCCGCCGAACGCGGCATGATCGCCACCTTCATGCCAAAGCCCTTCGCCGACCGCACGGGAACCGGCCTGCACCTTCACGTTTCGCTGACCAGCGGTGGCGCTGCGGCGTTCCCCGGTGATCCGGCCTCCGATGCACACGGCCTCGGCCTTTCACCGACGGCCTACTCGTTCATCGCGGGCATCCTCGACCACGCCTGCGCAATGCAGGCCGTGGTGGGCCCAACGGTCAACTCGTACAAGCGGACCGGCGCCCTCACCACGGCGTCCGGCGCCTCTTGGGCACCCAAGCAGCCCACCTACGGCGGCAATGACCGGACCCACTACGTCCGCGTGCCCGACGATCAGCGCGTCGAACTGCGCGGTGGCGATGGGTCGGCCAACCCCTACCTCGCCATCGCGGCGGCCCTCGGCGCAGGCCTCGACGGCATCGCGCGCAACCTGGACCCCGGCCCCGTCGGCACCGCCACCGACAGCAGCCGACCACTGCCACCGACACTGCTGCATGCGGTCGACGAACTGGTGGACGACGAGGTCATCACCGGGGTGCTCGACGCCGTCGGCAAAGGCGTCGCGAAGTACTTCGCCGACCTCAAGCGCGACGAGTTCTTCAGCTACCACAGCACGGTCAGCCCGTGGGAAGTCGAGCAGTACCTCACCGCCTTCTAATGGCCCAAGACTTGAAACATCAAAGGAGACAAGCAAGATGTGCGGAATCGTAGGGCTGCACCTACGCACACCCGAGCTGTATCCGCGACTGGGCGAGCTGCTCACCGGGATGCTGTGCGAGATGGCAGGTCGGGGCAGTGACTCGGCGGGCGCCGCGGTCTATGGCGATCCGGTCTGGACGCCACCGGGCCGCGGTTGCGTGTCGCTGCTCGGCGTCGGCGTTGACGCCGAAACAGTCAGCGCGACAGTTTGTTCCGATCTCGGTACGCCGGTCGAGGTGACGATGATCGGCGACACCTACCAGTTGACGTCGGACCTCGACTCCGAGGCGCTGCTCGCCGGGGCCAGGCGCGCCTACCCGAACGCACTGGTGGCGGGTTTCGGCGCCGACCTGACGGTGCTCAAGGGTGTGGGCGACCCCGCGACCCTGGCGGCGTCATGGGGACTCTCCAGAGCACAGGGCTGGCAGGGCGTCGGCCACACCAGGATGGCGACCGAGTCCGCAGTGACGCCGTCGGGTGCCCACCCGTATGCCGTCGGACCCGACCAATGCCTGGTGCACAACGGCTCCTTTGCCAACCACGCCACCATTCGTCGCGAATTGCAGTCCGCCGGAGTGCGATTCGACAGTGAGAACGACACCGAAGTGGCCGCGCGGTTCGTTGCGAGCAAGCTGGCAGAGGGCCGCGACGTGGAGACCACACTGAAGGAGTTGTGCGCCACCTTCGACGGCTTCTACACCCTGCTGGTGTCCAGCCGGGATTCGTTCGCCGTGGTGCGGGACGCGATCGCCTGCAAGCCCGCCGTCATCGCCGAGACCGCGGACTGGGTCGCGATGGGCAGCGAGTACCGCGCCCTCTCCGGCCTACCCGGCGTCGAGAAGGCCGTCATCTGGGAGCCCGAGCCGGAGGTCGTCTACGCATGGACACGGTGACATTCGATCTGAAGGAAGCGCCTCTGCGCGAGGTCAACTCGGCCCTTCACGCGCACGACCTCACCGGCGAGTTCGTCATCGAGAACCCCGCAGGCGCGCACAACGTCGCGGTCGGTCTCGACGCCGAGGTGAAGGTGACGATCATCGGCCACGTCGGGTACTACGCGGCGGGGATGAATCAACGCGCCGAGGTGGCCATCGACGGCAACGCCGGCACCGGCGTCGCGGAGAACATGATGAGCGGCACGGTCGTGGTCAAGGGCAACGCCTCCCAGTCCGCGGGTGCGACCGCACACGGCGGACTCCTGGTGATAGACGGCAATGCCGCTGCGCGATGCGGTATCTCGATGAAGGGCGTGGACATCGTCGTCGGCGGCGACGTCGGGCACATGAGCGCATTCATGGCGCAGGCCGGTCGACTCGTCGTGCGCGGAGACGCGGGCGACGCCCTGGGTGACTCGATCTACGAGGCCCGCATCTACGTTCGCGGCAGCGTCAAGTCCCTCGGCGCTGACTGCGTGGCCAAGGAGATGCGGCCCGAGCACCACGAGGAGCTGGGCACGTTGCTCGCGTCCGCGGGCTATGGGAACGACGACACCAACGCCTACACCCGTTACGGCTCGGCCAGGAACCTGTACCACTTCAACGTCGACAACGCAGGAAG
>NZ_JAVRQA010000179.1:0-3277 GCF_032161845.1 Mycobacterium sp.
TCAGCTTGGTGTAGGGCCAGCTGATCATCCGGTTGTCGGGACTCGGCTGCCAGACCTCCTCGGCCGACACCGGCTCACGGGTCCAGGCATGCGGATTTCCTTGGGCCACTCCGCTGAACCGCGACCACAGCTCGCCGATGCGGCGACGATGTGCCTCCGGCGCCTCGCCGGCCGAAATCCTCAGTGCCTGTTCGAAGAGGGGGTAGACGAAGGCCGGTCGGTCCAGATGGATCTTGATCTCGACGGGGCCCGCCATGGCAAACTGCTCGTCGGCACCGGCAGGCACCGCGACCGATTCATCCTGCTTGGTCCAGTCCAGTGTGCCTCCGGCTCGGCGGACCTTGGTTCGCGTCCGCCACGTCTCGGCGCCTGCTATCAGGATGGTGTCGACGCTTCCCCGTTGAATGTCGATGCACGCCTGGTTGACCAGTGATTGTGGGACGTTGCCCCCGATCGGCGTGTAACGGCTCTCCGCGTGGTGAGCGCGGATGCGTTGCGCCAGAAGCAGACCGGGGTTGGGATACCGCCACGACAGAAGGTTCACGATCCGGACCGAGTCGACGGACTCGAGTACCCGCGGGTCCGCGGAGACCCGAGCCGCCTGCTCCATGAGGTCGATGGGTTCGGTTGCCGGGTCGGATTCGCGCTGGTTGACCTGGCCGTAGCCGACGTGGACCGGCGTTCTGGGGTCGATGGGCATGGTCGCTCAATCCGCCGTGCAGCTGACGAACATGCCTGCGGTGGTGTCGATCACGGTCGTCATGATGGAACTCCTCGTCCTCGATCGGGTTCGGTCCAGCTGAATAGCACGCCTTCGGCGATCAAGCGATCCGTCTCGTCGGCGTCCATGTGCAGCACCTCGTGGCAGATCTCGCGGGTGTGCTGGCCCGGCATGGGGGCGGGGCGCTGCTCGGCGGCGGGAATGTGGCGATACGGTGCGCAACCCGCCTCGCTTGGCAGCGGAGCGGGCAGCAGCGGATGGATCATGTCGCTGAAGACGCGGCGCAGTCGGATCTGGGCATCAGCCAGTACGTCGGGGGGCCGGCACATCGCTCCGGCGGCCACCCCGGCCCGCTGAAGCCTCTCGACGACGGCATCCTTGGTCGATCCGCTTGTCCACGCCGCGATTTCGGCGCGAAGGGCGTGAGGGTCGGTGGGAACGTCGACGCGCCCCATTGCTGCGCCGATCGCTGCCCGGTCCTCGTCCGAGCGGATCGAGATCACGCACCACTCGTCCTCGCCCGCGCATGGATAGACGGCGTGGATGCCCGCGTCGTCGACGACCGCCAGTCCCGCCGTGCGGGCGGCTTCGGTGACGAACAGGGTGTCCAGCTGGTTCATCGCTGCTTCAGCCTGGGATATGTGCACGTGGGCGCCGGTCCCGCTGCGGTCGCGACGGACGAGTGCCGCGAGCGCGGCGATTGCGGTGATGCGGGCGGACACGTGGTCGGGAAAGACCGTGGTGGCATCACTGAATGCCGGTCGCCCCGCGCGCTCTTCGTCGTCCGAGGTCCACAGCCGCGTGATCCCGGTGCTCGCGCGCACGAGGGGCCCATAACCCATCCGCGTGCTCCATGGTCCGGCATCGCCGTAGGCGCTGCTCTCCGCGAGCACGATCCGGGGATTGATCGCGCGCATCTGGCCGTACGAAAAGCCGAGGGCTGCAAGGGTTCCCGGCTTGAAGTTCGCGAACACGGCATCGGATTCCGCGATGAGGCGACGAAAGATGTCCGCACCCGTCTCCGTGCGCAGATCCAGGCCGAGGCCGTACTCGTTGCGATGCGTCAGCGCGAAGGTCTCGCCCATGGACTGCCCGTCCCGGGTTTGACGCAACCCGTCCGGGTAGGAGGCGCTCTCGATCTTGATGACCTCGGCGCCGAGGTCGGCGAACAACCGCCCCAGTTCACCGCCGGCGACGATGACGCCCAAGTCCAGAACTCGGACTCCTTCGAGCGGTCGGCGCGTCGGGCCGCGCTCCGCTGCGGCCCGCTCCGGTCGCGACAGCCATTCCGCAGCATCCCGACCCGGGCTGGGTGCGGGCTGGCGAATGCCGGCGTGTCGGCCGTCGACCACGAAATTGCCTGCGGGAGCGGTTAATCCGACATCGCCGTCGCAGGCAAGCTCGGTGAGGGCGCCGACGGTCCGGAAGTGCTCAGAGGCCAACACCTCGGCCGGAGTATGCACGGCGGCGATGGGGACGCCGTGGCGTTGTCCCCCTTCGAGGAGCACTTCCATGGTGTGCCGCGAGAACAGCTCCCCGATCAACGCGCCGAGCTCGCGCGTCGCGGTGATCCGCGCGCTGAGGCTCTCGAATTTCGGATCCTGGAACTCCGAAGGTTCGCCGAGCCACGCGCGCATTCCGCGCCACTGCCGTCCGGACATCACGCAGATCCGGACGAAACCGTCGGCGCACGCGAATATGGGATAGACGTCCTGATTGCGCGGCCTGCCGCGCCACGCCGTGGGACGAACCTGGTTGGCCGCCGCCTGGCCCATCGACCCGAACGGTGGATCGAGGGCAAGAAGCACACCTTCCAACCGGGAGAAGTCGACGAAGTCGCCCGTGCCGGAGCGCATTCGGTGGTAGTACGCCGCCAACACGGCCCACGCCGCCTGAGCAGCCGCGGTGGCCGACGCGATCCCGTCGGGCGGGAGCACCGGGGTTCCCGTCGGTGGTCCAGAGCGTGAGAGCGCGGTCGACATCGCATAGAGCACCGGATCCGTGGCGCGCCAGCCTGCGCGCGGCCCCGTCGTGCCGAAGTCCGTGACCGACATGGTGACCAGGTGGTCGAAGCGGTCGGCGAGTTCGGCGCAGGACATGCCGAACGCCGGTGTTCGCCCGCTGTCCACGACGATGTCCGCGGCCTGCGCCAACCTCAGGAATTCTTGGTGTGAGTTCACGACAGCGCTGCGCTTGTTGGCGTTGTGGAGGGCGAACGGAATGCTGACGTCCCCCACTCGCGGCGGTGCGGTGCGCGCTGAGTTGCCGCCCTCCGGCTCGATCTTGAGAACGTCGGCGCCGAGGTCGGCGAGCAGCCGGGTGACCATGTCGGCGGTGCCGTCGCCGAGGTCGAGGACCCGCACACCGGCGAGAAGTGGCCCGACGTCGGTCACTCGGTGCCCTCCTCGATCGCTGGGACGCTGCGGCTGCCCGTGACCCTACTTGACACGTGTTAACCGCACTTTGCCCTAAAGCGTCGAGGTCTCGAGGTCACGGAAATGCCGCGCTCTGAGCTGGGAGAACGGCGAAAGCGCGTATGCTGGCTCGGTCATGACC
>NZ_JAVRQA010000180.1:0-10054 GCF_032161845.1 Mycobacterium sp.
GACGCAACATTCGTTACCGGCGGACGACGCTGGAGCGGCACCGGGCCGTCGTCGAGGCGCCCTGATCCGCCGCCCGGCACTCAGTTGAAGCCGACTCCGAAGATCGGGATCCACAGACCAAACAGCCAGACGCCCCACTGGCGCGGACCGTCGTTCCAGACCGGGTTCAGGTTGTAGCCCCAGTAGTTGTAGGACTGCGGTGGTGGGCCGCCGTTCCACTGGATCGGCGGCGGCGGGCCCCAGCCCCACGGTGGCGGACCGTTGTTGTCATCCCACCAGTCGTGGCGGTTGTTGTTCCACCAGAGGCCCTTGTCAGGGCCGTGACCCCGGTTGTCGAACTGGCCGGGCCACCCGCGATCGTTGCCGTTCCCGTTCCCGTTGCCGTGCCCGTTGCCATGCCCGTTGCCGTCTCCGCATAGCGGTGGACAGAAATCGTCGCCGTGTCCTGGCTTCATCGGGATTGGCGCGCTCGGTTGTGCGGAGGCCACTGGTGTGACCACCGACACCGAGCCAAGGCTCAGTCCGCCTGCGACCAGCGCGGCTGCCAGCACTCTGCTCGTCTTCATTCGCGTCTCCTACCTCGCGACCTGATGTCGCGGCGTTCTCATTGCCTGCAACGCCGAAACGATCGCGGCTTGTTTCCGGACCCCATGGTGCGACCCCTACGAACGACATCGTCGAGGACAAGGAAACCGTTACGCATCGCTGATGCCAGCCGATGTCCGCCATGCGATGAATGTTGCTGGTGTGGTTGATGATTAGGACGCGTAGGGGTCTAGCGTTTGCTGGCGAGTGTCCCATGTGACCCCTGCGTCTGGTGAGGCTCGTGATCATCGTCGGCAGTGTCCTGAAATCAACTCTTCTTCGCCACCGGCCTGGTAGAACGACCAGATGCATTCCTCAGGCAGATGGCCGCGTCAGGAAATCGAGGACGCCTTCGCGCATCAGCAGCAGGTGGTGCGCGAGATCGGGCAGAGTTGGGACTGGTCGCGATACGCGGATCTGTTCGTCTCCGAGGCCACCTACAACGAGCACGTGTACGGCAAAATGGCTGGGCGCGAACAGATCAGGGAGTGGATCGTCTCGACGATGAACGTCTTCCCGGGTAGTGAGATGCCGTTCTACCCGGTGTCGTGGTACTCGATCGACACCGAAAAGGGCTGGGTCATCACGGAGATCATGAACCGGATGAAGGACCCGGGCGACGGCACCATCATCGAACGGCCGTGCATCACCATCCTCAAGTACGCGGGCGACGGGCTCTGGAGCTACGAGGAAGACGCCTACAACCCGATGAACTTCGTGCCCATGGTCAAGGAGTACGTCGAGCGCTGCCGGGAGTGCGGGACCCTCTCCGAGGCCGGTGTGGCATTCGCCAAGAACATGGGCTGGCAACTGGCGTGACCGTCAGCCGAACGTGAAGTCCCCCGGGTCGGGCATCCGTGTCCACGCCCAGTAGTCGACCAGTCGCCACGGACTCAGCGTGTACACCTCGCCGTATGCGTTCTTGTAGAAGGAATGCTTGATCGACGGTTGCGACCAGACCATCTTGCGCATCTCCTCCTGACTGCGTCGAACCCAGTCGTCCGTCGTGTCCTGCCGCGGTTCCATGAAGCGATGACCGCCGGTGATCAGGTGGTCCAAACACTGTGAGATGTAACGCATCTGGCATTCGGAGTGGAAGATGAGGCTGCCCCCGCTGGCCAGGTTCGTGCCGGGTCCGTACATGCAGAAGAAGTTCGGAAAGCCGGGCACGGTGATGCCGAGGTAGGCCGCCGGTCGCTCTCCCCACCGGCTGCGGAGATCCTGGCCTGCACGACCGGTGATCGTCATCGGCCACAGCACCTCGGTGGCCTGAAAACCGGTCGCGAAGACGATGACGTCGGCGGGATGGTGGACGCCGTCGGCGGTGACGACGCCGCCGGCCTCGATGCGGTCGATCGGCGTGCGGACCAACTCGACGTCATCGCGGGTCAGCGTCCGCAACCAGCTGCCGTTGTCCTGCAGCGTGCGCTTGCCCGTCGCCGGGTAGTCCGGCACGACCTTGGCCGCCAGTTCGGGATCGTCGCCGATCTGGCTCTTGATCCACTCGGTGAACATGATCCTGGTGATCTCGTTGATCTCACTGACCGCGCACTGCTGGTCGGGATACTCGGGGTCGACGCGGGCCGCCTCGAGGCCCTTGTCGCAGCCGGGCCAGAACAGCAGGAACCGGTACCACCGTCCGTAGAACGGGAGATGCCGCAGCGCCCACTGCACGCCGGGGCCGACGGCTTCGTGGTAGTTGGGATTGGGAAACATCCACTGCGCCGTGCGCTGGAAGACAGTGAGGTGGCCGACCTCTTCGGCGATCGTCGGGGCAATCTGGAAGCCACTGGCGCCCGCACCGATCATCGCTACCCGCTTGCCAGCGAGATCGACGGAATGGTCCCACTCCGCAGAGTGAAAGGCGTTGCCGGAGAATCGATCTCGACCCGCAATCGTCGGCAGGTGGGGCCGGTCCAGCTGCCCCACCGCGCTGATGATCGCGCGCGCTTCGAGGGTGGACACCGTGCCGTCGATGGCACGCGTCCGCACGCTCCACGTCGCGGTGGCGTCATCCCACGTCGCATCGGTGACCTCTGTCTGCCACCGAACGTGCGGTCCGACGTCGTACTTGTCCATTACGCGCTGGAAGTAGGCCTGCAACTCGGGTTGCTCGGCAAAGAAGTGCGTCCACTGATCCGTTGGCTCGAAGCTGTAGCAGTAGAAGTGATTTCCCACGTCGACGCGCGCACCCGGATAGGTGTTCTGATACCACGTCCCCCCCGGCCCGGCATTCTTCTCCACGATGGTGAAGGGAATGCCGGCCTCCTTCAGTCGGATGCCCGCCAGCAGACCGGACTCTCCGCAGCCGATGACGACGACCGGGAACTCGTCGCTCGCGGAGGGCTCCGAGGTCCGCGCGGCTCGCATGTCCCTGCCGTCGAGTTCCATCTCCTCGAGCAGCAACGGCACGTACTCATCGGGTACCGGTTCGCAGACCAGCCACTCCATCATCTCCTTGAGCAGCTCACGGCCGATCGGTTCGGGTTCGGGGCACCCGCGGTCGCGATAGTCGCTGATGACCTGCAATGCGACCCCGCGTGCTGCTGCCTTGTCGTCCTCGGACATGTAGCCCTGTACCTCGTTGAGGAACAGACCAGCCGGCTTGAGGGCACCGCGGATCAGCGCGGGGTTGCCTGACATGTGGACCAACGACAGCATCAACGTCGGGATGCTGACGTCGAGGAGTGCCGCGACGATGTCCTCGTCCGTAGTCGTAAACGGTTGCCCTGCATGTGGGTTGCGCACCCGTCGGTGCTATCACGGACCGGTGATCACGCGCAGGGCATCGGCTGAACGCGGCGGCGGGTTGGACCGGTGAATGGACGGGTATCACTCGTTGATGAGCGCGAATGAGGACTCCGATGGTTGCCTGGGCCGTCGCCCGGCCGGGGTGGACGACGACACCATCGCCGCGGTTGGGAAGGTGTCGGAGGCCTTGGAGTGGGTCGAACGAGCTCGTGGGCACCTGTACTCGTTCCATCAACTGATGGGGCACGCCGACCTGACGCTCGGCGAGGCGTGTGACGATCTGCGGAAGGCAGGACACGGCGAGGTCGCCGAACGCTTGGAGACGGAACTGATCGGTCGCAACGTGTTGCACGGCCGATGGACGTTTCAGGTCGTCGAGGAGTTCGACGATGGGTACTGGACGGAGTTCCGCGAACACGAGCGTCACGTGCGTGATGCGCTCGTCGCAGGTGAGAGACACGTGTACGAGGCCAAGATGAAGGACGAGAGGCGCACCCACGGCAGAATGGGGCATGAAGCTTGGCCCTGACGTTACGCTCGGCGACATCGCGTTCTCGACGGTGAGATGAGGTGGCGTGGGTATCTCGACACGGGTGAATGGAACGCTGCCGCCCGACGTTCCGATGTCCGACATCAACCTCGGCTCTTGGGACTTCTGGGCGCTCGACGACGAGGTACGCGACGGCGCGTTCGCCACCTTGCGGCGTGAAGCCCCCGTGTCACTGCAGCCGGAGTTCGTTCGGGAGGGCTTCGAGCAGGGCAAGGGACACTGGGCGATCACCCGGTACGACGACGTGTTCCACGCCAGCCGCCATCCCGAGGTCTTCAGCTCGGCGCAGGGCATCGTCATCGGAGACCAATCGCCGGAGTTGGCCGAGTACTTCGGCTCGATGATCGCGATGGACGACCCGCGGCACACCCGGCTGCGCAACATCGTGCGAAGCGCGTTCACCCCACGGGTGCTGGCCAGGATCGAGGATTCGGTGCGGCACCGCGCCAGACGTCTGGTCGATGCGATGGTCGCGGATCACCCGGACGGCACGGCTGAACTGGTTTCCGCCCTTGCCGGACCCCTTCCGTTGCAGATCATTTGCGACATGATGGGCATTCCCGAGGAGGACCACCAGAAGGTCTTCGAATGGACGAACGTGATCCTGGGGTTCGGCGATCCGGAGATCGCGACCGAGTTCGACGAGTTCGTCAAGGTGGCAATGGAGATCGGCGCCTACGCCAGTGGATTGGCAGACGACCGCCGCGGCCACCCCGGGGAAGACCTCACCACCAGCCTGGTGGAAGCCGAGCTCGACGGCGAGCAACTGACGTCCGGGGAGGTGGCGTCGTTCTTCATTTTGCTGGTGGTCGCGGGCAACGAGACGACCCGCAACGCCATCAGCCACGGCGTGCTCGCGCTGAGCCGCCACCCCGAACAACGTGACGACTGGTGGAGCGATTACGACACCGTCGCTCCGACCGCGGTCGAGGAGGTGGTGCGGTGGGCATCGCCCGTGGCCTACATGCGCCGCACGGTGACTCGTGAAATCGAGCTGAGCGGCGTCAAACTCGTTGCGGGCGACAAGGTCACGCTGTGGTACGGGTCAGCCAACCGCGACGACGCCAAGTTCGAGGACCCGTGGTCATTCGACGTACGGCGCAACCCCAACCCACACGTCGGCTTCGGCGGCGGCGGTGCCCACTTCTGCCTCGGCGCGAACCTCGCGCGGCGGGAGATCACCGTGGCCTTCGAGGAATTGCATCGACGGATTCCCGACATCGCCGCGACCGAGGAACCCGCCCGGCTGCAATCGGCCTTCATCCACGGCATCAAGCGACTGCCCGTCGCGTGGACCCCGCCGCGCTAGGCCACTCTCGCGCTACTTGACGACTCGGTGCGGTTGCTCTTCGTGCTCGGGGCGCTCGCTGCGGTTCACTTCGTCGCGCTTGATGCGGTCCTTCTCGGCGGCGGCGTGCGCGTCGTCGACATCGTCCTTACGGCGCGGGTCCAACGAATCAGCGCGTTGAAACTGCGAGTCGAGTTGCTCACGTGAGGCGGCTGCCTCGTCGCGGTGGACGGCAGCCCTGTCGCTCAAGCGGGCGGCCTCGGCGGCCTTGGCCTCGGCTTCCGCTGCAGCGGCGCGGGCCCTGGCATCTGTCTCGGCGGCGATCGCCTCCCGCTTCTCGACGCGGCTGCTTTCCTCGCGAGCCTCTTCGCGGAGACGATCTGCTTCAGCCCTGCGCTTCTTGTCACGCGCACTGCGTGCGACGAAGGCGAACGCCAGGATCAGTAGCAGGACGACCACGACGGCCACGACGATCAGGACGACGGTGTTACTCATGTCGGGCTCCTTGGACACTTGGTGCGTCATGAATTGACGCAACTGCTGGTTTTGCGGATGCCCGGCATCGCCGACGTTCAAACCCCGGGAGCGTGACGTTGGACCTACTTGACGGTCAGTGTGCCCTTCATGTTCGGGTGGTATTTGCAGATGAAGGGGTAGTCGCCAGGCTGAGTTGGTGCGGTGAAGGTCTTCTGCTCCCCGCCGTCGACGTCGGTGGAGAACCCGGCATCGGGTTTCGAGGTCACCGAGTGCTCGACGGTGTCCTTGTTCACGATGGTGACCGTCGCCCCGGGTGAGACGGTCAGCGGCTCACCGAAGGCCATGCCGGAGATCGTGATGGTCGAGCCCGCAGTGGCCGGGCTGTCTGCTGGGCTGCCGGTCATGGCGACGGGTGAACTGGTCGACCCGTAACCAGAACTCGGGGCTGGGGCACTACTGCACGCGGTGGCAACGGCGCCGATCAATAGCAACGCCCCGAGTGTGGAACCGATCTTGGTCATGGTGTCCTCCTGCGTTGGCGGCGTGTGTCTCATGGACACGTACCGCGTGCCGGTTGGGTTCGATCAGGGCAGGACCCGTTCGTCGACGATGAAGAGAACGAGGGTGACGGCCAGAATCGACGCTGCCAGCCAGATGGCGTGCGCACCCCAGGCTCGGCTCGCGAACGAGCCAATGAGCGCTCCCCCGGCGAACGCAAGGATCAGCGCACCGTAGACCCCGCAGGCGCGACGTGCCGCGCCTTGCTTGCCGATCAAGCCGTCGTAGCCGCTTTCGACGAATCGCATCAGGTTTCCGGTCGTCGCGACCGGCAGGTACGCCAGGTCGCCGATGTTGCGGAACAGCCCCATTTGCAGGGCGGCGAGGAACGCGATCGGGACCGTCACGTAGCTGTGCGCCACGGTGACCGGGACGAAGCCGATCACCGCGAGCGCGACCACCTGCACGGTCATCGCCCAGCGCAACGGATGCGGCACCATACGCTCCACTCGGCCCGACTTGATGTGGGCCGCAAGGGAAACGCCGACCATGAAGGCGAGGATCGGCCACACGTGGGCCATCGCCGCAGCCACCTTGCGCTCGGACACGTCGATGGCGAAGAAGATGACGTTGCCGGTCTGAACGTTGGCGAACACGCCGCCCCGGACGTAGAAGGTGTGCGCATCCATGAACCCGTTGGTGATGGTCAGCAGCAGTGCGAACCACAGCGTCCTGGCGCGGTCGACGTCGTTCGGTCCCGCTGTCGCAGCGCCCATTCGGACAACCTAGCGGTCGACCCGTCGGCCGACTTGGCGAGGATCAGCCGACGTACTTGGTGAACCAGTCCTGCGTCTTCTGCCAGGCGTCGGCTGCTGCCGTCGGGTCGTAGCGGTCGCCGGTGTCGTTGAAGAACGCGTGATTCGCGCCTTGCTCGACGACGAGTTGGTTGACCAGTCCGGCCTTGTCGAGGGCCTGCTGCGCGGCGTCCTTCGTCCCGGTCACCCGAGCGTCCTCGGAGCCGTAGAACGCCAGCACGGCGACGTCCTTGGAACCACTGAAGTCGGCGCCGTCGGGCAGCGGGCCGTAGAACGGCACCGCGGCGGCGAGTTGCGGTTCGCCGGACGCGAGCAGCTGCCACACCAGGCCGCCGCCCATGCAGAACCCAACGGCCGCCACCTTGACCCCCGGTGTGCGGCGCTGCAGTTCGTCGATTCCCGACTTCATGTCGGCGACGAAGTCCGGCGCGGAAATCTTGCTGAGGGCGGCGGTGGCTTCGGCGGGGTCGGTGAACTTCGCCGTGCCGCCCTCGGCCGACAACAGGTCGATGGCGAGACTGGAGTACCCGATCCCCGCGAAGCGTCCCGCCACCGTGCGGGCCCAGTCGGTGAGCCCCTTGTTCTCGTGGATGACGAGGACGGCGCCCTTCGGCGACTGTGCCTCCGCCCATGCCGCTTGGAGTTCGCCGCGCGGACCCGCCCAGGTGATGGGCGCGGTCTCGAGCGCGTTCTCGATTCCTGGCGGAAGTGGCTTTTCGGTAGCGGCCCCGCTAGAAGTCACCGGCGCGTTCGCCGTCGGCGTCTCGTTCGCCGGTTTCTCGGCGCTGCCGCACGCGGCGATCAGTGCCGACGCCGCGGTGGCGCCGACGCCGATGAGCGCCAGCCTCCGAATGGCCTCGCGCCGGGACATCAATCCCTCGACGTGGTCGGTCGCGATCTCTTCGGCAATATAGCGTTGCAACGGAGTCACGTAGCGAGTATGCCTCGACATTCTGAACTTGCGATGGCAGAAGGCTCTGACGGCGAATACTCGACGTCATGTTCTCGCCAGCGGGCAGCCCCGCTCTCGCCGGCCGCATCGCCGTGGTCGCCGGAGCCACCCGCGGTGCGGGTCGCGGGATCGCGGCTGCGCTGGGCGAGGCGGGTGCCACGGTCGTATGCACGGGACGCACCAGCTCCGTCGTCGACCTCTGTTCCGACTACGATCGTCCCGAAACCATCGAGGAGACAGCGCAACTCGTCACCGATCTCGGTGGTGTCGGCGTCGCGGTGCCGACCGACCATCTCGACGTCGCCCAGGTGCGCGCACTGGCGGACCGCCTGCGAAGCGACTACGGCGCAATCGACGTCCTGGTCAACGACATCTGGGGCGCCGAGATCCTCAAGGGGCCACCGTCGACGTGGAACCGGCCGCTGTGGGAGCACGACCTCGACGACGGACTCCGCATCCTTCGGCTCGGGGTCGAAACCCACCTGATCACGTCGCACTGTCTGCTGCCGCTGCTGATCGGCCGTCCCGGCGGACTGCTGGTCGAAGTGACCGACGGTACTGCCGAGTTCAACGCGCAGCACTACCGATTGTCGGCCTTCTACGACCTCGCCAAGGTGTCGGTGAACAGGATCGCGTTCAGCCAGGGCCACGATCTGGCGCCGTTCGGCTGCACCGCCGTGGCCGTGACGCCCGGCTGGTTGCGCTCGGAGATGATGCTGGAGAACTACGGGGTGGCCGCAGCGACGTGGCGCGACGCCCTCGAACCGGGACGCGCCGACGGCGGACCGACCGCTCCCCCGTCGTTCACCGAATCCGAGACGCCACGTTTCGTCGGCCGTGGGGTGGCTGCCATCGCGGCCGACCCCGATCGCGCGCGCTGGAATCAGCGCTCGGCGAGTTCGGTGGAACTGGCCCGCGAATACGGCTTCACCGACATCGACGGCCGCCAGCCCGACGCATGGGCCGAGCAGTAGACATTTTTTCCGATGTGTTCACGATTTCGTTGACACGGGTGCCCCGCGGCTGTTCTATGACGGGGTGACGTACGACACGATCATTCGAAACGGCCGGTGGTTCGACGGCACCGGCGCGGCGTCCGCGGTGCGCAACATCGGCATCCGCGACGGTCACGTGGTGGCGATCTCGGCCACCGAACTCGACGAGATGGACTGCGCCCGCGTGATCGACGCGACCGACCAATGGGTGCTGCCGGGCATGTTGGACATCCACACCCACTACGACGTCGAGGTCCTCAACGGGCCCGCGCTGGCGGAATCCCTGCGCCATGGCGTGACCACCGTGATGCTCGGGTCGTGCTCACTGTCGACCATCCACATCGACGGGACTGACGCGGGTGATCTCTTCGGTCGCGTCGAGGCGATCCCCCGGGAGCACGTCATCGCCGCGGTGGACGGTCACAAGACCTGGCGCACGTGCGAGGAGTACGTCGAGGCGCTGGAGCAGTTGCCTCTTGGCCCCAACCTGGCGGCGTTCATCGGGCACTCCGACATGCGAACCGCCGTCATGGGACTCGACCGCGCGACGCAGAAGCGCGAGCGTCCCAGCCGGAGTGAACAGGCCGAGATGGAGCGCATGCTCGTCGAGGCCCTCGACGCGGGCTTCGTCGGCATGTCCTCGATGCAACTGCTCTTCGACAAGCTGGACGGCGACGTGTGCCGATCTCGCACGCTGCCGTCGACGTATGCCGGAGCGCGCGAGCAGCGGAGGCTGAAGTCGTTGCTGCGCAAGGCGGGACGCGTCCTGCAGTCCGGCCCCAACATCGAGAATCCGCTGAACCTGGGGTCGCAGGTCGCGCAATCGCTTGGCATCATCCGCAACCCGCTCAAGACCAGCCTGCTGTCGGCGGCCGACGTCAAGTCCAATCCCCTCGCCATCACGATGATGGGTCCGGTCGCGCGGTTGATCAACCGCCTTGGCGGAAATTTCCGATGGCAACACCTGCCGGTGCCGTTCGTGGTGTACGCCGACGGCATCGTTCTGGTGATCTTGGAGGAGTTGGGCGCGGGCGCTGCGGCTCTGCACATGAGCTACTAGGTCGTGCGGAAGGTGTTGATGCGTGACGAGCAGTACCGCCGCCGGTTCCGCAAGGAGTACGAAAGCAAGTACGGCCTGCGAGT
>NZ_JAVRQA010000181.1:0-25382 GCF_032161845.1 Mycobacterium sp.
GGATGCCCCGCCCAGCCCCGTTTCAAGCGCTACCCGACGGCGGCATCCTGATCGCCGAGACGTAGATCTCGAGGACCGGCCGATAGAGGTCGACGCCGTCGATCTCGCTGGCGAGAATCACGCCATCACTCGTCGAGATCAGCAACTGGGCAAGCGTTTCCGCCGGGATGGACAACGTCGCGCCAAGCTTGTCGACGCCCTCGACGATGAACTGGGTGAGCGTTTCGACCACTTCCCGGCGCTTGGCCGCGACCCGTTCGCGCGCGGCGGGATTGCGCGACAGGTAGAGGATGAACTCGTGTCCGAGTGCGGCGTGCTTGGCACCGCCGGACCGGCTGAGATCTCGCCACCGCTCGGCGATCCGGTCCAGTTCCGCGCCCATCGGCAGCGACAACGACCGCAGCTCACTGAAGTTGTCGAAGTACCGCTGCCAGAACCGGTCGCTGACGGCGAAGAACAAGTCTTCCTTGGCCTTGGCTCCGAAGTGGGAGTAGATGGCCCCGCGGGTGTAGCCGGCGGAGTCGGCGATGTCCTCGAGGCTTGCCGCATCGAACCCCTTGCGGGCGAACTCGTCCTCCGCCGCATCGATCAGCAGCGTTCGAGTGCGCTCCGCCCGGCGCTCCCGAGTCCACTTCTCCACCACGTCCGTCATCTTGCCGCACGGCGGCAGACGATCCGTTGCACTTCGCATACATCAATGTATATTTTCTACAGCAACGTAGGTATGGCTCTGCAGGAGGAATACGCGCACATGACGGCAGCAGCGACGAACGAGATCTTCTACGACCCGTACGACGTCGATCTGATCGCCGACCCGTATCCGATGTTCCGCAGGCTTCGCGAAGAGTTGCCGCTCTTCTACAGCGAGCAACACGACTTCTGGGCCGTCAGCCGGTATCACGACGTGAACAGGGGTCTGCTCGACAACAAGACCTTCACGTCCGGCCGCGGCAACATCCTCGAGCTGATCAAGGCGAACATGCCCATCCCGCCGGGCCTCCTCGTGATGGAGGACCCGCCACTGCACGACGTCCACCGCAAGCTGCTGTCGCGAATGTTCACTCCCCGCAAGATCAATGAGCTCGAGGCGATGATCCGTGCGTACTGCGCCCGATGCCTGGACCCGCTCGTCGGTTCCTCGGGATTCGACTTCATCCGCGACCTCGGCGCCGACATGCCGATGCGGGTGATCTGCACCCTGCTCGGCATCCCCGAGGAGACGCAGGAGGCCGTTCGCGACCGCTCGAACGCACACATGACGACCGAGGCCGGGCAGCCCATGGAGATCGCGTCATCGGGTTTCGACGACGGCCAAATCTTCGTCGACTACGTGGACTGGCGGGTCGACCACCCCGGCGACGACATCGTCACCGAACTGCTCAACGTCGAGTTCACCGATGACACCGGCACCGTTCGTGGGCTCACCCGCGAAGAGCTGCTGATGTACGTCAGCGTGGTCGCCGCGGCGGGCAACGAGACCACTACCCGGCTGCTGGGTTGGGCCGCAAAGGTCTTGGCCGAGCATCCCGACCAACGTCGCGAACTCGTGGCAGACCCGTCCCTCATCCCTGGCGCGATCGAAGAATTACTGCGCCTGGAGGCGCCGGCCCCGCACGTCGGCAGGTACGTCGCGAGCGACGTCGAGTACTACGGCCAGGTGGTTCCCGAGGGCAGCGTCATGATGTTCCTCGTCGGAGCGGCCAACCGAGACCACCGGCAGTTCCCACCCGACGGCGACGTCTTCGACATCCACCGGAATGCGCGGTCGCACATATCGTTTGGCGTCGGAGCGCACTACTGTCTCGGCGCCGCGCTCGCCCGTCTCGAGGGGCGGGTGGCGATCGAGGAGGTACTCGCACGCTTCCCGGAGTGGGACGTCGACCTGTCGCGGGCCACGATGTCGACGACGTCGACGGTCCGCGGGTGGGAGACCATGCCCGCCGTCATTCACTGACGCCCGCTGAGTCCACACAGCCGGAGAAGTGCACCGAGACCCTCCGGCGTACCTGGCCAGTGCTCGGCCAACGTCGCCGAGCCCGCCACCCGCGCAACCGACCGCAGCACGATGGCCACGATCACCGCGTCGTCTGCGTAACCGATCACGGGAATGAAGTCGGGAATGAGATCGAAGGGCAGCGCGAGGTAGACGAGTAGGGCGGCGACGCGAATCCTCACGCCACGCGGCGCAGCAGGATCGGTGGCCAGACGCTTCAGCAGCCGCAAGAGGTCGGGCAACAGTCTGGCGACGTCGCGGAGTCCCACGTCGTCCGGCTTGGCGAACCACAGAGCGGCCACCAGCACCAGCCACACGACGATCAGTCCGCCGAGGACGCCGAGCGCGATCGACCACCAGTGGGAACCCACTAGCGCCTAGAACGGACTGCTGTTCGACTGCGATCTGCCAGAAGCGGGCCGCGGCCCGAAGCGCCGAATGTAATCCTCGTGTAGGCGGGCGTCCTTGCGGCGCCTGATCACGTCGACCAGGTTCGGATCGAGGCCGTGCTGCCCCAAGCGGTGGCGACGCCACACCTTGTTCAGCGCAAGCGACATCAGGATCGCCCAGATGTAGATCGGGGCCGTCATCTCGAAGTGCACGTACAGCGACGCAGGCAGTAACCAGAGCGGGGCGAGTACGAGCAGCGGCGGGACGGCCATCCGGATCACGTGCCGGCGGACCGCTCCCTCGCCCGCAAGATCCTCGGCCACCCAACTGCGCATCGAGTCGGGCAGGCGGCGCCCGTAGGAGTAGGCGACGTACTGCAGTGGCGTGGGCCGGTCGGTGGCCATCATGACTCCTTGGGTTCGGTTGCTCAGACGTCGAGAGCGCCGGCCGCCAGCGCGGCGACGTTGATGCGCGTCAGGACTCGGTGAAGTTCCTCGAGTTCGGCCAAGTCGACGCCGAGTCGCGCGACGACCGCGGGCGGGATGTCCAAGGCCCTGGCGCGAAGGGCGGCGCCCTTGGCGGTCAGCTCGACGTCGGTGGCGCGCTCGTCGGCGGCGCTTCGGGTCCGGGTGATCAAGCCGAGCGCGTCGAGGCGTTTGAGCATCGGCGACAGCGTGGCCGAATCCAGTTGCAGTGCGGTGGCGATCTGCTTGACCGACATCGCCGGGCTTCCGCCCGAGGGCGCTTTCTGGTGATCCCACAGCGCCAGCATCACCAGGTACTGGGGATGGGTGAGACCAAGAGGTTCCAGCAGTGGGCGGTACACCGCCAGAACCGCGCGGTTGGTGACGGCCAACGCGAAACACACCTGCCGCTCGAGGGCGAGGGGGTCGATCTCTGGCGCGGTCGTGGACGGCATATTTGAATCGTACGCTAATAGTTAGGGCACTAACAATGTGACATCGATCGCCCCGGGTAGTCGGCCGGGGGGGCGCTTCGGACCGTCAGCCCGTGGCCGATTTCGGTTCGGCGGCGACGCGGAGATGCTTGCGCGCCTCCAGTTCCTGTTCGTCGACGAGTACGACCATCGGCTGGTCCGGCACGCACAGCATCGTGACGGTGAAGCGGCTCCTGACGTCGTCGCGGTTGTTGCCATCCGAGTAGTGGATGACGTCACCCCCGGGTTCCCAGAACGTCTCGCCCGCCCTGATCACCCTCGGCGGCTCACCCTCGAGTTCGAAGAGCATCTCGCCTTCCAGCATGTAGCCGAACGCCGGTCCGCTCGGGTGCCGATGCGGAGGCGCACCAGCACTGCCGGGCGGATACGTGATCTCCACGGTCATCGCGTGGGCGTTCTCGGGAATGAAAGGGGGCTGCACCTCCTGAAGGACGGTCATGGCGTTCGCCCATGCGGGGTCAAATGTCCTGGACATCGAATTTTCCTCTCTCCGTTCAACTTTCATATCGCGGTGCCGCCGCCGTCGGCGTGCACCGTGGAGCCAGTGATGAAACTCGAGCGTGACGACGCGAGGAACAGCACCGCCTGCGCGATCTCCTCGGGACGTGCGGTACGACCTAGCGGCAGTGCGCGCCCCAGCTCGTCGTTGGTGTCACCCCATTCCGCCACCACGCCTTCGGTGTCAGTCGGTCCAGGCGCCACGTTGTTGACTCGCACTCCGCGGGAGCCGAATTCGGCAGCCCAGGATCGCGTGAGTGATTCCACCGCGGCCTTCGACGCGCTGTAGACGGACGCACCGGGCACGCCCTTCGAGGCCACCATGCTGGTGACGTTGATGATCGAGCCACGGCCGCGCCCGAGCATCCCCGGCACCAGCCCGGCCACCAGGAAGTACGTCCCGCGGACGTTGGTGTCGAAGGTCCGCTCGAACGGGGCGATCTCCTGATCGACGGTCAGTGCAGCGGGAAATCCGGCGGCGTTGTTCACCAGGATGTCGACCGCTCCGACTTGGCGCACCAGTGACGTGACCGACTCGAGGTCGGACATGTCGGCTTGCAGATACCGTACCCCCGAACCGATTTCGGCGGCCGCAGCCCTTCCTCGCTCCAGGTCCCGTCCGGTGATGAACACCGCCGCGCCTTCGTCCGCCAGCAGCCGGGCACAGGCCCGACCGATGCCCGCGGTGCCCCCGGTGACCAGGGCGGTCTGGTTGGTCAACTCCATCGTTCGGTCGCCTTTCTCATGCACTGCGCTGTTCGGTCATCGTGAAGGTGGACCTGCCGTGGTCGAGGTGAGCCAGCGCGATACGCAACCGCTGCCTGCCCCGCGACACCCGCGACATCACCGTGCCAAGCGGAATGTTCATCAGCGCGGCCGTCTCGGCATAGGTATATCCCTCGACGCCCGCGTAGTACATCACCGTCCGGATGCCCTCCGGCAACGTCGCCAACGCGGCCCTGATCTCGTTGTCCGGCAACGCATCCAGCACTTCCGCCTCGGCAGATCGGCGACCCACTGACAGTCGGGTGACGCCATCGACCAGCTCCCTGTCGCCGACCTCGTCGACCGAGATCTCCGATGGGCGCCGCTCCTTGTAGCGGTGCGTGCTGACCCACCGGTTGTACAGAATGCGAAAGAGCCACGCCTTGAGATTCGTGCCCGGCGTGAACGAGCGGAAACCCTTGAAGGCGTGCAGCAGAGTGTCCTGCAGGAGATCCTCGGCGTCGGCGTCGCACTTGGTCAGTTGGCGAGCGCGGCGCGCGAGGGCGTCGAACATCGGGGCGGCGTCTCGGGCGAAACGCGAGGCGAGCTCGGCCTCGGACTCAATGGGCCTGGCCGTCGTAGTCATCGGCATGATCGAGTACCTCGATTCCGTTCGGCTGTTACCGGACCGGAGCCGGCGCATTGTCGACGAGCCGATCCGCGAAGCGGGTGGTGAAGAAGTCCCATGCCGGCACGTCGTCGAAGGACGGCGAGTTGGCGACGTCGACGACGACCTGGGCACCGGTGAGCACCTCGGTGAGGCCCTCGCCCGTGAGGATGTCGACGCCGGATGACGGCGACGCGGCAATGGCCTGATGACCGTGTTCGGCGAGCTTGGCAACGACCTTCGAGCCGATCAGGCCCGTGCCCCCGATGACGACGACCTTCATGATGAACCTCCGGTTTCGTGACTGCTTTCGTGCTGAGAGCCCGAATGCGCTGTTCACATCACATTGGAGGTTGGCTACGGAAAGTGAGCCCTTGGTAGTTCGTAGTCCGTGGTTCGTAGTCCGTGGTGGCGGAGGAAGTCAGTGGTCGAGCGAACCTAGCTCGCCCACGAAATCGTGCGCAGTTGCCTGCGGGAGGTGATGCCGAGCTTGACGAACACCTTGCGCAGGTGCCATTCGACGGTGTGCGTGCTGATGAACAGCTGCGCGCCGATCTCCTGGTTCGTCAGACCGTCGCCGGCCAACCGCGCGATCTGCGCCTCTTGGGCCGTCAGCTCGCCGCCGGTGCTGACGGCCTGCTTGCGTACCTTCTCCCCCGTCGCGACCAGCTCCCGCCGAGTCCGTTCGGCGAAGCCCCGTGCGCCCATTCCGGTGAACATCTCGTGCGCGGTGTTCAGCTGCTTACGGGCATCGAGTCGGCGATTCGCCCGCCGCAGCCACTCCCCATAGGACAGCCGGGCACGCGCACCGTGCAGCCCTGCATGCGCGCGGTCGAGGCGTTCGATGGCCTCGTCGAAACAG
This sequence comes from Mycobacterium sp., assembly GCF_032161845.1. GTDB lineage: Bacteria > Actinomycetota > Actinomycetes > Mycobacteriales > Mycobacteriaceae > Mycobacterium. The sequence continues at coordinate 6,074 of NZ_JAVRQA010000181.1, forward strand.
GCTTCAGCCTGGTCATCGGTGGCGAGTAGGCCTCGCGCGGCCGCCACCACTCCCAGCCCCCAGTCCGTTCCGCTGGTACCCGGTCTCGCGTCGAGGAGGGCGAGCGCGGAGTCGGCGGCGTCGCGGTCGCCCAGATGTGCTGCGGCTTCGATGAGTTCGAAGAGGCACCAGCCGTAGAACCCGAGATCCTCGTACTCACAGCACTCACGGGCTGCCGTCAACGCCTCCTCGTAGCGACCGAGACCATTGAAGAGGACAGCGGAGGCAAATCTGGTCACTCCGACGAGTCGACCCTCACCCCTTGCGATTCCATCCGCAGCTGCCGCCGTGATCTTCTCGAGGGCATCGTCGGGGTCACCCTGCCACGCAGCGACGTTCAACGAGTGGTATTTCACCGGCGTATAACCCGTTGATGCGGTGATCGCGTTTGCCTCTTCGATGAGCCTTGCCGCCGAGCCGAATTCGCCCTTGTAAACGTGCACCCCGGCTAGATAGCCGAGTGCCGGTGGAAGCACCGCCAGCGCGCCGGTCTCTCGCGCGCGCCGCACCAGGTCAGTGGCGATCTCCTGGAGGACTGCGTCGTCCCACAATTCGTGCGCCGCGGATTCCTGCGCGATGGGGAACGGCCACTGTACGGCCTTTGATTCGTCGTTCTGGCCGTGCACATTCCACAGTTCCAGGGCGGACCGCAGGTGATCGAACCCAGCACCCGGGCCGTCAATGATCCGGCTCGTCATACCGCTCAGGAGAAAGTCGATCGGCCGTTGCAGCTCCCGCACGCGGCCGACCGCGTCGCGCCCTGCCTTGGCCACCGCGGCCAACCTGCCGGGTTCGCCGAGTCGACCCGCGTACATGGCCGCGGTGAGCGCCTCGAAATATGTCTCCCTCGCCAGGGCGTCGTCTAAGCCGTCGAGTCTTCTTCCGGCACTGAGAAGTTGCCCCGCGGCCTCACCGGCGCTGGGCGCACCTGGCTCACCCGCGCGGCTGCGCACGAACTCCATCTGCGCGCGCATGCGGGCGATCTGGGCCCGTTGCAGCGTCGACACCGGTCCCAGCTCGGCAGTCGCCAGAAGTTCATACGCCACCGCGGGTGCATCGACGTCTCGTTTGGACTGCGCGGCGGCGATGGCCCGCGACGTGCGCAACGCAGGGTCCAACGTGAGCACGGTGGCGCGCTCCAAAAATGCTGCCGCAGCCGCCGCGCCGCCTCTGCCCTGTGCCCTGCCTGCCGAGGCCTCCAACTCGGCGGCCACCGCATCGTCGGGACCCGATGCGGCGTTGGCCGCATGCCACGCGCGACGGTCGGGGTCGACCTGCGGATCGGTGGCGTCGGCGAGCGCACGGTGGATCGCCCTGCGTTCGGTCAGGTCGGCAGCGCGATACGCGGCGGAGCGCATCAGCGGATGGCGAAAGCGCATGCGGGGACCGAATTCGATGACGCCGTCGGCTTCGGCGGGTGCGAGCGCGTCGACGGGAACGCCGAGTTGCGCTGCGGCGCGCAGAAACAACGCCGAATCGCCAACCGGCTCCGCGGCCGCGAGGAGCAGCAAGCGTTGCGTCGGCGGCGGGAGCGACTGAATCCGGTGCACGAAGCCGTCCTCGACCTGGCCAGCCGAATGGCGTCCACCGACGTTGAAGAACCCGCCGGCAAGCTCGGCAACCGCGACGTTTCGTGGCACCTCGAGCAGGGCCAGCGGGTTACCACGCGTCTCGGCCACGATGCGATCGCGCACCCGCGGATCGATGCCGCCCAGCATCACCGATTCCAACAACTCCCGCGCCTCGGCGTCGGACAGGCCAGGCACCACCAGTTCGGGCAACCCAGCGAGCACTTCGCCGCCGTTGCCGCGGACGGCGAAGATCAACGCGACCGGCTCCGCCAACAGCCGTCTCGCGACGAATCCGAGAGTCTGCACCGACACCAGGTCGAGCCACTGTGCATCGTCGATGATGCAGAGCAGCGGTTGGTCGTCGGTGGCCGCCGCCATCAGGCTCAGGACTGCCAATCCGACCATGAAGCGGTCCGGGGTCGGTCCGACACCTCGCCCGAAGGCCACGGACAGCGCCTCGCGTTGTGGCTCTGGGAGTTGGTCGACGTAAACCATGAGTGGGGCGCACAGTTGCTGAAGCCCCGCGAAGGCGAGTTCCATGTCGGACTCGACGCCGGAAACCAGGGCGAGGCGGAAGCCAGTGGCCTCCTTGGCGACGTAATCGAGCAACGCCGACTTGCCGACCCCTGCCTCGCCACGCAGTATCAGCACCTGGCTCGTCGCCGACCGGGCACTCGACACCGCGCTCCGCAGGGTCGCGCACTCGCCGGCGCGTCCGCGCAGGTCTTGGCCCGACATCACACCACCGCGCCTGTTCCGAGTGGACCAACTTTGTCTCGCCGATGGTAGCGATGACGCACGCCCGGAGGAAAATCGGTCCTTGCGCTCCTATCTCGCGAGGACGCGCGGTGTTACTCGGCCTTGGCAGCCGTCTCGAGAATCCAGTCCTCGAAACGCGTCCCGGTGCGCATCGAGTCCTCGCTCGGGACCAGCGTCCGCTCTTCGATGTCGACGCCCCAGTATTTTGCGGCAGGATCGGCCACGACCTGGCGCGCGTCGCCATGAGCGGTGAGTGCCGTGCGGATGAGTTCGGGCAACCGAAACTGTTGCGGGCCGCCGACTTCGGTGATGCCGTTCACCGGGGCGTTCATCGCGACGTTCGCGACCGCCAACGCCACGTCGAGCGAGGCCATCGGCTGGATCAGCGCCGATGGCAGCCGCACCGTTCCGTCCACCGTTGCAGAGTCGGCGATCGTGTTGAGGAACTCGAAGAACTGCGTCGCGTGCACGATGGAGTACGGAATCGGACCGGCGTTGATGAGCTTCTCCTGCGTCAGCTTCGCCAGGAAGTAGCCGCTTTGGCGCGCCAGCTGATCGGTTCCCACGACGGACAACGCCACATGGTGTGCGACACCGGCTTCGGCCTCCGCAGTGAGCAGGTTGGTGGTCGCTGCCTGGAAGAACTCCATGGCGGCGACGTCCTCGAACGACGGTGAGTTCGACACGTCCACTACTACCTCGGCACCGACCAGGACGTCTGCCAGCCCCTCGCCGGTGACCGTGTTGACGCCGGTGGAGGGAGCCGCTGCGACCGCTTCGTGACCGTGCTCGGTCACGGCGTTCAACAGCTTGGAACCCACCAGTCCGGTTCCTCCGATGACGACGATTCTCATGATTGGCCTTTCTCGGTCGAGCGCGCTGAACCTTCTCGACGAGCAAGAACGGATGGGGCGGTCCAAATTCATCCACCCGCACGGGGCTAGTGCTTCGTGGAAACGACGCCTGCCCACTACTGCTCCCGCCAGTAGGTCAGTAGATCGTGTATCCGCCGTCGATGACGACGACCGAACCCGTCATGAATGCCGATGCGTCTGAGGCCATGTACACCACCGTGGGTGCGATCTCCTCGGGTAACGCGTACCGCTTCATCGGTGCGTCCTCGATCCAGTGCTGGCGGAACTCCGGCTTGTCCACGGGCGCCATCTCGGTCTTGACGTATCCCGGGGCGATCGCGTTGACCCTGATGCCGTAGGGGGCCCACTCGGCGGCCAACGACTTCGTCAGCTGATGCACTGCGGCCTTCGACGCGTTGTAGGACGGTTGCCACTGCGGCCGGTTCACGATGAGGGAGCTGATCGAGCCGACGTTGAGGATGTTGCCACCGCCGTGATCCTTCATGTACGCGCCCGCGCGCTGGCTCAACCGCCATAGCGAGCGCGTGTTCACGTCGAAGACGAGGTCCCATTCGTCGTCGCTGATCTCAAGCGCGGGTTTGTGTATGGCCAGGCCGGCGTTGTTCAGCAGGACGTCGAGTCCCCCGAGTCGCTCCACGGCGCCTTCGATCGCGGCGTCGGGCCCGTCCTTGGCGGTGATGTCGACGTCGAAGGCTTGCACCTCGAGGCCGTCCGCTGCCAACGAGGCCACCGCGGCGGCGTTGCGGTCGGCATCTCGGGAGACGAAGGCGACGTCGGCCCCCGCCTCGGCGAGCCCGCGCACGAAGGCCAGCCCGAGACCGCGGTTGCCGCCGGTCACCAGCGCGCGCTTCCCGGTAAGTGCAAAGGCATCCAGGACAGTCATGTGGTCTGCTCCATTTCCGGGCTGAACTAGTCGCCGCCGCTGAATCTTCGGGTCGTCAGCCCGTTGAGAAGGGCCGCCAGGATCAGGACGACGCCGAGCGCGAGTAGCTGGAACTGGGTGCCGGTGTTGCCCTCGAAGTACAGGATGATGCCGGCGTTGAGCCACACGATCAGGAGCGTCGCGAGCAGGACTCCGGCCAGACGTCCGATACCGCCGGTGATCGCGACTCCACCGAGCACGGCGATGGTGATAGCGGGCAGTGCGAGTCCATTGCCTGCGGTGCCGGAGTCCGGTCGGGCGGAAGCGAATTCAGCGGTGATGTACACCGCGACGAGACCGGACAGCACCCCGGAGACGACGTAGGCGCGCATCCGGGTGCCAGGCACGTCGACACCGGCCCACCGCGCCGCGACGTCGTTCGTCCCGACGCCGTAGAGCCTTCGGCCGAAGGTGCCGCGACCCAGCGCGAGCCACAGGACGACCAGAACGGGAGCCAGGAAGGTGAAGACGCCAAGTGGCACGTCGGGAATGTAGTCGCCGATGATGGGGACGCGGACCGAACCGGTGAGCGTGTACAGGTCCTGAATCTGCGGGCTGTTGATGGGTTTCTGGTCGTTGATGACCAGCGCGATGGACTTGTACCCGTAGTAGGTGGCCAACGTCGCGATGAGCGCGGGAAAACCGATGCGGGCGACCAGGAATCCGTTGATCGCCCCGAGTAGCGCGCCGGTAACCACGGCCAGCAGGACGGCAGCGAGCAGAGGCCAGCCCCACTTGCCGTAGGCGAACCCGAAGATCATCCCGACCAGCGACACCATGGCGCCGACCGACAGGTCGATCCCGCCGCGGCCGGACACGATGACGACGAGTTCGGCGAACCCCAAGAGCGCCAACGGCACCGCATCGATGAGGGTGGCCGACATGTAGTCGAAGTCGTAGTCACCGGACAGATACCCGTTGGCGCTCAGGTACGTCAACCACGCGACGACGATGACGATCAGGACCCCGAGGAGCACGATGCGCTGTGTCAGGACGGCTTCGGCGATCCGGTTCATCCGACGCCGCGTTGCCGGCTGCTCCGCGGCGGGCGCGGACGTATCGACGGTCACCGGTCCCTCCTGGAGCCACGGCGGACGAGGTCCGTGCCCACCGCGACGACGATGAAGATCCCGACGAAGAGGTCGGAAAGCTGCGACGGCCAACCCAGTTGCGTGACGCCCGATTTCACCGTCTGCACCAGGAGTGCACCGAGGACGGTACCGAGCACGGATCCACGGCCACCCATGATCGACGTACCGCCGATGACCACCGCGGCGATCACGGCGAGTTCTTGGCCCGACCCCACCGACTGATCGAGGTTGGAGGTTCCCTTCGCCAACGTGAAGACCGAAGCGAGTCCGACCAGTAGACCGGTGATCACGTAGGCGATCAGGATGCGGCGCTGCACCCTGATCCCAGCCAGTCGCGCGGCGACCGGATCGCCGCCCACACCGAAGAAGTGGCGGCCGCCGGGGGTGTGCCGGAGGTACCACCAGGCGATGGCGGCGAGGAGGACGGTGATCGCGAAACTGTGTGGCACCGCCAATGTTCGGCCGTCGACGCCACGGCCGAACCACGCCAGCGTGTTCGGCATTCCGGCGATCGGCTGGGAGGCGAAGATCTGAAGGCCCACGAAGAGAAAGAGATTCGCGGTGCCGAAGGTGATGATGATCGCGTGCACGCGCCCGTAGGCGATGAGCGCCCCGTTGACCAGACCCAGGACCGCGCCGGTTCCGACCGCCACGACCAGACACCACCACACGGGCAGCGCGTGATCTCGCATCAGTTTGGCGGTGATGACCGAGCACACCATGATCGCACCGCCGACCGATACGTCGATGCCACCGGTGATGATCACGAACGTCATGCCGATGCCGATCAACGCCACTGGCGCCACCTCGACGAGGAGCGGGATGATCGAACCCGCACTGAGGAACGCCGGCGTGGCGAACGCCAACGCGATCCACAGCACCACGAGTACTGCGACGAGGGCAATCTCAGCGGATGTGATCGGCGAGGGCAGGACCCGCCCGCGCGTCGTCAAGGGCGCCGCGGACGGGGTGGCATTGGGGTCGATCGCCGTTGTCACGAGCGATCTCCAGCGGCGGCGGCGAGGACGTCGACCTGGCGGGCATCGGGTCCGAATTCCGCTGCGATGGTGCCGGTGCGGACGACCAGGAGCCGGTCGGCGATCCGCAGCGCCTCCTGAAGATCGGAGGTGGCGACGAGGACGGCCGTCCCGTTGTCGGCGAGATCGGTGATGATGCGGTGGATTTCCTCTTTTGCTCCGATGTCCACGCCCTGGGTGGGCTCGGCGAGCAGTAGCAGCTTTGGCCGCTCGACCAGTTGACGGGCGAGCATGACCTTCTGTGCGTTGCCGCCGGAAAGGCTTCCTACCGTTTGATTTTCGCCTGACGCCCGCACCGCCAGCCGCTTCATCAGGTCTTTGACCGTTGCGCGTTCCCGGCGTCGGTCGACGAAGGCCTTGCCAAGAGACAGGCGCTGGAGGTGGCCGATCGACACGTTGAAGGCGATCGATTGGAAGGAGAACATCCCCTCGGTCTTGCGATTGGCAGGCAACAGCGCGATTCCGGCTTGAGCCGCCTGCCGGGGCGTTCGCGGCGCGACGGCACGCCCCTCGATCACGATCTCGCCTGCGCTCGTCTTGGCCAATCCGTAGATGCATTCGGCAATCTCGGCGACGCCGGAACCGACCAGCCCGTACAGGCCGAGGATCTCACCGGAGCGCAGTTGCAGGCTCACGTCGTCGAATGCCCCAGCGCGGGCGAGTGACCTCAGTTCTAGGACGGGTTCACCCTTCGGCGCCGTTCGAGGACCTGTGTGCTCCGAAAGCGCCTCTCCCACCATGAGTTCGGCGATGCGCCGCACTGTCATGTCTTGGACCGGATGGGTACCGATGGTGCTGCCGTCGCGCATGACGGTGACCTGATCGGCGATCTTGACGACCTCGTCGAGTCGGTGGGAGATGTAGATGACCGCTACACCGTCATCGGCCAGTCGGCGGATCACGCCGAACAACACCTCGATCTCGGCGTCGGTCAGGATGGCCGATGGCTCGTCGAGAATGAGAATTCCACACTTGCCTGCCAGCGCCTTCGCGATCGACACCTGCTGCGCCGTGGCGACCGAAAGGCTTCCGACGGTGGCGGTGGCCAACTTGGCCGGAAGGCCAAGCGTCTCAAGGAGACCGACCACCCGCTCGTTCTGCGCCGCCCAGTCGACCCGGCCCCGCGTGACCATCTCGCGGCCCATGAATACGTTCTCGGCGACGGTGAGTTCGCCGAACAGCTGCGGCTCTTGATACACCGTGGCGATGCCAAGTGCGATCGCGTCGACCGTGGAGGCGATCGTCACCGGCTCACCGTCGTAGGCGACGCTGCCCGCATCGGGCATCGTGGCGCCGGAGATGATCTTGATCAGCGTGGACTTGCCTGCGCCGTTCTCACCCACCAAGGCATGGACCTGCCCGGCTCGAACCTCGAAGTCGGCATGCCGGATGGCCTTGACGGCGCCGTAGCTCTTGACCACCCCGGTGAGGGTCAGTCGCGGCTCTTGCGGCATGAGGTCAGTAGTTGAACTGGCCGACGTTCTCGGTGGTGATCAGAAGCGGTTCACCGAGCACCAGGGTCTTGCTGGCCTCGTCCCACTTCACGTCGGTCATCTGGTCATTGACCTTGTTGTCCGCCTGGAACGTCTTGCCGCTGGCGAGCTGCTCACCGGCCCACGCCGTCAGGTAACCGAGGTTCGCCACGTTCCACAGGATCGAGCCCGACGAGGAACCGTCGGCCAGGTACGGCGCCATCGACTTCGGGGTGCCGATCCCGACGGAGTAGACCTGGCCGATCTTGCCCGCGTCCTTGACCGCCTGAGCGACGCCGACGGCGGAGGTGGTGCACTGCCCAAGCAGCCCCTTGAGATCGGGATGTGCGCTCATCAGGTCGGTGGCCATTTGCGTTCCCTTGGCCTGGTCCTCTCCGGAGTACACGACGTCGACGAGCTCGGCTTCGGGGTACTTGGCCGACACGTAGGCCTTCTCCGCGGCGATCCAGGAGTTGAGGTTCTCGGCGGTTTCGCCGCAGGACACGATGGCCCACTTGCCCTTTCCGCCCATCGCCGTCATCAGCGTCTCGGCGGTCTTGTTGCCGATGCCTTCGGCGGTGGCCTGATTCACGAACGCCTCACGCACCGAGTTGGGCGCGTCGGTGTCGGCAGTGAGCACCTTGATGCCCGCGTCCTGGGCCTGCTTCATCAGCGGTGCCATCGAGTCCGGATCGTTGGGCGCGACCACGAGCACGTCGACCTTTTGCTGGATGAAGGACCGGACGATCTGCGCCTGTGCGGCGGCATCTGCAGAGGTGGGCCCCTGGTACAGCCACTCGACGTTGCCCAAATCAGCGGCTGCCTGCTTGGCTCCGGTGTCCATCGCCTCGAAGTACGGCGAGCCCTGGAGCTTCGGCACGAAGGCGACCTTGATCTTGCCGCCGGCTTCGGCCGACGAACTGGCGCCGCCCGACGTCGATGGTGGGGCCTCGTCCTTCTTCGTGCAGCCGCCGGTGATCATCGCCATGGCCAGCGCCACGCTGATCGCTCCGACGACACGCTGGGAAATCGGCATTGACTCATCCTTCGGCCCGGGACTGAGAGAACCTCACCCGAGACCTACCCGGGCAGGCGAGCACCCGACGCGTCCATTTCATATTTCGAACTCAGCGTCGAGTGATGAAACACACAGTAAGCACCTCGTCGTGAGCTTGTCAACAGCGTCGAACAACCTGTGCTGCACCATGATTTGTGGTCTTCCTCAGTGGCACATCGTTTATGGTGAGCCGATGGCGGAGCCGGCGCGTGTGCCCGCGCTGACCCGCGCCGCCGTCGTCCTTCAATCGATCAGCAACACCGGTCGCCCGATGACGCTTGCCGAACTCACCGAGCTGACGGGCTTTCCCAAGAGCAGTGTGATGGGCATCTGCCATGCCCTCGCCGACGAAAGCCTCCTCGCCCGCGGCGTCGACGGCACCTACGCCCTTGGCTCGCGCGTCTTCGAACTGGCATCGACGGCGCGTGCGCAGAGCTGGCCGATCCACGACATCGGCTTCAGCTACCCGGTCGCCGAGAGTTTCTTCGTCGCCGAGATCGAGGCGCTACACGCAGAGGCCGACCGGCTCGGTGCGCGGTTGCACGTGCGAACCGCCAAGGAGGACAGGGAGAACCAGTCCCGACAGATCCTCGAATTGGTCAGCGGCGGTTTGGATTTGATTCTGATCGAGCCGGTGGCTACCGACGGCCTCGAAGAGGCGTGCGCCCGTGCCCGAGCGGCGCGCATTCCGGTGGTGGCAATCGGCTCGGCCGTCAGTGGTGCGGACGCCGTGGTGGCGACCGACAACACCAAGGCGGGTTTTCTGGCGGGGTCAGCGCTGGCGACCGCGCTTGGCGGGCGGGGCCGCGTCGCCGTGGTCGGCGGTATCCCGATCACGGCCAACTCCGACCGGATTGCCGGCTTCCTCGCCGCGATCGGCCCGCATCACCAGATGACGGTGGCTGCTACCAGTTACGGCGAATTGGACGCCCGGTCGGGACAACGAGCCGCAAGGGAAATCCTTGCGGCGGACTCCGAGATCGACGGCTTCTTCGCGGCCAACGACCAGATCGCCATTGGCATCTCGCGCGTTCTACGGGGCCGAAAACTCGCCATGCCGATCGTCGGCGTCGACGGCGCCAAGGGTGCCGTCGAAGAAATACGTAGGGGTGGACCGATCATCGCCACCGCCACTCAGGATCCCGCCGCACTGGTGCGGGCGGCGATGGACATCGGCATCGCCCTGCACAGCGGCGCGCATGTCGCTCGTACCTCGCGATACCTCGCGCCGCGCTTGATCGACGCACACAACGCCGCGAAGTACGAACCATGGGGATAGTCGGTTCGCGCACGCCTGCCGTGCACCGCGGCGTCCGTGTTCTCGACGCCGTCGCATCGGGAGCCGCCAGCACACCCGCCGCGTTGAGCGGAATGCTTGGCCTGCCCAAGAGTTCGATCGCCGATCTGCTCGGCACCCTGGAAGACGTCGGTTTCATCGCTCGCGGAGCTGCCAACGGCCTCCACGCGGGGATGCGTTGGTCCGACCTTGCCGATCCTGATGCCCTGGTGCACAATCTTTTTCGCGCCTGCACGACGCCGGACCTCGACGGACACACGATCTCGCTCGTTCAGCTCTTCGGCGACCAAGTCCTCTTCGTAGACGTACACCCCGGCAGACTGCCGTTGCCGCTGACGCCACGACCGGGTCAACGCGCAAGTGCGACCGCGTGCGCTGGAGCCGCAGCCATCCTCTCGTCGATGTCCATCGACGAGGCGGCAGACGCCGTCCGCGCCGCCGCCGCTCACCTCGGTCTCACCGACGACGAGGTGCAGCGCTGCCTGAAGCTACGGCACGCGCGGCGACGCAAGGTCTACGAATCGCTTTCCCCATACACGGGGCGGCAGCTGGCCTGCTCGGTCGCGGGCACTCGATACGCGCTGACCCTCCACGTGCCCGACCGCTGGCCCGAACCGAAGACCCGCAGAGCCGCCCACGCTCTGAACGCCGCAGCCAACGACTACTGACGCGCACAATCGACGTATGCAACTGGCGGCGGTGAGGGCAGCCACCACGCGATTCCTCCTCGACTCCGATCCCGGCCGGTTGCGCTTGCGGAATGCCGCGGCGACGACGCTGGCTCTCGTATTGGCGATGGTCGCGCTGCTGGCGTTGACCCGCGCCGCTGATCAGCCCGTGACGGTCGCCATGTTGGGCACGATCGTCGCCATGCAGTCGTCGGCGGCCGTGAAGGATCGACAGCAGCGCAGTCGCGTCATCACCACGCTGCTGCTCTTCTTCCCCGCCATCGGAGCCGTCTCGTTGGCCGCCGTCCTCTCCCAGTTCGGCGCGGTCGCCGACGTCGGATTCATCGCGGTGCTCTTCGGCGCCGTGTGGGTCCGGCGATTCGGTCCCCGCGGAAACGCCCTCGGCATGGTCGGCTTCATCTCGTACTTCTTCGCGTTGTTCCTGCGCGCCTCACCGGGTCAGATACCGGTGCTGGCCGCGGCGATCATCGTCGGCATCGGTGCCTCGCTGTTCGTCCGAACGGTGATATTCCCCGACCGTCCACGTGTCGAGGTCCGTCGTCTGGTCCGGGCCCTACGCGCAGCGTCGAGTTCGGTATTGGAGGTGGCGACGAATCGCGGTGACTACGACCTGACCGTGCTGCGGCGACGATTGAACCGGCTTGGCGAGACGGCGCTGATGATCGACGACTGGCTCGACCGTCATGACGCCGCGCAATCGCTGAGCGTCACCAGCGAAGATCTCGCGTTGCGAATCTTCGACGCTCAGATCGCCATGGAGCAGCTGGGCAGCCTGCTGTGGTCACTCGACTCCGCCAAGCCATGGCCGGGCGGCCTCGACGATGCGGTCGCCGCCGTCGGAATCTGCTTGCAACAACATCCATCCGAAGACGCTCTCCGAGCTGCCCGTAGGCGAGCCGCAGCCGCCGCAGACCGCGCGGACCTGTCGACGCCCGAAGGCATCGCGACCATGGTCGGCTACCGAGCGATTCAGGCGCACTTGGCAATTCACCACATCACGACGAATGCGTTGGGCGCCGCCAAGTCTGCCGATGCCGAACCCGAGGCTGCTCCCGAGGACGCACACCCCGGGCTGAATCCCAGTACGAAGGCCGCCGTCCAAGTGGCCGTTGCGACCAGCGCGGCCACGATCCTTGGCGAAATGATCTCCCCCGATCGCTGGTACTGGGCCGTGCTCACCGCGTTCCTCGTCTTCACCGGGGTGTCGACGCGCGGTGAGATCCTGACCCGTGCCGGTCACCGCATCGTGGGCACCCTGGCCGGCGTCGTGGCGGGCGTGCTGCTGGCCGCCGTGGTTGGGCACAACCCGCCGCTTCAGATCGCGCTCCTGGTGGTCTGCGTGTTCTGCGCGTTCTATCTGGTCACCGTGGCGTACGCGTGGTTGACGTTCTTCGTCACCGTGCTGCTGGCGATGTTGTACGGATTGCTCGGCAACTTCAGCGTCCACGTCCTCGAGCTTCGGATCGCCGAAACCGCCGCGGGCGGCCTGGTCGGCATTGCCGCCGCGTACTTCATCTTCTCGACTGGGACCCGCGCCACCCTCGTCGAGAAATTGGATGACTACCTCGACCAGATGATCGCCGTCGTCGACGAAGGCATCGACTCGGTGATTGCACCCGGCGGCGAGACCGACCTGGTCGCCAAGACGCGTCGGCTCGACAACGCCCTCCAAGGCGTCATCACGGCGGGCAAGCCGCTGCAGATGGGACCAGCGGCACGGGGCCGTCGCGGGGTGCGGCGACTGGTGCGCGGACTGCAGGTGAGCAACCGATCGGCGCACGCACTGGCCCGCGCCGGCGTCAACGCATCACGCGCGGATCCCAACACCGCTCCCCCCGAGGCGACCTCGGCCGCTCTGCGCGCCGCCGCCGCCCACGTCTGCGACACGATCGATGCGGTGAAGCGGGCAGTCGCCGGATTGTCCGTCGACTCGCCGGAGAAGGCCACGGAGACAATGATCTTGGACGTGACGGGCACTTCCGACATCCCGCCGGGCCCCGTCCGGGGCGCGCTACGAGCGCTGAACGGTCTCGATCGGGCGCTCGTCGAGGTCACTGCCCGGGTCTGATGGGATTGAGTCCGAAGACCTTCAACGCGGCGGACTTCCCCTTCAAAGTGTGAGACCCGCGGTCGACGAGGCCGGACGGTCGAGCGGCCAAGGCGTCAACGCAGTGGTTGGTGAGAAGGATGGTGTCGCCGGTGGTCTTGGTGAGCTGTTCGACGCGGGCGGCGACGTTGACGGTGTCACCGATCAGGGTGAACTCCAGCTTGCCTCCCCCGCCGATGGTGCCCGCAATCACCGCCCCGGTGTTGATTCCGATGCCGATGCGGAGTGCGCCGTCGAATCGCTCGGCGACCAGGCCCTCGATCAACACCGCCGCAGCCACCGCAGCGTCGGCGTGATCGGCGAGGTCGTTGGGGGCGCCGAAGACCGCCAATGAGCCGTCGCCGAGGAACTTGTTGACGTGCCCACCGGCGTTCACAACCGCGGGCACCACGATCTCGAACAGGGCGTTGAGTCGTGCGACGGTGTCCTCGGCGGTATTGGCTTCGGCGAACGGGGTGAAGTCTCGAATGTCGACGAACATCACCGTGACCTCGCGGCGCTCACCGGTGAACACGTCATCGCCCTGCTCGAGTAGCCGCGCTGCGAGAACCGGGTCGACGTAGGTGCCGAATGCCGTCTGAAGTCGTTGCCGCTCAGCCAAACCCGCCTGCATGCGATTGAACGACGCAGCCAGTGCACCCAGGTCATCGTCCTGGACCACCGGCAGGCGTTGGCTGTAGTCACCGGCCGCCACCCGTTCGGTTCCCTCGGCGAGATCGCGAATGGGTCGTAGCGAGGGTGAGAACGCCAGGCCGACGGACGTCGGCACCGCCAAGAACAGGGTCAACGCACAGCCGATCACGACAGCGAACACGGGCACCTCACTGGCCCAATCGAATACCGACGCCAGCATCGCGCCCGCTACGGCGAAGGTGAACGCCGTGGCGAGCATCGACACGTTCGACCATGCCGCGAAACTCGGACGAGCACGGGGCAGTGCGTCGCCAATCGCCGTATCACCGACAATGGCCACCCGCGCCGGCCGCATGACCGATTCCACCAAGCTATGTACCGCATCCAGATGGACGGCGATTCCGAAGGCTGCGCCCAGGATCGCGTACTGGAACAGCCGTGACCCGGCCGCCCCGGCGATCTCAGCGACGATGACGGCTAGCAGCGCAGCCCCAATCGCGTTGCCCCACACCACGCGAACCACTGTGGACCGAGCGTAGGTGTAGGTGGCATCCAGTGCCCTGCCGCGATCGACCTCGAGCCCAGCGGCCCAACGCTCCACGGGACGAGCCAGGCTCAGCCCAGGAAGGACGTTTACGTATGCCAGCAACAGCGCCGCGACAACCGTGACGGCGGCCGCCTCGACGTAGCGGTCGGACCCCTCAAAGGCGACGACCACGAACGACAAGAGTAGGTAGAACGGCACCACCACGAAGAACGCGACCGCGAAGATTGCCCACGAATAACGCGCTCCGTACCGATCCCACGCCCACTGCCAGATACGGTCCATGCCTGAGACTAAGCGTCCGCAGCCGTTGACCTGCGACTCTTGGAGTGTTGGGGTTTACCGGAAGCGCAGCGCGACGAGTGCAGCGACGACCGTGGACTTGGACCGACCCCAACGTGGTCGCGGCGGCCGGCAGGCCCGATCCGTGATCGCCGTCTCCAACCCACGTCGTTGAGTGCCGACGACGTGCGGGCGGACTACCCGGGCCTGCTGCGCCACGGTCCTGAAACGTTCCTCCGACGCCGTCTCCGGTGCATCGTCCGAGGACGCGGTGAGAAAGCGATCCGGTAGGGACAGCTTGCAGATCGTGCGCACCGTGTGCCAGTACTGGCGAAGCAACGGACCCGTCGTGTACGGCAGGTCGTACTCGGCCAGTAGTGGCCGCCGGCGCGCCGAGACCTCGGGGAGCCTGTTGCTCGGTAGGTCGGGGAACAGGTGGTGCTCGATTTGGTAACAGAGGTTTCCGCTCATCACCCTCATGGCGGGGCCGGCATTGAAGTTGGCGGTGCCCAGCATCTGCCGCAGGTACCACTCCGCCTTCGTCTCGCTCGCCACCGCTTCGGGAGTGAACTTTTCGGCGCCGTCGGCGAAATGCCCGCAGACGATCACGATGTATGCCCACCCGTTGCGGAATCCGGCGGCGAAGAGGTTCGCCAAGAACGTCCGGATGAACCGACGTCCGCTGAGCGCCGGATAGACGAGATAATCCTTGGCGGCCTGGCGGCCCATCTTGCGGAACATTGCCCGCTTGAGTTCGGCTCGCGCCTCCTCGGTCGACTGATCCCGTTGTTCTGCGGCCAGATTGTGCAGCGCGATGCCCCACTCGAAGGCGATCGACAGCCCGACGGCCCGCAACGGAGCCCACCGATAGCCCGGCTTCCACTCCTGGTCGCGGCTGACGCGGATGACGCCGAAGCCGAGGTCGTCGTCCATTCCGATCACGTTGGCGAAAACGTGATGGCGGTAGTTGTGGGCATACCGCCACTGTGATGACGGGCTCACCATGTCCCACTCCCAGGTGTTGGAGTGGATCTCCGGATCGTTCATCCAGTCCCACTGGCCGTGGATGATGTTGTGGCCCAGTTCCATGTTCTCGACGCACTTGGCCACCAGCAGTCCGACGGTTCCGATTGCCCATCCGGTCTTGCTCTTGCTGCCGAATATCGTCAGACGGGAAACAATTTCGAGGCCGCGTTGGCACCGTATGACGCGCTTGATGTATGCACGATCCTTGGCACCCAGTGACGTCTCGACGTCGCGACGGATCGCGTCGAGCGAAAGCCCGAGGGATTCGACGTCCGCGTCGCTAAGGTGTGCGTACTCAGCTACTTCCGAGATGGCAACGGTGAATCACACCCCAACTACCTGGGGCAATGCCGGGAACACGGGAAAGCGCACGCGAGACTCCGTCCGGGACCACGGCGACTTCTTCACCGCGGACGCCACACCGTATCCATCCCCACCGCGCGCTGCATAATCAGCGCGTCACCGCGGTATCAACCGGTAGCGACATCGGAACCAAGCCGATACACTCCGCGCCGATCGGGTCAGCAGGACGGAATGGCCAGGCTCAACTCTGCGGGTCGGCGCGGAAGATCTTGTTCGTCGCCGGTGCGGTCGCCTGCGTCGCACCGATGACGGCACCTACCCCCGTGCGACTCCGGCATGATCGACAGTCATCACGGCGGTCACCGCTAGGGGTGTCCCGCGCTAATGGCAAGCAGAACGCACCTTGGGCCGGCTGGACATGTTTTCGACAACTTCTCTCAAACCGCTCTGCCAGCGCGCTGCAAAGCGTGCCTACGCCACTGCCTCTTGCTGCTCACCCACGGTCGTGCTGATGTATTCGGCGATGTGGGAGAGCGTGGGGTAGTCGAAGATCATCGTCGGGTCGACATCGATGTCGAAGTGCGCCTCGACGTCGCCGACGAGGCTGAGTGCGTGCACCGAATCCACACCCATCTCGGCGAGCGGAACCATGAGGTCGATCGTCGTCGCGGGAACCTCCAGGTAGGAGGCGAGGCGTGCGGTGAGCCAGCGGAGGATCGTGCGGCGGTCGACGTTCATTGCGTGCTCCTTGGGTCCTGACGGGCGGGTCCTGCGGTCTCATGGGTAGGAGGACGCAGCACGCACCAAGGCGACACTTTTTTGGGAAGTTCGTCGACCAGACTTCGTTCCGTGTCGCTGACCTGCAGGTAAGTGGCGGAGCCAAGTGGTTCGCGTGGTTATGGTTGGCCGCATGACACGGAGCAGATCTCGGAGGCCGACCGCGGCCTTAGGGTCGTTGCGGCTGCGCGCGTCGGCGTGGGAGCGGCGATGATCCTGAGCGCACACAGCTTGGGGGGGTGGGCGTCGTTTGGTCACACTCGCCCCGGTGCCATTCGTGGCCGCAGGGATTTTCGGGCTCACCCGTAGGACCCGGAGCCCTCAGATCGCCGAAGAGGTCCTAGACCGGTACGCATCGTCAGCGGTCGCCGTCTAGTGCGAGAACAAGCTTGCCGGTGTTCTCCCCGCGGAAGAGCGTGAGCAGGATCTCCGGGAAGTTGCCGACGTCGCCGGTCACGACGTGCTCGCGTGAGCGCAGCTCGCCGCTGCGCAGCCACTTCGCCAGCTGGGCAACGCCTTCGGCGTAGCGGTCGGCGTAGTCGAAGATCACGAAGCCGGTCATCGACCCGCGCGCGACGAGCAGCTGCATGTAGTTGGCCGGTCCGCCCCCCGTAGCGGTGGCGTTGTACTGCGATACCGCGCCGCACAACACGATGCGACCGCCGCGAGCGAGTCGCCCCAGCGCCGCCTCGAGCGCCTCGCCGCCGACGTTGTCGAAGAACACGTCGACGCCGTTGGGAGCGTGGACTTTCAGTTGCGCGCGCACATCGCCAGCCTTGTAATCGATGGCGGCGTCGAACCCGAGTTCCTCGACGAGCCAGCGACACTTCTCCTCGCCGCCGGCGATGCCGATCGCCCGGCCACCCTTGATCCGCGCGATCTGCCCCGCAATGCTGCCCACCGACCCGGCCGCACCCGAGATGAGGACCGTCTGACCCGGCTCAGGCCTGCCGACGTCGAGCAGCCCGAAGTAGGCGGTGAGGCCGCCGATGCCAAGGACACCGAGATGGACTGCGGCGGGCGCGATGCTCATGTCTACCGGGGTCACGCCGCGCCCGTCCGAGACCGCGTAGCGCTGAACCCCGAAAACGCCGTACACCTCTTCGCCCACCGCGAAGTCCGCGTGACGCGACTCGACGACGCGTCCGATGCCGGCCGCACGCATCACCTCGCCGATCTCGACGGGCGGAACGTATGAACGGCCGGCGTTCATCCAGGTGCGCATCGCGGGATCGATCGACAAGTACTGCACTTGGACGAGGAACTCACCGTCGGCCGGACTCGGCACCGGCTCCTCGGTGAACGTCCAATCGGTCGACTTGGGCAGCCCGACCGGACGGGCGGACAGGCGGCATTGGGTGTTGACGAGCGTCACTGTTCACATCTCCTGGTTTGTGTTGTGTCGCAGCGCTACCGCATTGAGCGTGGCGGCGCCGCAGGGGTCCTCGGCGGTGGCTGGGACGATTGCCACAGTGTCAGCGCCTGCGTCGTGGTAGGCCTGCAACCGCGCGGCGACACGGTCCGGCGAGCCCAGCACGCACACCTGGTCGAGCAGCTCGACGGGGATCGCGGCGGCCAGTTCGGCACGGCGGGCACCCGCGCGGGCGCGCTGGACGAGGTCGAGAAAGCCGAGCTCGCTGAACATTTCGCCGTATCCGGGGGGCGCCAGATAGACGGCCAGCTGGGCAGCCAACTGGACGCGTGCCGCATCCCCGGGGTTGACCGCGACCGGAACCCAGACCGTGAGGCGCGGCGGGATGCGTCCGACCGAGGCAGCCTCGGCGTCGATGATCGCGCGGATGTCGGCGACCCTGGCGGGCGGAACGAGATTGAGCACGACCTCATCAGCGTGCTGTGCCGCCACCCGCGTCATTGCGGGCCCGAAGGCGCCTACCGCAATTCTGCTGTCCGGCATCGGCTTTCGCAGCCGGAAGCCGTGGCTGCGAACGTGGCGTCCGGTGTAGTCGACCCGCGTCCCGGCCAGGATCGACCTCAGGCACTCGATCGTTTCGCGCATGCGTGATGCCTGCTGCGCCCACTGACGGCCGTGCCAGCCGGCCACGATCGCCGGACTGGAGGCGCCCAACGCAATGTCGACGTCTCTGCCGGTGAGGGAAGCGACCGAGGAAAGGCCCAGCGCCAGCGCTACCGGGCTGCGGACACCGAGGGCCAGTGGTCCGAGCTTCATGTGCAAGCCGGGCACGCGGTGCCCGACGGCAGTGGCCAATGCGAAGACGTCGAAGGTGGCCATTTCGCCAATCCACAGCGTGTCGAACCCTGCTTCACGGGCCGCCTGCGCGACGTCGAGCGCCTCCTCGTCCGGCCGGTCCAGCCAGAACGGCAGCGCAACTTCGATACTTCCGGTCACAGCGTCGCCACGTCGGCCGACTGGTCGAGCAGGATGCGGCCGGGCAGCTCGCGCGAAGCCTCGTTGACTTGGAAGTGGGCGGTGGCGGTGTACGCGTCGCGAAAACGTCGCTGCAGTGGGGAGCTGTCGTAGATGGCGGTGCCACCTGCAAGGTCGTACATGGCGCGGACCACGTCGGCAGAGGTCCGCACCGCGTGAGTTGCCGCCAGGCGCAGGCGGTTTCGCGCCTCGACGGATACGCCGCCGTCTTGGCTGGCCTGCCACGCAGTCTCGATTGCCTGGTAGTACAGCGCTCGCGCAGCGCTCAACGCCGACTCCGCGGTGGCCACGGCCACCTGGGTCGCGGGACGCTCGGCGAGCGTGCGGGTCGACCCGAGCCCCTTCTTGTCGCAGGCCAGCTCGACGAGGTCGTCGATCGCGCCGCGCGCATTGCCCAGCGCCGCCGCGGCGATCGACAACG
>NZ_JAVRQA010000182.1:0-2967 GCF_032161845.1 Mycobacterium sp.
AGCGTCGCGTAGATCAGCGTGGTGTAGCCGAAGATCGGCTTGCGGCTGAACACCGGGAAGATCTCACTCACGATGCCGAAGAACGGTAGCGCGATGATGTACACCTCGGGGTGCCCGAAGAACCAGAAGAGGTGTTGCCACAGCAGCACACCGCCGTTGGCCGGGTCGTAGATGTGCGCACCGAGGTGTCGGTCGGCGGCCAGACCGAACAGCGCGGCGGTCAGCAGCGGGAAGGCAAGAAGCACCAGAATCGACGTCACCAGGATGTTCCAGGTGAAGATCGGCATCCGGAACATCGTCATTCCCGGCGCCCGCATGCAGACAACGGTGGTGACCATGTTCACGCCGCCGAGGATGGTGCCGAGACCACCGACGGCCAGGCCCATGATCCACAGGTCACCGCCCGCGCCGGGCGAGTGGATGGCGTCGGTCAGCGGCGAGTAGGCGGTCCAGCCGAAGTCAGCGGCACCACCGGGGGTGATGAAGCCGGCGATGGCGATCGTCGCGCCGAACAGGAACAGCCAGAAGGAGAAGGCGTTGAGACGCGGGAACGCCACGTCGGGCGCGCCGATCTGCAGCGGAAGCACCAGGTTGGCGAAGCCGAACACGATGGGCGTTGCGTAGAACAGCAGCATCACCGTGCCGTGCATGGTGAACAGCTGGTTGAACTGCTCGTTGCTCAGGAACTGCAGACCCGGAAGGGCGAGTTCGGTGCGCATGAGGAGCGCCATCAACCCGCCGATGAAGAAGAAGATGAAGCAGGCGACGCAGTACATGATGCCGATCATCTTGTGATCGGTGGTGGTCACCAGCTTGTAGATGAGGTTGCCCTTGGGGCCCAACCGTGCCGGGAACGGACGGCGTGCCTCGAGTTCTCCGATTGGGGGCGCTTCGGCTACCAACAGATCCTCCAAAAAAGTTCGGCGGTGGCTACCCGCTTGCTCCTGGAATCTTATCCCCCGAGGGACCGCTCAGCGTCTTGGGTCCTACAAACCGTCGTAATTGGCAGGAACCTCTCGGCGAATGGCGCCAGACCGGCTGCGGGTGGCGGGCCGGAGCCTGGCGACCAGGGAAATTGGTACCGTCGGCGACGTGCCATTTCTGAACTCGCGGGTGGGTCCGATCGCCGCGTCTGCCGCGGGCGTCGTCGCCATTGCGGTGACGGTGGTGAGCGGCTGCGGCAGCGAGTCGGCAGGCCCACCGCCCAACGCGACGAACACACCGGTCACCAGCACCACCAAGATCGCGGGGGCCGGCGTGCTTGGCAATCAGCGCAGACCCGACGAATCCTGCGCCCCCGCTCCGGCCCAACTCGACGAGGGCCCCCCGACCCGCGAGGTCCGTCACGCCGCGGGCACGACCGAGGTGCCCGCGGATCCACAGCGCATCGTGGTGCTCTCGGGTGACCAGCTCGACGCGCTCTGCGCCCTTGGCCTGCAGTCGCGCATCGTGGCCGCCGCGGTGCCCGACGGATCGCCCACTCAGCCGTCGTATCTCGGCACGGTCGTGCACGACGTGCCGCCCGCGGGCGACCGCACGGCTCCCGACATCGCGGCGATCAAGGCCGCCACGCCCGAGCTGATCCTCGGCTCGCAGGAGCTGACGCCGGAGGCGTACGGCGAACTGTCGGCGATCGCGCCGACGGTGTTCACGGGTGCCCCGGGACCCGGATGGCAGGACACGTTGCGCACCGTCGGCGCGGCCACGGGCCGGGTCGACGCCGCCAACCAGCTCATCGACGGGTTCGAGCAGGCCGCGGACAAGACCGGCGCCACCAACGACGCCACCCACTATCAGGTGTCGGTGGTACAGCTGACCGAGAACACGCTGCGAATCTTCGGCACGGACGACTTTCCTGCCAGCGTGCTCGGCGCGGTGGGGGCCGATCGCCCCGCCACCCAACGATTCAACGACAAGCCCTACGTCGAGGTGAGCACGTCAGAGGTGGCCAAGTCGACGGACTTCTCGGCCGCCGACGGCGACGTCGTCTATCTGTCGTTCGACTCGGCCGCCGCCAAGGATCGTGCTGCGGTGGTGCTGGAGAGCGACGCGTGGAAGAAGCTGTCCGCAGTCCGCGACAACCGGGTGTTCATCGTGAACAACGAGGTGTGGCAGTCCGGTGAGGGCATCGTCGCGGCGCGCGGCATCCTCGACGACCTTGGTGTCGTCAACGCGCCGATCAACTGACGCAGGCTTACTCAGGGACTATTCGGCGCCCTGCAGCGCCTGCTGGCCGAATTGGTTGAGCCCGAGCGAGCCCTCCGGCAGGACCAGTTCGCCGCTGGCGATGCGGTTGCGTAGATACGCGAAACTCTGTGCGGTCTGGGCGAATAGGTGCTCCCCCGCTCGCAACGCCTGCCGCTGCACGGCGTCGGGCGACGTGAACTGCGGCAGCGGTCTCACCTCGGTGTCGTAATCGACGTTGAAGAACAGCGGAAACGAATACCGCTCCTCGACGACTCTGCGGACGCGGTGGCTGGTGGCGACGAACGTGCCGTTGGTCCACAGCTCGAGCAGATCGCCGATGTTCACCACGAACGTGCCAGGCACCGGAGGCACGTCGATCCACTCCCCTGCGCCGTTGAGAACCTCGAGGCCCGGCGCGGTCGGCTTCAGCAGCGTGAAGCACTCGTAGTCGGTGTGCGCGCCGATCCCGAGCCCGTCTCGGGCGTCCGGGTTGTACGGATAGTGGACCAGGCGCAGCTGGCTCGGCGTCTTGGTGGCATGCCGGGAGAAGACGTCCGGATCCTCACCGAGCGCGACGGCGAACGCCCGCAGCAGCAGTTGCCCGACCTCAAGTACGGCCTCGTAGTAGTCGGTCACCGCTGCCGCGAAGCCCGGCAGGTCCGGCCAGGTATTGGGGCCGAGCATCGGATTGCCCGCGAGGTAGTCGGGATCGTCGGCCGGAAGGTCCAGTGCGGTGTCGAACGCCTCCTTGAGGTCCGGCACGCCGCTTTCCACCCCCTC
>NZ_JAVRQA010000183.1:0-9503 GCF_032161845.1 Mycobacterium sp.
CGGCACGCACGATGCAGCCGCGCTTCGGTCCGCTGCTCACCGTCATCGCGTACGCGGTCACGACAGTGGGTTTCGGGATGGTGATCAACCCGACTTGGGCGGCCCTGCCCGGCTACTTCTTCTTGGGACTGGTCGTCGGCGCGGTGGTTCTGCTCGGCAGGCCGTTCCCGGCGCTCAGCCCCATCCTGCCAACGCTGTCGGCGACCCTGGTCACCGTGCTGGCCACGTGGTTCGTCGCGGACGCCGCGAACGACGGCCTGCTCCGCGTCATCAGCCCTCCGCTCGTCGCGATGTTGCCAGGCATGTCGTTGACGATCGGTTCGATGGAGTTGGCGAGCTCCGAGATCGTCGCTGGCGCAAGCCGACTCATCTACGGAGTGACCCAGCTGATGCTGCTGGTGTTCGGTGTCGCGCTTGGCATGCACATCGCTGGTCACGTGGCGCCGCAGGACCCGTCACCTCAGATGGGCGAGTGGGCGCTCTACGTCGCGATCGTCGTGGTCGCCTCGGGCTTGTACGTCTACCTGTCCGCGCCAAAGGGGTCGCTGCCCTGGCTGATGGCGGCGATCGGGGTGGCACTCATCGGTCAACAGGTCGGCGGTCTGGAGCTGCCCGCGTCCTACAGCGGGGCGGTCGGAGCCTTCCTCGTCGTTCCCTTCGCCATGCTGGCGTCGCGCATCAAGAGCTCCCCACCGGCGATCGTGATGATGCTGGCGTCGTTCTGGGCATTGGTGCCCGGCGCGCTGAGCTTCGTCTCGCTGAGCGAGGCCGCGACCGGAGGCCCAGGCAGCGTCGTCACCCTCGGTGCGACCGTCGCCGCGATATTCTCGATCGCCCTCGGCACGCTGGCCGGGTTCAGCGTCTTCCACACGTTCGCCTGGCCTTCCCGAACCGGCTAATAAGCGATTCCGGTTGCGGCGGGGCCCACGCCATACGACGGTGTACCCATGACAGCGACCGAGCCCACGACCGACGGTTCCTACCGCAACAAGATCGTCGCGGTCGAACCTGGCGGAAACGAGTTCATCGCCGAGGCCGATCGACACGGCAAGCCGAGCCAGTTGTTCTGGACCTGGACGTCGCCCAATCTCGAGTTCGCGACGATCTTCGTCGGTGTGCTGGCGGTCGCGGTGTACGGCATGAGTTTCTGGCAGGCGGTGGCGGGCATCGTCATCGGCACGGGGCTCGGTGCGCTCGCGCACTACTTCCTCTCCGCCCGCGGCCCCCTGCACGGGGTCCCGCAGATGGTGCTGGGTCGCTTGCCGTTCGGCTTCAGGGGCAATGCGGTGCCCGCAGTCCTGATGTCGGTGACGGCCGGAGTGGGCTGGTTCGCGACCAACAGCGTCAGCGGTGCGTACGCCCTCGCCGCACTGTTCGGCATCGGTCCGCTGGTCGGCCTGATCATCATCGTGCTGGTGCAGACGGCGTTCGCGTTCTTCGGTCACAACCTCGTCCAGGCGTTCGAGCGGTGGTCGTTCCCGGTGCTGGCGATCATCTTCGCGGTCGCCTCGGTCGCGATCCTCACCAAGTCCAATTTCGGTGCGCCCGCGCTCGAACCCTTCGTCGGCGACGGGTCGCTTGGTGGCTTCCTGCTCACCGTCGGCACCGCGTTCGGCTATGCCGCCGGCTGGACGCCGTACGCCGCGGATTACACCCGCTACCTCCCGTCGACGGTGTCGACGTCGCGTACCGGACTGTTCGCCTCCGCCGGCCTGTTCCTGTCGTGCGTGGTGCTCGAGGTCGTCGGTGCAGCCTCGGTCACGATCGGGCCCGCACTGTCGGAGAACCCCACCGAGGCCTTCACCGGCGAGCTTGCCTCGCCGATCGCCAAGGCGACGCTGCTGGCCATCGCGATCGGTGCCATCGCCGCCAACTCGATCAACATCTACTCGGGCGCAATGGCTTTCGTCACGATCGGGGTCAAGCTACCCGCACACATCGCAAGGGCCCTGGTGACGGTGTTCTTCGGGGTGGCCGGGTTCCTGGTGGCCTGGTGGGCGTTGCCCGACGCCGCGGCCAGCTATGAGGCGTTCCTGCTCATCATCGCGTACTGGATCGGGCCGTGGCTCGGCGTCGTGTTCGCCGACCAGTACCTGCGGCGCGGCCAGCGGATCGCCGGCTTCCTCTACGACCGGTCCTACGCCAACTGGGGTGGCCTGGCCTCGTTCGCGATCGGCCTCGTCGTGTCGGTGCTGCTCTTCTCCAACCAGGAGAAGTTCACTGGCTTCATCGCCAGGGGCGTGCCCCAGCTGGGTGACATCACCTTCTTCGTCGGCTTCCTTCTGGCGGGCGGCCTGTATCTGCTCGCGTGCCGGTCGAAGATCACCGCTGAACGTACGGCGGTATGACTCCTCAAGAGATGCTCGACGTCGCCGTCGACGAGGCCCGAAAGGGTCTGTCGGAGGGCGGAATACCGATTGGCGCGGCCCTCTTCAGCGTCGACGGCGTGCTGCTGGGTAGCGGCCACAACCGACGGGTGCAGGACGACGACCCATCGGTGCACGGCGAGACCGACGCATTCCGCGCGGCAGGTCGGCAACGGGACTACCGGTCGACGATCATGGTCACCACGCTGTCGCCGTGCTGGTACTGCAGCGGCCTGGTGCGACAATTCAACATCGGTGCCGTCGTCATCGGCGAAGCGCGGACGTTCAGCGGCGGCCATGACTGGCTGGCCGAGAATGGCGTGGCGATCACGCTTCTCGACGACGAACGATGCGTGCAGATGATGACGGACTTCATCGCGGCGCATCCCGAACTGTGGAATGAGGATATTGGAGTGTCGGAATGAGTGTGATTGCGACGGTGGACATCTCGCGTTGGCGTGACGGAGGCGCCGCTGCCGACGCGGTGGCCGCCGAGGTCGACGAGAGTCTGCAGCAGGCGGGATTCATCCTGGTCACCGGCCACGGCGTCGACAAGGGTCTGGCGGCAGCGGTGCGCTCGGCTAGCCGGGATTTCTTCGCGCAGCCCGACGACGTCAAGCAGCGCTACAGCGTTGCGGTGGGCGGTCACGGCTGGATCGGACCCGGCGCCGAGGCCAACGGCTACGCCGAGGGCACCGAGACGCCGCCGGACCTCAAGGAGAGCTACAGCCTGGGGGCCGAGACGACGACGGGTGATCCCGACGTCGACCGAATCTGGTTCGCGCCCAACGTCTGGCCTACGGAGGTGCCCGCGCTGCACGCGTTGGTGACGGAGTACACCGCCGCGGTGCGACGACTCTCCGACGATCTTCTCGCCCTGTTCGCGCATGCGCTGGGGCAGCCGGTCAATCCCTGGGCGCTGCTGGCGAATCGGCCCACCTGGACGATGAACATCAACCACTACCCGCCCGTCAGCGTCGTCGGAGAACCGGAGCCAGGACAGTTCCGGATCGGTCCGCACACCGACTTCGGCACCGTCACCGTCCTGGATCGCGAGCCGGGAGCCGGTGGCCTTCAGGTGTATTCGGAGGCCGGCGGGTGGGGGGACGCACCGTATGACCCGGACGCGCTGACCGTGAACATCGGCGACCTGTTGGAGTACTGGAGCGGCCGCCGCTGGCCGTCGGGCAGGCATCGCGTGCTCCCGCCGCAGCCCGAGGCGCCCGAGGAGGATCTGGTGTCGCTCATCTACTTCTACGAGGCCAACCACGACGCGCTCGTCACGCCGCTGGTGCCCCCGGTCGGGAAGGTCGCCGGATTGGAGCCCGTCACCTCATCGGACTTCATCAAGGAGCGCCTCGACGCCATCACCATTGGCTAGCGTCGCACCGGGGAAAGTAGTGTGACCGCCATGCGCGTCTACCTAGGCTCTGACCACGCCGGATTCGAACTGAAGCAGGCCATCGTCGAGCATCTCGAGTCGAGTGGCCACGAGCCGATCGACTGCGGTGCCTTCACCTACGACGCCGAGGACGACTACCCGGCGTTCTGCATCGCGGCGGCGGAGAAGACCGTCGCCGACCCGGAGAGCCTAGGCATCGTCATCGGCGGCTCGGGCAACGGCGAACAGATCGCGGCGAACAAGGTGCCCGGCGCGCGGTGCGCCCTGGCGTGGAGCGTCGAGACGGCTTCGCTGGCCCGCCAGCACAACAACGCTCAGCTGGTCAGCATCGGCGGCCGAATGCACACCGTCGAGGACGCATTGACCTTCGTCGACGCCTTCCTGACCACGGCGTGGTCCGAGGCGCCGCGGCACCAGCGACGCATCGACATCCTCGCCGAGTACGAGGACACGCACGTCGCGCCACCCGTGCCGGGCGCCTGAGGCATGCCCGAAGGGCACACCATCCATCGGTTGGCCCGACTGCACCAGACGCGGTTCGCCAAGGCGCCGGTCGTCGTCACCAGCCCGCAGGGGCGCTTCGCCGACGCCGCCGAGACGGTGAGTGGTCGCCTGCTGCTCAAGGCGGATGCCTACGGCAAGCACCTCTTTCATCACTACGAGGGCGGCGCGGTCGTTCACGTCCACCTCGGCCTCTACGGCTCCTTCACCGAACGTCCCGTGCCCATGCCCGAACCGGTGGGACAGGTGCGGATGAGGATGATCGGCGCGGAGTACGGCACCGATCTGCGCGGCCCTACCGCCTGCGAGGTGATCAACCGGGTCGAGGTCGACGACATCTTCGCCAGGCTAGGGCCCGATCCACTACGGCGCGCGCCTGATCCGTCGCGCGCGTGGGCACGAATAACCAAGTCCCGCAGGCCAATCGGCGCACTGCTGATGGATCAGGCGGTGATCGCGGGAGTCGGCAACGTGTACCGCAGCGAGCTGCTCTACCGCCATCTGATCGACCCGCACCGGCCAGGAACCCACGTCGGTGAGGCGGAGTTCGGTGCCGCATGGACCGACCTGGTCGCCCTGATGAAGGTTGGGGTCAGCCGCGGCAAGATCATCACCGTCCGGCGCAAGGACGACAAGGGGGCGCCGTCCTATCGGCCGGGTCGGCCGCGAAGCTACGTGTACCGACGGGCGGGGGAACCGTGCCGCGTGTGTGGCACGGCGATCCGGACCGAGGTGATGGAGGGCCGCAACCTGTTCTGGTGCCCCACCTGCCAGGTGTAGCAGGCGCGGTCCGCGGCATTTGACGGGACAATCGGCGGGTGGAACTGATCCTCGTCGTCGTTGGGGCGATCCTTGTCACGGCCACCGCACATCGACGGGGGCTCGAACCGGCGCTGATCATCGTCGTCATCGGTATCGCGGCGTCGTTCCTCCCCGGTTTCGAGGCACCCGAACTCGATTCGCACATCCTGTTGACGGTGGTGTTGCCGCCGCTGCTCTACTCTGCGGCGCTGGACTTCTCGTTCCCGACGTTCCTTCGCAACATCCGGCCGATCCTTGGCTTGGGTGTGGGGTTGGTGGTGGTGACCGCGTTCACGGTGGCCGCCGTGTCGTCGTGGCTGGTTGTGGTCCCGCTGACGTTCGGGACGGCGCTCATCCTCGGTGCGATCGTGGCGCCCCCCGATGCGGTGACGGCCGTCGCAGTCGGCCGCAAGCTGGGGCTGCCGAAGAAGTTGATGGCGATCCTCACCGGGGAGAGTCTCATCAACGACGCCGCCGCACTGACGCTGTTCTCCATCGCGGTGGCTCAGGTGGCGGGCAGTCACACGTTCATCGACAACCCGTTCCTGCTGTTCGGCTACAGCGCAATCCTTGGCCCAATCGTCGGCGCCGCACTGGGATTCGTGACGTTGTGGATCCGCAAACGGCTGGCCAACCCGGGGCTGGAAACCGTGCAGGGTCTGGTGGTGCCCTTCGCGGCGTGCTTCGCGGCCGAGGAGTTGCACGCGTCGGGGGTGCTGGCCGTCGTCGTCGCGGGATTCGTGGTGGGCAACGGCACCCTCGGCGCGGGCTATCAGACCCGGCTGCAGGAGCGCTACGTGTGGAACTCGGTAGACGTGCTGCTGGAGGCGTTCGTGTTCGCCTACATCGGGCTTCACCTGCGGTTCGTGCTGGAGGACCTCCGCGAAGCGCACGAATCGCTCGGTGAGGTGGCCATCGCGGCGCTGATCGTTCTGGCCATCGTGATGCTGATCCGGCCGCTCTCGGTGTTGGCGATGTTCGGCCGCAGCAAGCTGTCGAGTCACGTCGAGAACCGGCTGAGCGTGCCGGTCCCGGCGGCCGGCGGCCGGGGAGCGCTGGGCACCCGCCGCCGCGGCAAGCCGCCGGGCAGATGGCGTTCGCTCATCGATCGTCGGTCGTTGACCTGGCAGGAGAACGTCGTGGTGTCGTGGACCGGCATGCGGGGGGTGGTGACGCTGGCCGCTGCTGCGGCCATCCCGGTGACGACGGCGGCGGGTGAGCCGTTTCCCGAGCGCGCCACCATTCAGGCCATCGCGTTCGTCGTCAGCGTCGGCACGTTGTTGATCCAGGGCGGGACGCTGCCCTTGCTGATCAGTCGGCTGCACCTGTCGACCGACGAGTCCGCCTATGAGCGCGAGCAGACGCTCAAGGCGGAACGCGTGGTGCACGAGGCGGCCGACGAGGTGTTGGCGGAGTTCAGGGCGAATCCGCCGGACGGCCTCGACCCCCGGGTGCTCGCCGACATTCGCAACACCATCGCGAGGCATTCGCAGGACGCCGACGAGATGCCCGATCCCGCGACCCACACCCTGCGGGCGGAGGTGTTCGCGACGCTGTACCTCAACGTACTGAGGACGCAACGGGCGGCTCTGATCGCCGACCGCGACGCGGGACAGATCGAGGACGAGGCGGCCCGCGCCATGCTGGAGCGGCTCGACCTTCAAGAGGCCGGGGTGTCGGCGCGGCTCGAGAGTCGCTTCTAATCGCGCGGCCGCGATGGCTGAACGGGTTGAACTGGCCCGCATGCCCTGAAGTCGCCGCAGCTCGGAATGCCTCCCGAGGATGGCGGTACCGGATGGCAGTCAACCAGGTCGCACGTTCCGATGCCACCAGATGGGTTGTTGGGCAATGGAACTGGTGCCGGCGGCTCAACCGGCGTTGGAGAGCTCACGACGGGCTTGGGAATTGCGATCGGCGCGGCGGGGACCGTGACGACCACGACTCGGGAGACACCGGGGCGATCTCGCTCGGGCGCAGTAGGGGCAGCGGCCACGACGGGCGAGGGAACGGCTGCGGGCGAGATCGTGGTGGGCGCCGAGGCGGGCGTGGGTGCCAACGAAGTGGAAGACGAGGGGGCCACCGCGGGCACCTCGGTCGTGGCGAATTGGTGGATGGCGAGATTTCCCACCACGGCGAGCGCGCTGGCGGCGAGCACCGCCGCGAGTCCGCTCACGATCCATCCCGACTTCGTCGGTGCCAGGGGTTCGAGAACGGCCTGCCGGCGCACGGTGGGCTCGCCGCGATCGGGGTTGGCGTCGTAGTGGCCGATGGGGGAGGCGAAGTGCGTGGTCATCGTGGTCTCCGTCGAGTTGGCGCGGCCTCGGTGGCCGCCTTCACCAACTAGGAGCGACGAGGCGCCCCGATTCCGACAGATATCTGCCGGCGGATTTCTACAGCGGTCCTAAAAGCTGCTAGAAACCGCCGAAGTCGCCGCCGCCGAAGTCGCCGCCGCCACCGAAGTCCCAACCGCCGCCGCCGCTGTCGCCACCGCCCCAGTCGCCGCCACCGTCACCACTCCAGCCGCCGCCGCCGTCACCACCGCCGCCGTCGCCGAAGTCCTGCCCCCCGCCGTCGAGCTGACCCTGCTCGCCGCCGTCGCCGAAGCCGTCGCCTTGGCCGTTCTCGAAGCCCTGGGCGTCGTAGCCGACGCCGCCCATGCCCGAGAACAGCGTGCTGAACAGCAGCACCGAACCGACACCCCAGGCGCCTGCCACCAGGGCGGGCTTCCACCACGGCTCGGAGTACCAGCCCGCGGGCACCGGCCGTCCGGCCACCTGGCCGCCGGGGTAGTAGTTCGGGGTGCGCTCCGACGGCGATGGCGACGCTTCGATGTCGCGGCCCTCGTACTGGACGCGGCGGTCTTCGGTGACGGTGCCCGCCGAATTCTGGCCGGACAGCGTCTCCAGTTCGGGTCCCGGGTCCATGCCCATCGCGACCCGCGCCGCGCGCACGTAGTACAGCCCCTCCATCGCGCTCTCCTTGGCGAGCAGCGCCTGGCGGGCGGTGGTGGCCTGCTCGATCTGCGACCCCGCTGCCGTGAAGCGCTCGGAGGCGTCGGCCAACGCCTGCTTGGAGGCGTCGTCGGTGCCCGTCAGGTTGATCACCTGACCGCCGAGACGGTCGATGGTCCGACGCGCGTCGGCCTTCGCGTCGTCGAGTGATGCCGCGCTGCGCTTGCCGGATGCCTTCCTAGAAGCGACGACGGCGAAGCCGATGACGGCGACCAGAACGACGATGAGCACCAGCAGAAAGCTGTTCATGGCGTTCAGCCTACCGACAGGAAACGATGCCGAACCGGGCCGGATGAGGGGCTTCTCAGGATTCGCGTTCGCGGTCGGACAGCGCTTCGAGCCCGGCCTCGGCGCACGCGGCATCGTCTGCGGCGCTGGCGCCACTGACACCGACCCCGCCGACGATGCGCCCATCGACGACGATCGGCACCCCGCCGCCAAAGATGACGAACCGGCCGCCGCCGTTGGCGTGCAGACCGAACAGCTCGCCGCCGGGTGCAGCGAGGACGGCGAGCTCAGCGGTGGAGATGCTGTTCGCGACCGCGGTGTAGGCCTTGTCGATCGCCAGCACGGGACCTGCGATCTCGGCGCCGTCCATCCGGCCGAACGCCACCAGGTTTCCGCCTGCGTCGACGACGGCGGCCGACACCAGGACCGATCGCTCGACCGCCTCGGCGTGCGCGGCCTCGACGATGCGGTGGGCGGCTGCGAGGTCGAGGGTCACGGGCTCACATCCTGCCAGGGCGGATCGAATGCCCGAGTAACGATCTTGACCTTCGAGCCGACAGCCAAAATAGCCACTTCAGCGCGCATTTCAGCCCCCAGCAAATTGGCGATTCAGTTAACTAGGTTTGCTAGCAACATTAAGATTCGATTAAAATAGCACCATGATGCCTGTTTATGTCGTACGCGACAGGGTAGCCAGTGGTTGAGGAAGCAGAAGGTGTGCAATCGCGCAGGGCAAGCCGATCTTGCCCCCGGTGCGGGTAGCGAACTGGTCGGGAACCGGAAATCGATGCTTCCCCAATCGAGAGGAAACCAAGAGATGAAGAACAACATCATGCGCACCACCGCCGGCGCCGTACTCGGCGGATCGCTGCTTTTCTCCGGCATGGGAATCGCCAATGCGGCACCGCCCGTCAATCTGCAGGACGGCTTGGTCAATGTCGCCGTCGGTGACGTCGCGATCCTCAACGACGTGAACGTTGGCGTTGCGGCGCAGGTCATCGCCGCCGTCTGTGGCACGGACGTCACCGCTGCGGTCTTGGGCTCGGTGGACCAGCTCGGCCAGCCGCAGACATTCTGCACCTTGCCCGGCGGGCCCGTCACCGTGGCGCAGAACGCCGGAACCGGCCCCGGAAACTCCAGCAACGCTCCTGGCCACAACCGATAGCCAATATCGAGGGGCGCCGCCCGCGTCCG
>NZ_JAVRQA010000184.1:0-11653 GCF_032161845.1 Mycobacterium sp.
GACTCGGCCTGAACGATCCGCTGTTCGAGCAGTTCGCGCGGTTCGTCGGCGGCCTCTTCACCGGCGATCTCGGCCGATCGCTGCGGACCAGGCAACCCGTCACCGCCGACATCGCCACCTACCTGCCGGCCACCGTCGAACTCGTCGTCGCGGCGTTCCTCATCGCCCTGGCACTGGCTGCGGTGTACGCACTCTCGGGCGCGCTGCGCTGGCCGGGCGCCTCGATCGGCCGCGGTGTCCTCCTGCTCCTGGCCACCGCGCCGCCCTTCCTGCTGGCACTCGTCGGCATCATCGTCTTCTTCGGTCAGCTCGGTTGGTTGCCCGCACGCGGAGTCGGCGACTTCCAGGACCCGGGACCATTCGGCATGCAGCTGCTGGACACCGTGCTGCACGGTCAGACAAACGCGTTCGTCGATGCGCTGCAACATCTTCTGCTACCCGCCGTCGTGCTGTCCATCGCGCCCGCAGTCGCGATCGGCCGGGTCTTCCGCTCGTCACTGCATGGAGTCCTCGGCGTCGACTACGTCCGGACGGCCCGCTCGAAGGGGCTGACCGAGACGCAGGTGGTCGTCCACCACGTCGTCCGAAATGCGATCGGCCCCGCTCTGTCGATGGCGGGCCTGCAGCTCGGATTCATGTTCGCCGGCGTCGTCGTCGTCGAGCAGATCTTCTCCTGGCCCGGCATCGGGAACTACCTTGCCGCGTCCATCCCGGTCGCCGACTTCCCGGCCATCGCCGGGGTCACCCTGGTGCTGGGAGCGATCTACGTCCTGTCCAACGTCCTCGTCGACCTACTGCAAGCGCTCGCCGATCCTCGTATAGCCGCCGAATGACCACCGAGAGAAAGAGTTTCGCCATGTCCAACAGAAGAATGCGGACGAGTGCCGCCGTCGGCGCCGCCCTGATCCTCGCGATGACGGGCTGTAGTTCGGGCACTCCGAACTCCTCCGGCGGTGGCGGCGCCGCGGCCCCGACCGACGGCACCCTGACCGTCGGACTGCTCGGCGACATCGGGCAGCCGCCCGACCCCGACATCTACTACGCCAACAACGGCACCGCCATCATGATCAACGCCTACGAGGGTCTGGTTCAGTACAAGAACAACACCGACACCGTCGAGATCGCGCCGCGCCTTGCCGAGAAGTGGGATGTCAATCCGACCAACGACGTGTACACCTTCCACCTGCGCCAGGGCGTGACCTTCCACGACGGAACGCCGTTCACCTCGGCCGCTGTCGACGTCGCGTTCAAGCGCCGGATCGCCGTCAAGGGCGGTGCCTCGTACATGGTCGAGGCAGTCAAGAGCGTGGCGACGCCCGACGACCACACGGCGGTGATCACCCTCACCAAGCCCAACACCGCCTTCCTGAGCTACCTCGCGTCACCGTTCGGCCCGAAGATGGAATCCCCGGAGGGGCTCAAGTCCAACGCCGGATCCGACGACGCCCAGACCTACCTGTCCTCCCACGATCTGGGCACCGGTCCGTACCAGCTGACCACCGCACAGACCGGGGTCAAGTACGAAATGACCCAGTACGACGGATACTGGGGACCGAAGTCGCCGTTCAAGAAGATCGAATTGCCGGTCTACACAGACGAATCGGCGCTCGAGCTGGCATTCGACAACGGCGCCGTCGATACCATCGCCGCGGCGTTGCCGTCCTCAAGCCTGGACAAGTACGCCAAGGCCGGCGGAGTGTCGAACTACTTTCTGCCGACCCTGCAGGGCGCCTTGGTGACGGTCAACCCCAGCCACGAGTTCTTCAAGACGGCTGATGCGCGGGTCGCGTTCCTCAAGTCGATCGATCAGGCCACGCTGGTGGATCAGGTTCTCGGCAAGCGGTCTGAGGTTGCCACCACGATGTATGCGAAGGGCATGATCGCCGGGGGAGTGGACAAGCAGGCCATCTCATTCGACGGCGGCGCGCTCAAGGGCTACGTGTCCGCGCTGCCGGCCAATGCACCCAAGACGCTGGTGATCGGCTACGCGAACGGCAACGTCAACGCGCAGTCGATGGCCAACATCGTCGTCGCGAACCTGCAGACCGCCGGACTCACCGCGTCCGCCCAGGGCTACGACACCTCGACCGTGTTCGGCTGGATCAACGACCCGCCGACGGGGCCTGATGCCTTCATCGACGGCAACAACGGGCCCGACGGCGGCGACCCGTACATGTGGGGTCACGTCTTCTGGGACGCCGCGGGCGGCATCAACTACTTCGGCTGCGAGTCCAAGGACGTCAACGGTCTGCTGGACCAGGCGCTCGGCACCGGCGACACCGCCACCTACGTCAAGGCGGGTGATCTCTACGGTCAGACCGGGTGCTTCCTGAACCTGTCCTACAACAAGGACTGGGTCGTGGCGCAGAAATGGCTCACCGGAGTGCCCGAGAGCCAGAACGTCGGCGCCAACGAGTTGAACTTCTCGTTGCTCGGCATCGCCGGGTGACCAAACGGAGTGCGGGAGCGAAGCGGCCCGGGCGATGACGGGAGACTCCTCGACCCCATCGCTGTCGCGGCTCGTCTACTCGACGGTTCGGGAGCGGATCATCCGCGGCCAATACCCGCAGGGGAGCCGGCTTCCCGAACAACGCATCGGAGAGGAGTTGAACGTATCCCGCGTGCCCCTGCGGGAGGCGGTTCCGTGGTTGGAGCGCGATGGTTTCGTGCAGTCCCGACCGCGACGGGGGGCGGTGGTCGTGCAGTGGGATGGCAAGGCGATCGACGACCTCTTCGACGTGCGGCTATCGCTCGAGGTGGGGGCGGCGCGCTACGCGGCTCGTCAGGTTTCGCTCGGCGCTCCGATGGAGACGTTGAACCATGCGTTGGACGAGGCGCAGCGGACGGTCGCCGGTGGTGACGCCTATGCGATCGCCAGGACGAGCACCGCCTTTCACGAGGCCGTAATAGAGGTGTCGTCGAATGAACTGATGGTCAGGCTGATGCAGTCGATCTCCGGGCGCATCACCTGGCTGTTCTTCCTCACCAGTGGGCTACCCGCCGACGAGGCGTTTCACGACCACGTGCTGCTTCGCGAAGCGATCGCGTCGGGTAACGAACGGGTCGCCGAGTCGGTGGCCTACGCGCACATCGAGAGGGATCGGCAGCCGACGTTCGAGGCGATGCGGAACAGGCTCGCGGGTTCCCCCGGCAGCGAGGTCATTTCGTCCGTCGGTTAGGACGACGGCGCCGACGTGGATCCCACGGTGCCCGGCGTCCCCTGTTCGCCGCTGGCTGGAGTGGACGTCGTGACCGGCGGCGTCCCAGGCTCGGGTGTCGTGGCAGGAGTCGACGCGGGGCTCGGCGACGAGCCGCCACCGGTGAGCGGGCTGAGGAACGCGCGCAGCAGATCGCCGGGCTTCCAACCGCCGGCCGGCTTCTGCGCCGGGGTGAACTTGTTGGGGCTGGCCGCCGGGGGCGGTTCGGGCGTCGTGCTGATCGACTTCTTGGCGAAGGGCTCCGGGTCGGCTGCCGGCGGCTGGGTGACCGTCGCGAGAGCCTGGGTGGTCTGAACGGCACCCTCGGCGACCGACTGCGCGTCGGAGACCCACTTGGTCGGGGGAGGCGCGAGCTGGAACGGTACCGGCGCCGAAGGGAATGAACCAGGGCCGCTCGGTCGGTCGTAGCCCGTCTCGATGACGGCCCGTAGGAACGGATCAAGGGCTTCGACAACGGATCTCGGCACGCCGAGTTGGAGCAACGGCATCGTCAGCGGCAGTTCGCCGACCGGAGCCTTGATGAGGACGTCGGTGATCCTGCCGTCGGCACTGGTCGAGATGATGCGATCGTCGGCGGGTAGCGCGCTCGGGTCGACGGTGGCGTAGAAGCCGGGGTGCAGGTAGTAGTAACCCATCGCGGCGTTCACGTCGGCGACGACGTTGAAGACGTACTTCGGTGCGTCGGCGACGCCGTCGTACTGCTTGGTGACCTGCAGGACGTGCGTGTCGTCACTCTGAGGGCTGGTGCCGTCGCCGAACGTGACACCGATGACCGGCACGTATACCCCTGCGGGGAACCTGGTCAGGATGCCGCCGTCGTTGCGCCGGGGATCGGCCGCCAGGACGAATTCGATGTTCTTGGTGCTGTAACCCTCGTCCTCCAGCTGGGCGATGGCCTGCGACACGGCACCGGCGCCCTGCGAGTAGCCCACCACGTAGATCGTGGCGTCCGGACCGTTGGCGGTGCGGGCGGCCTTCACCGCGGCCACGGTCTTCGTGGTGGCGTCGCCCTCCGAGGCGTCGTAGGTGGGGTCGCCGAGACCGGTCAGGGGGCCGAGGCTGCGCGGATAGATGAAGAACTTGTTGTTGCTCGGATCGACCGAGGTCTGGTCGTAGGTGCCGTCCAACGCGCCCACCATTCGGTAGGGCGAAATGCCTTCCTCGTTGCCAGTAATCGACTTCGTGCCGTCGACGAATATCGTCGTGGTGGCGGCCAGCAGGGTGTTGGGGGTGACATGGTTGTCGATGGCATAGCCAAATGCGAATACGGTTGCCGCCCCAAGTGCAATACCGGTGGTCACGACGGGAGTCCGCCTCTTGGCTGCTGGTTTGCGATGTTTGCCCACGATTGACGCCCTCCCCGGCGGAAAACAGAATGTGACCCACGGCATATCCGTCACGAATCATTTGCCAGCATAGGGCATCGATGCGAGACCGTGCGCAGGTGTCGGCAAGTTCGCCAGTTCGTCGCGGTCCGACAATTGTTTGCCGACAGCAACGACGTGTGTAACCGGAGCCCAACGGGTAGACGCATCGGATGCGCCATCCAGCGGCCGTCGCCGCCGCCATGGTCGCTCTTCTGGTGGCGGTGTCCTGTGCCCCGACCGAACGCGTCGACCTCGGCGAAGGCTCGGACAACCTGATCGCCGCCATTGCCGGTGAGCCCGACCAGCTCGACCCGCAGAAGACCAGCGCCTACTTCTCGTTCGAGGTACTGGAGAACGTCTTCGACACTCTCGTCGAACCCGACGCGAACCTGCAGATGCAGCCTGCACTCGCCAAGTCCTGGACCGTGTCGCCCGATCAGCTCACCTGGGCCTTCCAGCTACGCCGGGGTGTGACGTTCCAGGATGGCAGTCCGTTCACCGCCGATGACGTCGTGTACTCCTACCGCCGCATCATCGACGAGAAGTTGGCCAACGTCGACAAGTTCAGCGCCGTCACCGACGTGAGCGCAGTAGGACAGGACATCGTCCGCATTCGGGTCAATCGGCCAACGCCGAATCTGCTCACCAACATTGGCGGCTTCAAGGGCATGGCGATCGTGTCCCGCAGGAACGTCGAGAGCGGCCAGATCGCCACCCATCCGGTCGGCACCGGGCCCTTCGCGTTCGTGTCTCAGAAGAGTGGCGACTCGATCGTCCTCAAGGCCAACCCGACGTACTGGGGTGGCGCCCCCAAGGTGCCTGGCGTGACCTTCGAATTCATCACCGAGCCGTCGACCGCGCTGTCAGCGCTGCAGGCCGGCGAGATCGACTGGACCGACTCGGTGCCCACCCAGCGCATCTCTCAACTCAAGGACGACGATTCCCTGAAACTCGCCGTGACGCCGAGCAACGACTACTGGTACCTCGCGCTCAACGAGGCCCGTGCGCCATGGAACGACCCGCGGGTACGCCAAGCGATCGCCTACGGCATCGACCGACAGTCCATCGTGCAGGCCACCAGCTATGGCAGTGCCACCGCGAACCAACTGGCCATTCCGGAAGGGAACCCCTGGTACACGCCCTATGACCGGTATCGCTACGACACCGATGAGGCCCGCCGTCTGCTCGACGCGGCGGGCTCTCACCCGAGCA
The DNA here is from genome assembly GCF_032161845.1 of Mycobacterium sp. GTDB lineage: Bacteria > Actinomycetota > Actinomycetes > Mycobacteriales > Mycobacteriaceae > Mycobacterium. The sequence continues at coordinate 5,798 of NZ_JAVRQA010000184.1, forward strand.
AGATGGACCTTTTGGTCACCAGCGAATATCCGGAGACCGTGACGGCAGCGCAGGTGATCGCCGACAACCTCAGTCCCCTTGGCATCTCGGTCGACATCCGCACCGTCGACTTCGCGACGTGGTTGGACGAGCAGAACTCCGGCAACTTCGACATGTTGATGATGGGCTGGCTAGGCAACATCGACCCCGATGACTTCTACTACGCGCAGCATCACACCGGCGGGTCGAGCAACGCCCAGAAATTCTCCGACCCCGAGGTGGACCGATTGCTGGACGCCGGCCGGGTTGAGACCAATCAGCAACTGCGCCAACAGGACTACGCCAAGGCGGCTTCGCTCATCGCCGACCAGGTCAGCTATCTCTACCTCTACAACCCAGCGGTGATCCAGGCCTGGACCCCGCGATTGTCCGGATACGAAGCGCGCCGGGATGGCGCGGTGCGGTTCCGGACCGCCAGCCTGACCGGGAGTGCCGACGGATGAGCCATCCCGCGCTGAGATTCCTGATCCGCCGCGTCGTCTACTCGCTGGTGGTGCTGATCGGCGTGCTGATCGTGGTCTTCGCCCTGGTTCAACTGGTGCCCGGTGACCCGGTGCGCATCGCCCTTGGCACGCGCTACACGCCGCAGGCCTACGACGCCCTGCGTGCGGCAAGTGGTCTGGACCGGCCGATCTTTCAGCAGTTCTTCGCCTACGCCGGCTCGGCGCTGACCGGGGATCTTGGTGTTAGTTTCCGCAACGGCGACCCCGTTGCCGGGATCCTGCTCGAACGCCTGCCCGCCACCGTCTCCCTGGCCCTGTTCGGGATCGTCATCGCGCTGCTGATCGCCCTTCCCGCCGGAATCTGGTCGGCACTGCACGAGGGGAAGGTCGGCGACGCGATCGTCCGGGTCACCAGCCAGTTCGGCGTCTCGATTCCCGACTTTTGGATGGGCATCCTGCTGATCGCCCTGTTCTCCACGACGCTCGGCTGGTTGCCGACCTCGGGGTACCGGCCGCTGTCGCAGGATCCCGGGGGGTGGTTGAGCCACCTCGTCCTGCCCGGACTCACGGTCGGATTGGTCGCAGCGGCGATCCTGACACGCTACGTCCGGTCAGCCGTATTGGAGGTCGCTGCAATGGGTTACGTGCGCACCGCACGTTCGAAGGGGCTTTCCCCGCGGGTGGTCACGTTGCGCCACACCGTGCGCAACGCGCTGGTGCCCATCCTTACCATCACGGGCATCCAACTCGCCACCATCCTCGGTGGGGTGATCGTCGTCGAGGTGGTGTTCGCCTGGCCGGGCCTCGGCCGCCTGGTGTACAACGCCGTGGCCGCCCGCGACTACCCGGTCATCCAGGGCGCGGTGCTGCTGATCGCCGTGCTGTTCCTCATCATCAACCTGATCGTCGACATGCTGTACGCAGTGGTCGATCCCAGGATCCGGCTTTCATGACCGACCAGAACATCGACGAGACGGAGACTGGCCGGGTCGGCGCGCTGCGACTCCTGGCGGGCAATGCCGTCACCGTCGTGAGCGCGATCATTCTGGCCGCCGTGCTGGTGATCGCCGTCGGTGCGAAATGGATTGCCCCGCACGGCATCAACGACGTCGACGTGCCGAGCGCGCTGCGTGGGCCCAGCGGTGCGCACTGGTTCGGCACGGACGAACTCGGTCGCGACGTCCTGTCCCGGGTACTGGTCGCCATCCAGGCCTCGATGCAGGTTGCCGTCGTCAGCGTGATGTTCGCCGCCGTGGTCGGAGTGACCATCGGCGTCGTCGCCGGTTACCGCGGAGGCTGGCTGGACACCGTGTTCATGCGCGTGGTCGACGTCATGTTCGCGTTTCCGGTGCTGCTGCTCGCGCTGGCGATCGTGGCCATCCTCGGTCCCGGCGTGACGACCACGATGCTCGCCATCGGCGTGGTCTACACGCCGATCTTCGCCCGCGTCGCGCGCGCCAGCACGCTCAGCGTCAGGGTCGAGCCGTTCGTCCAGGTATCGCGCACCATGGGAACCGGGCACCTCTACATCCTGATTCGGCACGTCCTGCCGAACATCGCGGGACCGCTGATCGTTCAGATGTCGCTGTCGCTGGCCTTCGCCATCCTGTCCGAGGCCGCGCTGTCGTTCCTCGGCCTCGGGATCCAACCGCCCGAACCGTCATTGGGGCGGATGATCTTCGACTCGCAGGGCTTCGTCACCATCGCGTGGTGGATGGCGGTCTTTCCCGGCGCGGCGATCTTCGTCATCGTGCTCGCCTTCAACCTCGCCGGCGATGGCCTGCGCGACGTGCTCGACCCCAAACAGCGCACGATGGTCGAAGCGCGGAGGAAGCAGTGACCGCCCCGGTCTTGCAGGTTTCCGACCTGCACGTGCAGATCGGCAGGCGGCCGATCGTCCGTGGCGTGTCGCTGGCCGTTCAACGGGAGCAGACCCTAGGCATCGTCGGGGAATCCGGATCCGGCAAGTCGATGACGGTGCTCGCGGCGACCGGCTTGCTCGACGCGCCCGGCGCCGTCGTCACCGGTTCGAGTGTCCTTGCGGGCCAGAGAGATTCGATCGAACTCATCGGGGCGTCCGCGCGCACGTTGCGCAGCGTCCACGGTGGGCGGATCGGTTTCGTCTTCCAGGACCCGGGGACGTCGTTGAACCCGCTGTTGACACTCGAACGTCAGATCACCGAGTCCCTCGAGGCGCACCGCCATCCCACCCGGCGGGAAGCCAAGGCGCGGGCGCTGGAACTCCTCACCGCCGTTGGCCTGCCGAATCCGGAAGCCAGGCTGGCTTCCTATCCGCACCAGTTGTCCGGTGGGCAGCGGCAGCGGGTGATGATCGCGATCGCCTTGGCCTGCGACCCCGAACTGCTCATCGCAGACGAACCGACGACGTCGGTCGACGTCACCACGCAGGCGCAGATCATCGATCTGGTCAGGGACCTGCAGCGTGACTTCGGCACCGCAGTGGTGTGGATCAGCCACGACCTCGGAGTGATCGGGCAGGTGGCCGATGACGTCACCGTGCTGCACGACGGCGACGTCACCGAGCAGGCCGCCGTCCACGACGTATTCGACCGTCCGCAGCAGCCGTACACCCGACGGCTCCTCGAGTCCCGTCCGCTGATTGGATCCAGTGGTCCAGCGGCGGTCGCCGACGACGCCGCGACGCTGCTCGAGGTATCGGGTCTCGACGTTCGATTCCCGGTGGCGACCCCAGTCGGCAGGTCGACCATCCACGCGGTCAAGGATTTGTCGTTCCGAATCCGGCGAGGGTCCACCCTGGGGCTCGTCGGCGAGTCCGGGTCGGGCAAGTCCACCGTCGCGGCCGCACTGACCGGGTTGGTCAAACCGGATGCCGGACACGTGACGATCGACGGGACCGACGTGCTCGCGGTGAGGCGTCGCGCCGAGAAGTCGCTGCGGCGGCGGATCGGCCTGGTGCTGCAGGACCCCTTCGCCTCACTCAACCCCCGGCTGCCGGTCGCGGTGTCGGTCGGTGAGCCGCTGGTGGTGCACGGGCTGGTCAAGGGGAAGGCCGACCGCCGGGCGCGCGTCGACGAGCTTCTTGGCATCGTCGGGCTGCCGTCATCGTTCGCCACGCGGTACCCGCACGAACTGTCCGGAGGTCAACGGCAGCGGGTGAGCATCGCACGGGCCCTTGCCCTTGAGCCCGAGCTGTTGATCCTGGACGAGTCGACGGCCTCGCTCGACGTGTCCGTGCAGGCGCAGGTCTTGGAGCTGCTGGCCGACCTGCAGCAGCGCCTCGGCTTGACCTACCTCTTCATCGGGCACGACCTGGCAGTGATCGAGAAGGTCAGCCACGACGTCCTCGTCATGCGCGCGGGCAACGCCGTGGAATATCGCCCCGCCTCCGAGCTGTTCGCCACACCGCAGGACGAGTACACGCGCGCCCTGCTGGCAGCCGTCCCGCCGGCCCGTCCGCGGGTGTAACGAATCCGTCGGCCCACCGATGATTCATCTGAGTGACGTGGGCGGCCGCTGGTCCGAGACCAGTGCTGGGGGAGAGATCGAAGGAGTCGATGCACGATGGGTGCACCGTTGGAATTTTGTCGTAAGCGAACTGTCTGCGCCGTGCTGGCGTCCGGAGTGGTCATCTCCATGACGGCGCTGACGGGCGGCATCGCGCCCGCGTTCGCCAAGCCGGGTGACGAACCGGTCGTTCCGACGACCACGATCGTGCCCGCGCCGCCCGTCGCGGTAACCGAGGCCCCTGTCGAGAAGCCCACGGTCGCGGACATTCCGTCGCCGGTCGCCCCTGCCCCGGTGGTCGTGCCGACGGTGCAGCAGACGGTCGAGGCACCACCGCCCGTCGTCGTGCCCACGGTGCAGCAGACCGTCGAGGCGCCGACCCAGACCCGCGCGCCCGAGCCCGTCTCGCCGACGACCGCGGAGACCAGCGTCGCACCGGCCGCGCCACGGGTGGCCCCCTCGACCAGCACGCCGCCTCCGGTGACGTCGACGACGACGAGTCCGACGACGTCCACGCCTGCGGCGACGAGCGGATCCACGCCGCCGTCGCCAGCGTCATCGCCGACTCCAGCCAGCGAGACGTCGGAAGCGAGTAGCAGCAGCCCGACGTCCGCGAAGAGTGAGGCGCCCGAGCCCGCGTCCACGTCGTCCGAGACGTCTTCCGAATCGACGTCGTCGGCGTCGACTTCTGAACCCTCCGCCAAGACCGGGACGTCCTCTAGCGAGTCGTCCTCCGAGTCGGCGACGGAGGCAACGCCGAAGGTGATCGCGAAGGTCGCACCGCAGACGCTCGAGGCGCCGGAAGCCGACGTCCAGACTGCCCTGGCCGCGAAGATCGTCGAAGCGAAGCCCGTCGAGGCGCCCAAGCAGGAAATCCAGGACGTCTCACGGATCATCGACCTGCCGAACCGGGACCGTGATCCGTTCAACAAGGACGGCAGGCACGACGACGATCATGTGCAGCTCGCCGGCGGTTGGGACCGCAACGTGCGGCAGTGGAAGCCAGACTGGGTCCAGTACGACGAGTACTACCGCCCGGTGCTGAGCAACCCGTATCACGAACGCGTGCGGATCGTGTACATCTACCAGAACGCGCCACGCGTGGTGTGGATCCCGCCGCTGGCCAGGATCGTCCTCGAGGTGGCCCAGTACGCCGCGTACAGCTTCACCGCGGTGGTCACCAATACCATCAACCAGGCGGTCAACGTCGCCGTCGGCAGCTTCTTCGGTGGCGGGTACTACCCGGGAATCGGCTTCCCGCCGCCGCTGCCGCCGCCGCCACTGCTGAACTACGCCAACGTACCCGTCCAGGTGCGCTATCCCGACGCCACCTACCAGCCGTTCCGGGTTTCGAAGATCGTCGACGTGGGTCCCGACCGGCAGTACGGCGAGCAGAAGGTGCTGCTCGACGGCGTCACGCCGGCGTGGGGTGAATGGAAGCAAACGCCGTCCGGCGAGCGCAGTTTCGAGGTGCACAAGACTCAGCAGTTCCCGGGCCTCGACGACCCGCAGCCAGGGCCGCTGCCCGGTGACTACCAGCTGACGTTGGCCTCGGACGAGTCGCCAGCCGGCATGAACAAGCGGGACGTCTACCTCATTGCGGTAGCCGTGGCGTGTGGCGCGTTGAGCATCGGCGCCGTGGTCCTCGCCGTCCTCATGGGTCGCCGACGGCGTCCGTTGCACTAGCCGGTTCAGACGAAAGATGGCCGCCGAGTTAGTCACTCGGCGGCCACCTTCGTTGAGGTGCTACGGCGTGACTGGCCAGTCCCAGACGGACATGTCGCCTGCCGGGTAGTTCATGCAGACGTCGGTGGCCTTGGCGGCGACGCCCTTGTTGTTGAAGAAGACCTTGGCCCAGTTGCCCCAGTGCGTCGCCACGTTCTCGTAG
>NZ_JAVRQA010000185.1:0-7151 GCF_032161845.1 Mycobacterium sp.
GGCGAGCGTCGTCGCGTCAGGCGCGGTGATCGTCGCCGTGGCAAGTGTGGTTGCCGTTGTCGTCCGCGTCGGCCGCGCCGTGAACCGTATGCGCGCACACACTTTCGAGCATGCCGACGCCGTCCGCCTGGTCGGCAGGTCAGCCGGTGGCGACGTGGTGATCATCGACGCAGCCGAGCCTGCGGCGTACTGCGTGGCGGGGCGCCCGCCGGCGATCGTCGTAACCACTGCCGCCCTCGCGGCGCTCGACGGAACGCAGCTGGCGGCCGTGGTCGCCCACGAACGTGCCCACCTCGACGGCCGCCACGCCTACCTCGTCGCCGCGGTCCGTGGCCTGGCCGCGGCGCTGCCCCGGATTGGGCTGTTCGCCACGGCCGCCGCGCAAACGTGCTCGCTGCTCGAGATGTGCGCCGATGATGCCGCGGCCCGTCGGCACGGTCATCGGCCTCTTCTGGCGGGCCTGTTGACCTTGTCGGGTGCTGATGCCCCGGCCCATGGCCTGGCCGCTGCGAGTGTTGCCGTGCTCGTCCGCGCCGAGCGTCTCCTGGACCCTCAGAAGGGCCTGGCTCAGATCGGCACCCACGTCACGTTGAGCGGCCCGGTGGCGGCGATGGCCGCAGCACCACTGGCCATCGTTGCACTGTCGCTGTCAGGTGCCGTGGCCTGCTTCGCGTAGGCGATACCGGCCGTCCTTCGACTGGGCGGCCCCTATGGTTGGCGCATGGTGGCAGCGCCCCTGACGAACTGGCTCCTGGACTCCGACCCGGCCCTGCGTTGGCAGGTCGAGCGCGACATCACGCACGAACCCCGTGAGGTGTGGGAGAACACGCGAGCCAGGATTGCGACGGAGGGTTTCGGAGCGCGCCTGCTGGCGTGCCAAGACCCCGACGGCCAGTGGGCCGGCGGCGCATTCTTCCCCTCGGACTTCGACTTTGACGGCCCCGAAGCCGCCGACGGCGCCGGGCAACCCTGGACGGCAACCACCTGGACGCTGAACTCACTGCGTGAATGGGGGCTCGACTCCACCGTCCTCCGCGAACGCGGCACCGCAGAACTCCTGGCCGCCAACAGCCGATGGGAGTACGAGGATCTGGCCTACTGGGATGGCGAGGTGGACTGTTGCATCAACGCCTGGACCGTCTCGAACGGACTCTGGCTAGGGGCGAACATCACCGGCATCGTCGACTGGTTCGTCGAGCATCGGCTGGCCGACGGGGGGTGGAATTGCGAGTGGGTCGAGGGTTCCACGCGCTCGTCGTTCCACTCGACGCTCAACGCACTCAAGGGACTACTGGACTACGACGCCGCCACTGGTGGCACCGACGCGACGCGCGCGGCCCGACACTCCGGTGAGGAGTACCTGCTGACGCGCGGACTGTTCCGCCGCCTGTCGACGGGACGACCGGTGGCACCGTGGGTCGATCGATTCCGGTACCCGATGCGGTGGTCCTACACCGTGCTGAACGCCGCCGAGTACTTCAGGCAACGGTCGCTTTTCGCCGGCACGGCGCCCGACCCACGGATGGCGGATGCGATCGCACTCATCCGTGCCGCGAGACGGCCCGATGGGACGTGGATCCAGACCGACGTGCTGCCCGGACGGGTGTGGTTCGACGTGGACGTCCCCGAAGGCGAGCCGTCGAAGTGGTTGACCTTGTCTGGGATACGCGTGCTCGACTGGTGGGACGCGCACGTTCGTCTCGATGACGCCTCAAGGACCCCGCCACCTTCGTGAAAATCGGTTGCATTCCGGGCCGCACTCCCCCAAAGATGTTCTGTACATGGAGTTTCGGACTCGACTTTCGCGGGGAGGGATTGTGAAGCGCTACAAGAAGGGCGACACCGTGACCGCCCGCAGCGAGATCACCGGCATGAACGTGCCGGAGGTGCCTGCCGGCTCGACCGGGACCGTCGTGGCCACGACACTGCTGGGCAAGCCCAAGACCATTCACTTCGCATTGGAGACACTCTGGGGGCCCAAGCAGTTTCAGGTTGGCGTGCATCGCCGGAACGTCGAACTGGACTGACCGGGATCAGGTGACGATCTCTGGATGAATCCCGCCGCCGGGGGGCGTTCGACGGGAAAGGCAGGTGATTCCCCACACGCCTTCGGTTGAGCTGCGCAGGAGGAGAAGAACATGAGCTTGGACAACGCCACACACCTCGGGAGGCCGGGGCTCGACGAGTTGGTCCCGTCGCGTTACGCGCTGAGGGTCGGCGAGATCGACGTGATGGTGATCAGCGACGGGGTGCTGCCGATCACGACGTCGACGTTGGCCACCAACGCCGACTCGGCGGACCTGGCTGCCTGGCTGGAGGAGATGTTCCTGCCACCGGACGTCCTCGATTGGCCGCTGAACGTCGCGGTGGTGCGCAGCGGTGACCGGACCATCCTCATCGATTCCGGTCTGGGGCTGGAGTTTCCGGGCTTCCCGAAGGCCGGGCAACTGGCGATGCGACTTGCTGCCGCCGGCATCGAGCCCTCATCGGTGACAGACGTGGTGCTCACTCACCTTCACATGGACCACGTTGGTGGGCTGCTCGCCGACGGGCTGCGCGGCCGGCTGCGCCCGGACCTGCGGGTCCACCTGGCTTCTGCGGAGGCCGAGTTCTGGGCGTCGCCCGACTTCTCCCGCACCGTCATGCCTGCGCCTATTCCGGACGTGCTCCGGACGACCGCATCGCGGTTCTTGGAGATGTACCGCAGCAAGATGCAGACCTTCGAGACGGAGTACGAGGTGGCGCCGGGTGTACTTCTATCGCGCACCGGCGGTCACACCCCAGGGCACAGCATCGTCCGCCTGGAGTCCGGTGGCGAACGACTGACGTTCGCCGGTGACGCCGTGTTCCAGGTCGGGTTCGACAACCCTCAGTGGCAGAACGGTTTCGAGCACGACCCCGAGGAAGCGGCGCGCGTCCGAGTCGGTCTGCTACGGGAGCTGGCGGCGACCGGCGAGCAACTCGTGGCCACTCACTTGCCGTTCCCGTCGGTCTGCCACGTGGCGGTCGCCGGCGACGCCTTCCGCTTCGTCCCTGCCGCCTGGGATTACTGACCGCTGATTGGGCGAGGGGTCCCGACCGTTTACTGAGACGTAAGCCATATCCGACCCCGTCGTGTGTCTAGAACCACGGCGATACGACCCGGCGGATTTTTGGTAGAACAGCTAACGTTTCCGGTATGGGTCGGGATCCCTCGCACAACAACATGTCTTCATCCGAAATCAAGATCGAGGACCACCTCGATGTACTGGGCAATATCGCGCTGCCTGCCGGCGCGACCTTGCCCTCCTATCTCGGCCGGAACATCGCCACGCTCGGCGACACGCCCGCCTACCGCTACCTGGATTACACCGTCGATCGCGACGGCGCCGCGATCGAACTGACCTGGGCGCAGCTCGGCGCCAGGGTCCGCGCGGTCGGTGCTCGACTTCAGCAGCTCACCGCCCCCGGCGACCGGGTGGCGATTCTGGCCCCGCAAGGTCTGGACTACGTCGTCAGCTTCTTCGCCGCGGTCAGCGCAGGCAACATCGCGGTGCCGCTGTTCGCGCCTGAGCTGCCCGGCCATACCGAGCGCCTCGACGCGGTGCTCACCGACGCCCAACCCGCGGTGGTCCTCACCACGGTGGCGGCCGCCGAGACCGTCAACGCCTTCTTGCGCAATCGCTCTCCGCGGCACCGCCCTCGGGTGATCGCCGTTGACGCACTTCCAGACTCGGTGGGCAGCACCTTCACTCCCGTCGCGGTGGACAGCGACGACATCGCCTACCTGCAGTACACCTCGGGCTCGACGCGCACGCCCGCCGGTGTCGAGATCAGCCACCGGGCGGTGTGCACCAACGTCGTGCAGATGATCATCGCCGGTGGACTCGATACGAAGATCCGCAGCGTCAGCTGGCTTCCCCTGTATCACGACATGGGCCTTCTGATGATCATGTTCCCGGCGCTGTGCGGGGGCTACATCACGCTGATGTCGCCGTTGGCCTTCGTCCGGCGACCGCACCGCTGGATCAAACAATTGGCCGCCGAAGCCGCCCTCGGCCGGACCTTCGCGGCCGCGCCGAACTTCGCGTATGACCTTGCCGCCCAACGTGGTTTACCGCCCGAGGGCGAATCGCTGGATCTGAGCAACGTCGTCGGCCTGCTGAACGGGTCGGAACCCGTCACCATGGGTGCGATCGAGCGCTTCACCGAAGCGTTCGCGCCCTATGGGCTGCCGCCGACGGCCATCAAGCCGTCGTACGGCATGGCGGAGGCCACGTTGTCCGTCGCGACGATCGCCCCCGACGCCAGAGCCACCGCGATTCACCTCGACCGCAAACTGCTGGCAGACGGCCGCGCCGTCGTGGTGACAGCCGATGCGCCGCAAGCGGTTCCGCAGGTCTCCTGCGGCCAGGTGATCATCGGTCAGTGGGCCGTGATCGCCGACGGTGCCAGCGGGGCGGAGCTTCCCGACGGCCGGGTCGGCGAAATCTGGTTGCACGGTGACAACATCGGCGCCGGGTACTGGGGCCGCGACCGCGAGACCGAACTCGTCTTCAAGAACAAGTTGCAATCGAGACTCGAGAGCGGCGCGAGCCATGCCGATGGCTCCCCGTCGGACGCGTTCTGGCTGCGGACCGGCGATCTCGGCGTCTACCTCGACGGCGAGCTGTACATCACCGGCCGGATCAAAGACCTCGTCATCATCGACGGCCGCAACCACTACCCGCAGGACATCGAAGCGACGGTATCGGAATCCTCCGCAGCGGTGCGCTCGGGTTTCGTCGCGGCGTTTTCGGTACCTGCCAACGAGTTACCGCACGCGACGACCAAGGACACCGCCGAAAGGCTGGTCATCATCGCCGAACGTGCCGTCGGCGCAGGCCGCGCCGGCCCGGAGCCGATCGTCGAGGCCATCCGTGCGGCGGTCTCCCGCCGGCACGCTCTCGGAGTCGCCGACGTGCACCTGGTGGCGGCCGGAGCGATCCCCCGCACGACCAGCGGCAAATTGGCCCGCTACGCCTGCAGAAGCCGGTACCTCGATGGTGCGTTCAACCAATGACCGAAGAGGAACTCAACGAGCGGGTGGCGTCCTTCTTCGACCGGCCCGTCGCCGCGATCTGGAGTGGTGTGGAGGCCCCGCCCCGCTCCGAAATGCTCACGTGCGCAGAGGTTCACGCCATCCTGGTGTCGGTCATCGAAGAGGTCACTGGACTGGACCCGCGCGAGGTGACCTCCGAGAAGGCCTTCATCGAAGAACTGGGCGTCGACTCGCTGTCGGCCACCGAGATCGCGGTGCGCCTTGAGGACAAGCACGGCATCGTCTCGCCCGCCGAGGGGTTGCTGACGCTGCGCACCGTCGGCGACGCGGTGCTCTATCTTCAGCATGCCTTGAGCGTTGAGTCGCCTCCGCGCTGAAGTCAGCGCGGTGATCGTGGATGAAGTCGGTGAAGCTGAGGGCTGACCGGCCGAGCAGTGCGGCGAGCCGGTTGGCGTCGGTCGCGGCCTGGCGCTCTATCCATTGCGCTACAGGAGCTTTGGCGGAGGCGGAGGGATTCGAAATCCCCGGCCGCGAGTACGCGGCGGCTCGCTGGCAACGAGCTGCAACACCGTTCTGCCACGCCTCCCGAGATGCGAGTGGTAGCGCCGTCCTACAGGCCCAACTGGTCGGCGGCGATGGAGACGACGGGGCTGTCCACTGCCGGTAATCGCACCTGCACGTCGCATTCTAGATCGACGCCGCTATCCACGATCCGGACGAACGGGGTTCCGACGGGAAGGCCCTGGACGGGAGCGCCCGAGGAATTGGTGGGGTGATCGGTCAGCAAGATCGCCCGCTTCTTGGCCAGACGTGTCCGGCCGACAGTGATTGGCTCGGGCGCCCGGGCCCCAGGCCAGAACATCCATCGGGTCGGGTGTTCTTGGCGGCGGCACTCGGCAGCGAACCCATGCGCCTCCTTGGCGTCAGCGGCGAATCTCTCGTACTCCTCAAGGTCGATGCCGTAGTACTCCTCCCACTCCCCATTGCGTTGCGGCATCGGGGTTTTCAGATATCGGCGACCTGTCACTCGCTCTATCCCGAGTTCCACGAAGAGAGACCCCTCGCGAAATTCGTGCGTCATCTCGAACGTCAGCACCCTCGGTGGGGCAGATGTCGTCGCCATCTCGACGGGATGGACCTCTGCTTCCGCCGAGCTCCCCACTTCGCGCGGTTGCTTGGCCTTGCCCTCCCGACGACGCTCCCCGTCGGTTCCGTGAAGGTGAACGCCGAGTGCAAGGAGCCCCCAGCCGACGCACAGCGAGAGAGCAGCAGCCGCCGTACCCACGACGAACGCGACAAGCGGATAGTAGAACGTGTAGCCGTCCGCGTGCCACGCGCGCACCACGGCGACGACGTACACGACGATCACCGACAGCGGGATCCCAACGACAGCCAGAACCACGCCGATGAGTGCGATCCCCGGTGCACCGCTGTCGCTGAGCATGACGCTCATAGCGCCGGCATAGATGGATAGCCCCACCCATCCGATCAACACGATGAACAGCAGAATCGTCGCAATCGTGTCGAGAAGCTGCATCGAGCCATTCTTGCTGATGGCCAATCCCACAACAGCTCGACAGACTGGCGTTCTCACCGGCTGGGCTCAGCGCCAAACCCTCAACGTCTGGTTGTCGTCCGGGGAGGAACCGTGTCAACGGGGACCGTCACGGCTGCAGCCACGGTGGCCACCATCGGCGCCGGCACTGGATCCCATGAACCAACGCGCACCGTTATCGCGGTGGAACCCAGCCGCGTGATGATCGCCCAGCGCCCGACCGGTTCTGCTCCCGTAGTACAGGTCGTCGCCGAGCACCTGCCGATTCGTTCGAATGCCGCGGACGCCGCACTGGCGGCGCTGACCAACAGAGAAGGCGATACAAAACTCTGCTCGGGATCTACTCCGCCAAGTCCCCCGCGGCCGGCCGTAGGGTCACCGACAACGCCATCCCGCCAAACACAAAGGCCACGACCTCTTGCGAGTTCGTGACCTTTAGCGCTGCGGTTCGTAGAACCGCTCATTGTGGGCGAAGGGGGACTTGAACCCCCACGTCCCGAAGGACACTGGCACCTGAAGCCAGCGCGTCTGCCATTCCGCCACTCGCCCCAACAACCGGGTGAGACTATCACGCAG
>NZ_JAVRQA010000186.1:0-5804 GCF_032161845.1 Mycobacterium sp.
TCGACATTGCCGTTCGGTCGGCACCGGTGGGTCGCTGCCACCGGACCGGTCGCGCCGCTCGACATCGCCGAGGAGCGGCCGCCGAGCCAGCTCGGTGCCTGGATCGAAGAACGCTCGCAGCAGCGCATCGATCCGGTGCAGGGGCCCGGCTGGCATCTGGGGGTGCTGCCGATGACCGACGGGACGACCGCCGTCACGCTGGTGGCGTCCCACTGTCTGCTCGACCATGGCGCAGCCACGCGCACGTTGATCGATGCCGTCAACGAAGAGCCGCGCCACTTCGGATACCGCGCGCCGCGGTCGCGGACGCGACGCGCAGCGCTGAGCTCCGACGCTCGCCAAGTGGTGCGTGACCTGCCGGAACTCGGCCGAACCGTCGTCGCCGCAGTGAAGTTCGCGTATCGCAGTCGACGGGAGATCTCGTCGGCCGGCGCGTCGCGGCCAGCGGTGGCGGCGGCGGGCACCGATGGCCCCCTGGTTCTGCCCGCGGTCTCGGCCGTCGTCGACGCGCTGGAATGGGACGCGCGTGCCAGTGAGCTGAACGGTACCGGCTATTCGCTGCTGGCCGGATTTGCGGCATCGCTGGGGGAGCGGTTGGGGCGGGCCCGATGTTCCGACGGCCTGGTGACACTGCTGATCGCGATGAGCGATCGCGGCGGGGCGGACGACCTGCGCGGCAACGCCATGAAGATCGCCTCGGCGACGGTCGATCCCGCTCCGGTGACGGCGGACCTGACGGCAGCCAGGGAGGCGGTCAGGGAGGCGGTCAGGCGGCTGGCCGACCCAGATGAGAAGCATGCGCTCCTCCCGATCACGCCATTCGTCCCGGTGCGCGCCGTACGACGAACGGCGGACCTGATCTTCGGTGACCTCCCGGTGTCCTGCTCCAACCTCGGCGAGGTACCACCCGAGGTGGCCCGCGTCGACGGCACCGACGCCGAGATCATGCTGTTCCGACCCGTCGACCAGGGCGTGACACGAAGCGCACTCGAACGGGCCGGTGGCCAACTGGTGGTGGCGGCCGGGCGTATCGCGGGGACCGTATCGATCGGAGTCGTCGGCTACCAGGTGGGCGTCGAGAACACCCGAGAGTGGCTCGGGGACATGGTGGTTCGCGTGCTAGCGGACTTCGGCCTCAAGGGCACCATCATCTAGGTCTTGGCGGGCACTCGTCCTCGCTCGGCAGCTGCCTCCAGTAGGTCGACTGCCGTCGAGACGCTCCTGGCGGCGGGCGTCACCAGGGTGGCCGCCACTCGGGCGCGTTCCTGGCATTCCGGACTGAGTGCGGTGCGCAGTGCCTTGGTAAGAGAGCGCGCCGAGGTGCGGGAGAATCGTTGGGCGACACCGACCTTCATCCGGTTGATCTGGGCGGCCCACACCGGCTGGTCGGCTGACACCCACAGGACCACCGTCGGCACCCCGGCCCGCACGCCGGCTGCAGTCGTGCCTGCGCCGCCGTGGTGGACCACCGCGCGGCAAGCGGGAAAGACCTTGGAGTGGTTCACCGCACCGACGAGTCTCACGTGGTCGCTGCGAGATACCTCGTCGAGGTCCAACACACCCGCGCTGATCAGGGCCCGCTCGCCCAGGTCCGCGCACACCGAGGTGATCATCTCGATCGCGCTGGTCGGCGAATCGACCGGCATGCTGCCGAATCCGAAGTAGATGGGCGGGGATCCGGCCGCCATCCAGTCGGCGAGTTCATCGTCGTCGGAGGTGGGCAGTTCGAGCGAAATCGAGCCGACCAGCCGGCGGCTTCCCCGCCATTCCTCGCTGAGCCCAGGGAAGAAGACTTCGTCGTAGGCCTGAAGTTCGAGGGCGCCACCCTCCACGATGCGACGCACCGCTCGGACCTCAGCCTTCGGTAAGCGCAGTGCACGCCGCTGGGCGTCCTCGGCACCCTTGAGCACCCTCCAATGGCCCCACTCCACGGCCGACCAGCCGGTTCGCAGCACCGGCCCCGGCAGTCGAACCGGCAGCACGTGACTGTTCATCCGACAGGGAAAGTAGTGCAGCGCCGCGAGCGGAACGTCATGTGCCTCGGCGACGTTGGCGGCGACCTCCTGGTAGGTGGTGCCCGTCAGGATCAGATCGGCGTCCTCGGCAAGCGTCGACAGTGTCTGGCTCATCTCGGCCCAGCCCTCGGTGACGTACTCACGGCTGCGGCGCAGCACGGTCATCGGGTTCTGCAGCTTCCACCAGTCGCGAAAGACGTCGGCCTCCAACTGCTTCTGTGAGTCGACGCCGTACTCGGCTGCACCTTCGAGGCCGGCCGACTCGACGAATCGAACCAGATTCGGTGGTACGGCAATTCGTACCTCGTGACCACGACGCAACAGTTCGACGGCGACCGCCGCACAGGGCTCGACATCACCTCGGGTGCCATGGACGGCGACCGCAAATCTCATGCCCGAGAAATCCGTCGATAGGTACGAAATGTCTTTGTTTTCAGACGATTATCCGGATTTGAACTTCGCACACACGATTACAGCACGTAGCCGTCCGCAGCGTTACTGCAAGTATGCTGAGGCCGCCCGTCGTCGGACGTCTGGCGATTGCTGGCCGGTGTAACCTCACATGATGTTCAGCCGCGCCGATCTTCGTGGCGTCTCTGTTCACGGGGCGTTCGAATCACTGGGGCGGTTCGTAGTCCGGCGTCCGGTCGCGATCATCGTCTTCTGGGTGGCTCTGGCCGGGGTGCTGTTCCTGTTGATCAGCCCGCTGTTCGTCGTCGCGCAGAAGAATCCTCCGGATCTGCTGCCGAAGGATTCGGCGATCCTCGCTGCCGGCGACCACATGAAGAATGCGTTCAAGGAAGCCGACGGCGGCAACGTCGCGATCGTCGTGTTGTCGAGCGACAACCCTCTGACGCCTGGCGACGAGGACGACTACCGAAAGTTGGTGGACGCGCTTCGCGCCGAGACCGCCGACGTGAAGTCCACCCAGGACTTCGTCGCCATCCCCGAGCTTCGTGAAGCGATGACGAGCAAGGACGGCAAGGCCTGGACGCTTCCGGTCAGCCTGGCCGGGAACATGGGTTCCGGGCCGGGCCAAGAGGCCTATCGGAACGCCATCGCCACGGTCAAGAACGTCATGGCGGATTCGAAGCTCACCGTCAACGTGGTCGGCGCGTCCGCGACGTTCGACGATCTCAACAAGATCGGCGAACACGACCAGCTGATCATCGAGATCTCCACGGTCGTCACGATCTTCACCATCCTGGTGATCGTCTATCGCAATCTGGTGGCGATGCTGATGCCGCTGGTCACCATCGGGATCTCGATGGGCGTTGCGCAGCAGGTCGTCGCGGGCCTCGGCGAGCTGGGCCTGCCGATCGGCCCGCAAACCATCGTGCTCATGACCGGCATGCTGATGGGGGCGGGCACCGACTATGCGGTGTTCCTCTTCAGTCGATATCAGGAGTGTCTGCGCAACGGAATGGCCTCGGACGACGCCGTGGTCTATTCACTGGCGACGATCGGCGAGGTGATCACCGGGTCCGCGGCAACCGTGGCGCTGACCTTCATGGGACTTTCCTTCGCCACGCTTGGAGTGTTCCTGACCGTTGGCCCTTCGCTGTCGGTGACCATCATCATCGCGGTGCTGGCCGCGATGACGTTGCTGCCTGCGCTGATGGTGCTCGCGGGACGGCGCGGGTGGGTCAAACCGCGAAAGGACATCACGGGGCGGTTCTGGCGGACGACGGCCGTGCGCATCGTGCGACGGCCGAAGTCGTACCTCGCCGCGAGTCTGGCGGTCCTGCTGGCGCTGGCAGGTTGCGCGACCCTGGTGAAGTACAACTACGACGACCGGAAGAACCTGCCGCCGGATGCCGAGAGCAACCTCGGCTACGACGCGCTGACCAAGCACTTTCCCGTCAGTACCACGATGCAGCAATTCATCCAGATCTACGCGCCCGGCGTGGACCTGCGGTCGCCGAAGTCGCTCGCCGATCTGGAGCAGATGGCCCAGCGCATCAGTCAGGTGCCCGGCATCGACATGGTGCGTGGCATCACCAGGCCGAACGGCGAGATGCTTCAGGAAGCGAAGTCCACCTATCAGGCAGGCGAGGTCGGCTCGAAGCTCGCTGACGCGTCCGGCCTGATCGCGACCAATGACCAGAACCTGTCACTGCTGAGTGGCGGCGCTCATCAGATGTCCGATGTACTCAACAACATTCGGTCACAGGTCATCGACTCGATGGCGGACGTCCGTTCGATGGTCGGCGGTCTCACCGATATGAAGGCCGCGCTTGGCGACGAGGTCACGCTCGACGAACTCGACAAGTCGGCCAAGCTGGCCGCCAACATGAACTCCGTCGGCGACGCGCTGGGTGACAGCCTCAAACAGGTCACCGAGGGCTACCGCTCGTCGCAGTCCATGCTCGTCGTGCTGAGCGGAAGCGTCGCGTGCAACATCGACCCCGCCTGCGTCTCCTCGCGCGCGGAACTGCAGCGCCGGGTTGATGGCTACGACGAAGGTGACATCGCCTACCTGGAGGCACTCAGCCGCGGGTTGAAGGAAACCCAGGGCACCCAGCGGGTCGACGACGTGGTTCGCAAGGTCGGCGGCCAACTCGACAAGGCGATCGAAGCCGCTCGCAAGATGGGGATCGACAACCCCGAGGATCTGGATTCGAAGCTCAACGACCTCAAGACAGGCGCCGACCAGCTCGCGGATTCCAGCAAGCAACTGGCCGACGGCGTTCAGCTATTGGTCGACCAGACGCGGAACATGGGCGGTGGCCTCGATCAGGCGTCGAGCTTTCTGCTGGCGATGAAGCGAGACGCCGCCGACCCGGCGATGTCCGGCTTCTACATTCCGCCGCAGGTGCTCACCCAGCAGGAGTTCAAGAAGGCGGCCCAGCTGTTCGTCTCAGACGACGGCCACACCGTCAGGTACCTCGTACAGACCGCCCTGAATCCGTTCGGCGCCGAGGCCATGGATCAAGTCGATCTCATCGTCGAGGCGGCCGAGAGCGCCAGGCCGAACACCAGCCTGGCCAATGCACAGATGACGATGGTCGGTTTCTCGGCCTTCAACAATGAAATTCGCACGCATTACAACTCTGATCTCACGTACATCATCGTGATGACCTTGGTCGTGGTCTTCCTCATTCTCGCCGCGCTTCTGCGGGCGGTGGTCGCACCGATCTATCTGGTGATGTCAGTGGTGTTGTCGTTTATCTCGGCAATGGGTATTGGCGTGGTTTTCTTCCAGTTCGTCTTGGGTCAGGACATTTACTGGAGCGTATCCGGAATGGCATTCCTAGTGCTGGTTGCCGTTGGTGCCGACTACAATTTGTTGCTGATATCGCGAATACGCGATGAAGCGAAATATGGTGTTCGGTCCGCAGTGATCAAGACGGTGGGTGCCACCGGTGGCGTGATCACGTCGGCCGGGCTGATCTTCGCCGCGTCGATGCTGGCGTTGACCGTCAGCAGCCTGGCCACCGTCGTGCAGTTGGGCTTCGTCATCGGCGTTGGTCTGCTGTTGGACACATTCATCGTGCGAACGATCACGGTTCCCGCGGTCGCGGTGCTCATCGGTGACAAGAATTGGTGGCCATCGAAGACCCCTAGACAGATGTTGGACGCAGCGCGGCAGCGCGGCGGTGCGCAGGACCGGGAGCGAACGGACCCGTCATTCGACGGACGTGACGACGGTCCGACCGCTCGCCGGACCGACCCGGACCTGGATGCCGAACTGGACGCCGACGACGGATTTGCGGCGGCCGTCCAAACGGCAAGTCGGATAAGCGCCGCCTGGCGTGACGATTAGTCGACTCGCACGGACACGTCGCG
>NZ_JAVRQA010000187.1:0-12656 GCF_032161845.1 Mycobacterium sp.
GGGTCGATGTCGGTGGTGACCGGGGGACTGGTGCTGGTGATCACCTCGGTACTGCTCGTGGTCGTCGTCGTGAACGCCGCACTGCTGCCCGAGCCGCTCGGCTCCAGGTAGTACTGGGACGGCGACCCGGGATCGTCGGACCCACCGACCACGTAGGAGATGAGTAGCCAGAGAAGGCCGATCACCGCGAGGGCGGCGGCGCTGGCTCCGACGACGGTCGACGTGCGTTCGTGCCACGCCGGCTCGTCGTCCCTGGCGCCCCCTGAACGCCCGCTGCTGGTCACGGCCTCCGATAGTAGCCGCGGAGGATGGGTGCGGCCCGGGGTCAGCCCAACTGCGGGATGACGTCGGCTGCGAAGAACTCGACGTGGTCGAGGTCGGACTGGTCGAGAACTTGGAGGTACACCCGCTGCACACCCGCCTCGGCGTAGGCATCGAGCTTGTCCGCGATCTCGCCGGGCGTGCCCACCAGCGGTGAGTTGCTGCGCAGTTCGTCGATGTCGCGGCCGATGGTGGCGGCCCGGTTCGCCACCTCGGCGTCGTCCCGTCCGGCGCACACGACGAAGGCCGCCGAGTAGGTCAGTGAGTCCGGCGCGCGGCCCGCTTCGGCGACCGCCGCTGCCACGCGCCCGTACTGCGTCTTGAGGGTCTCGACGTCGACGAACGAAATGTTGAATTCGGAGGCGTACTTCGCCGTCAGGGCCGGGGTGCGCTTGGGTCCGCCGCCGCCGATGATGATCGGCGGGTACGGCGTCTGCGCGGGCTTCGGCAGCGCAGGTGAGTTCTTGATCGAGTAGTGCGTGCCGCTGTAGTCGAACGTCTCGCCGATGGGCGCGCCCCACAGTCCCGTGAGGATGTCCAACTGTTCGCCGAGCCGGTCGAACCGCTCGCCGAGTGGCGGGAACGGGATGGCATACGCGTCGTGCTCGGCCTCGAACCAGCCCGCGCCGAGGCCCAATTCAACACGGCCGCCGCTCATCTCGTCGACCTGGGCCACCGAGATGGCGAGCACGCCGGGGTGGCGGAACGTCGCGGAGGTGACCATGGTGCCGAGCCGGATCGTCGACGTCTCGCGGGCGATGCCACCCAGCGTCACCCAGGAATCGGTCGGCCCCGGCAGACCGTCGCCTGCCATCGCCAGGTAGTGGTCGGAGCGGAAGAAGGCGGAGTAGCCGGCCGCCTCTGCGGTCCGGGCCACGGCCAATTGGTCACCATAGGTAGCGCCCTGCTGCGGTTCGACGAATACGCGGAAGTCCATGTCGCCCAGCCTAGTGCGCGTGCCATCTAGAGTCCGCGGTCGCCGCCGCGAACTGCGCTGATGGCGGCGTCGTCGCCGGTGAACTCGAGCTTGGCTTCGCTGCGACCGGAGATGAACATCAACAGCTCGCCGGGATCACCGGTGACCACCACGGCCGGACCCTTCCCGATCGTGGCCAAGTTCTTCCCGTCGGGTGTCCGCAGCGACACCTTCCCTGGAGTCTTGGACATCGTCATTCGTGCCATCAAGCCGACCTGCCTGGCCAGTGCCGCCGTGGTGGTCTCGTCGAGCTCCCTTGGCTCCCAACCGCTTACGGCACGCCTGACGTCCTCGTGGTGGATGAACATCTCGGCCACGTTGACGAACGGGTCGAGCAGCTTGAAGGGGGAGAGCAGCGGCGGCCCCGACGCGATCTGGTCGAGCAGCACGTTCCAGTCGTTCTGGGCGGTGACCTGCTCCTGCACCCGTGCGGTGTAACCGGCCAGCGCGGGCACCAGGATGCCGGGTGCGGCGTCGAGCCGTCGCTCCCGCACGACCAGGTGGGCGGCCAGGTCGCGGGTGGTCCAATCCCCGCACAGGGTGGGCTGTTCGGGTCCGACGCCACGCATGGTGGTGACGAGCGCGGCGCGTTCTTGTTGTGCGACTGTCATGATCAATCCTTCTTGTCGAGCGCGCGATCGAGGTTGGTCGCGGCGCTGATGAGTGCGAAGTGCGTGAAGGCCTGCGGAAAGTTCCCCACCTGGTCGCCGGTGGCACTGACCTGCTCGGCGTAGAGACCGACGTGGTTGGCGTAGGTGAACATCTTCTCCAACGCCAGCTGAGCGTCGTCCAGACGTCCGGCCCGGGTCAGCGCCTCGACGTACCAGAACGAACATAGCGAGAAGGTGCCCTCCTCGCCGTCGAGGCCGTCGGACTCGGGGGTGTAGCGGAACACCAGGCTGTCGGTCACCAGGTCCGCCTCGATGGCCTTCAGCGTCGACAGGAACTTCGGATCGGCGGGCGAGAGGAACTTGACCATCGGCATCAGCAATACACCCGCGTCGAGCGCGGCGCCCCCTTCGGTCTGGGTGAAGGCCTGCAGGTCGGTATTCCAGCAGCGGGTCATGATGCGTTCGTAGATCTCGTCGCGGACCTTTGACCAGGCGGCGATGTCACCGGGCAGGCCACGCTGGCGGGCGATGCGGGTGGCGCGCTCCAGCGCCACCCAGCACATCAGCCGCGACGTGGTGTACGCCCGGTCTTCATCGCGGACCTCCCACATGCCGGCGTCCTTGCGGTCCCAGTTCTCCATCACCCAGTCGACGACTTCGATCACGTCTTGCCAGGCGTCGCTGCTGATGCCGGGTCCGTACTTGTTGAACAGGTAGACCGAGTCGATGATGTCGCCGTAGATGTCGAGCTGCAGCTGCGTGACAGCGGCGTTGCCGATCCGCACGGGCCGCGAGTCCCGGTGACCGCTCAGGTTGTCCAGTTCGACTTCGTCGGCGGGAACGTTGCCGTCGATGTCGTAGAGCACTCGCAGCGGGCCGAGGCCGTGGTTCTCTCGGCGCTCGCGCCCCAGTCTTTCCGACAGCCAGCCGATGAACGCCCGCGCCTCGTCGGTGAAGCCGAGCCGTAGCAACGCGTACAGGCTGAACCCGGCGTCGCGCACCCATACGTAGCGATAGTCCCAATTACGGCTTCCGCCAACGAATTCGGGGATGCTCGTCGTCGGCGCAGCGATGACCGCACCGGTCTGCTCATGGGTCAGCAGCTTGAGTGTGATCGCCGACCGGTGCACCATCTCGCGCCACCGGCCCGCGTACCGCGACTGCGACAACCAGTGCCGCCAGTACGACGTGGTGGCGTCCAGCAGCGAGTCCGTCATGTCGACCGCGTTGGCGGACGGCAGGTCGTCCCCGTCGAGGATCTCCAAGACGAACAGTGCGGTGTCGCCCTTGGTCAGTTCGACCTCGGCGCCGACGCAGGCGTTGTCGGGCTCGGTGTCGACGTGCAGGTCCACCGAGGCGATGAGCCCCATCCGGACCCCGTCGCCCGTGACGAGGACACCGTCGCCGGCGAACTCGGCCTCACAATTCTGGCGGGCATAGTCGGGTCTGGCATCGAAATGCATCCGCATGTTGATCTTGCCGCGCACACCGCTGACACGGCGGACGATGCGCTGGCGGTGCACGGGATCGCCGATGCCGAGGACCGGCATGAAGTCGTGTATCTCGGCGACGCCGTCGGCGGTGAGGAAGCGGGTGATCAGCACGGCGGTGTCCGGGAAGTAGAACTGCTGGGTCCGCGACACCTCGCAGGCTGGTTCGAGCCGCCAGCTGCCGCCGCGGTCCTTGTCCAGGATCGCCCCGAACACGCTCGGCGAATCGAACCGGGGGGCGCAGAACCAGTCGATGGTGCCGTCGGTGCCGACCAGCGCGCAGGTACGCAAGTCGCCGATGAGACCGTGCTCCGAGATGCCCAGCCACTCAGTCATCGGGCAGCCGCCAGCCGTCCGGACCCGGCAGTGCCAGTGCGTCGTCGGGACCCCACGAACCGCGCGGGTACGGCTGTGGATGCGGCGGATCGTCGAGAACCGGTTGGCAGATCTCCCACAACCGGTTCACCTCGTCGGCGCGAGTGAACAACGTCTGATCACCGCGGAGCACGTCGAGCAGCAGGCGCTCGTAGGCCTCAAGGGGCGTGTCGTCCGGGTCCTCGGCGGCCAGGTCGAGGTGAAAAGTCAACGGCACCAGTTTAATTCGCGGTCCTGGCCGCTTCGCCATCAGGCTCACTGCGAATGTCGGCGAGTCGCCAAGCTCGATCACCAGTTGGTTGGGTCCGTACTCATCGTCCCCGAACCGGCCCATCGGTGGCGTGCGGAACGTCAACGTGACGGTGCGCCGGTTCGCTGCCAGCGCCTTGCCAGTGCGTAGGTAGAACGGCACGCCTTGCCACCGTTCGGTCTCGACGAAGGCCTCGAGCGCCACGAAGGTCTCGACGGTCGAGTCGTCGGCGACGCCGTCCTCGTCGCGGTAACCGTCGTACTGGCCGAAGACCACGCGCTGCGGGTCGAGCGGCCGCATGGCGGTAAAGACCTTGGCCTTCTCGTTGCGCAGTGAGCGCTCGTCGAGGTGCACGGGTGGCTCCATCGCCACGAAGCCGAGCACCTGACACAGGTGGGTCGAGATCATGTCGCGGAAGCAGCCCGTCGATTCGTAAAAGGCGCCGCGGCCCTCCGCCGTCAGGTCTTCGGGGACGTCGATCTGAACCGACGTCACGTTGTCGCGGTTCCAGGCCGGCTCGATCAGGCCGTTGGCGAAACGCAACGCCAGGATGTTCTGGACCGCTTCCTTGCCGAGGAAGTGGTCGATTCGGTACACCTGCTCCTCGCTGATCACGTCCTTCAGCGCGGCGTCGAGCTCACGGGAGGAGGCGAGATCCGTGCCGAACGGCTTCTCGACGACGACACGGGCGTCGTCGGTCAGACCTTCGCGCCCGAGCATGCCGATCATCGGCTGCATGGCCGTCGGGGGCACCGACAGATAGATCAGCGTCTGCGACTCGTCGCCGAGGCGCTCGCGGGCTTTTACCACCGCGGCTGCCAGGTCGCCGCCGTCGTCGGCATCCGACGTCTGAAACGACAATCGGCTGGTGAGGTCGGTCAGCACGCTCTCGTCGATGTCCGAAACGGCATCCCTCAGGCCATCGGCGATGCGCGTCCGGAACTCCTCATCGGAGCCCGGCGAATGACGACCCGAGCCGATGATGGCGTAGTCATCGGGTAGTCGCGACGCGGCGGCCAGCCGGTACAGGCCGGGGAAGAGCTTTCGCTTGGCCAGGTCGCCGGTGGCCCCGAACAGCACGAAGACGTGTGGGGCGAGTTGCTCGTCGGCTTGGGGAGACGTCACGATCTCGAATCTTCCCGGAACGGGCGGTTGGCTAAACCGTCTGGACCTTACGTCTAGAAGGCTTCCACCTTTGCGATGGCGACGAACATGCCGTGCCGGGTGGCGTCGTTGGTGAAGCGGGTGCCGTCCTCACTGGCGACGATCGTCCATCCCACGGCGGAGTAGGTGCGGTAGTCGATCGTGACGACGGGGATGTCGCCGAGGTTGCCGCTGACCCACCCCAGCTGTCCGGATGCGGTCACCCGCACACCGTTGGCCGGCACGCCATCTACGACTGGCGCATTGGTGAACGGCGCCTCGCAATCCACTTCCGTCGCGCTGAGCTGGCAGCGGGTCTGGCCCGACTTGGTCGTGATGAAGACATAGCCGTTCTGCGGCGGAAGCGCCTGAGCCGGTGGTGGTGACGGCGTCGGGCTTGGAGACGGTGAAGGCGTCGGCGAGGTGCGCGACGGTTGCGACGTCGGAAGAGTCGGTTCGGTCGGGTTGCCACCGTTGCCCTGCGGGGCTCCGACGGTCGTGGACTGGCAGCCCGCGAGGAGCGCGGCCGCCGCGAGCCCGCTCACTGCCATCAGCCGCACCCTCATCGACGTCAAGGCTACGCAGGCAGTGACCTAAGTCATTGCAGTGACTCACCCTGCATGACGGCATACCCGTCGGACAGGGCACGCAACTGTGCCGCGCCATCACCGGCGTACGACGAGCCGTGCATGATCGCCAGCGTCGTCGGCGCCATCGACGCGAGCAGCTCCAGCGTCGGAGCCAGATTGGTGTTCAACCCCGTGGCATGGAAGAAGCCCTCGGACTCGATGGCCGGCGCGACGACGTCGCTTTCGGTGAGCGCAGGGCACTGGCCGACGTGGGTGAACAGATCGCCGGCGAGCAAGGTCGAGGTGGTCTCGTCGAACCACAGACCGGCTTCCCAGTTGTGCGGGACGTGCGGAGTCGGGATGAACGTCAATCGATGGCCGCCGATGTCATGGGGCGTGTCGCCGATGGCGACGGGCGGCCGATCGCACATGTCGGTCAGCGACAGCATGCAGGCCAGCGGGCCGTGGATCACCTCGGCGCTGGGTGCGGCGGCCAGCAGCATGTTCATCGCGCCGCACTCGTCGGCTTCGAGGTGCCCGAAGGAAATCCAGCGCAACGAGTCCATCGGGATCACCCTCTGGATGGCAGCGGCGACCTGCGGGAAGAGGAACCGCTGGCCGCAATGAAACAGGAAGGGCTCGTCCCCGGTCAGCAGAAACTGGTTGAACGTGAAGCCGTTCTCCGTGATGTCGGGTATCCACGTCGACAGCCGGAAGATGCCATCGCCGATCTCGTCGACCGAAGTGTCCATGAGCCGTCAGTCGAACAGGTCGGGTTGTTCCCTGGCGATCTTGGCGAACAGGGGCTGGAAGCTGAACCACCCCGCGAAGTGGCTGCCGACCTGGCCGCGGGTCAGGGCGGCCATCTCCGCGTCGATCAGGACGGGAGTGCCTGCGGCCTCGGCCATCAGCTGCGCCTGACAGGACCGCTCCATCGTGATGAACCACCACGCGGCCTCCTCGACGGAGTGGCCGACGGTGAGCAGGCCGTGGTTGCGCAGGATCGCGGCCTTGCCGTCACCGAGCGCGTGCGCGATGCGCTTGCCCTCCTCGAGATCGAGGACGACACCCGAATAGGCGTCGAACAGGGCGTGGTCTTCGTAGAACGCACATGCGTCCTGGGTGATCGGGTCGAGCGTCCGGCCCAGCGTCGACCACGTCTTGCCGTACACCGAGTGGGAGTGGGCGGCGCCGATCACGTCGGGCCGCGCCGCATGAACCTGGGAGTGGATCGCGAACGCCGCCGCGTTCACCGGCCGATCCCCGTGCACGATCTCGCCGTCGTGTCGCACCAGCAGAAGGTCGCTGACGCGAATGTGCCCGAAGTGCATGCCGAACGGGTTCACCCAGAAGTGGTCGGTCAACTCGGGATCGCGGGCGGTGATGTGCCCGGCTACGCCCTCGTCGAACCCGAACCGGCTGAACAGTCGGAAGGCCGCCGCTAGGTTCTGCTTGCGGTGCAGCCGCTCCTCCTCGACGGTGCGGTCCGTGCGGGGGAGCAACAAGGCGGTGTTCCCGCCCGCGAGCTTCTGGGCTTCTTCGACTCCGGTGTCCACCATGGCGATACCTCCATGGGAGATCGTACGTCGTTCGTCACAGGGGCAGCAGGATGTTCTTCACGCTGGGGTCGGTCGCCAGGTACTGCTGCACTGCGGGGTCCTGGAAGGTCTCGACCAGCTTCTTGATGTTGTCGGCGTCGGCCCACTTGCTGCCGATGGTCAGCTGACCCGCGAACTCGTCGGGCGCCGGCGGCGCGAAGATCTGCTGGCTGAGGGGTACCTTCGCGGCCAGGTAGTACTCCGTGTAGCCGACCGCGGCGTCGAGATCCGGCAGGGAGCGCGACTGCGCGGCGAAGTCGAGCAGGGTGAACTTCAGGTGCCGGGGATTGTCGACGATGTCCTTCTGGGTGGCCTCGAACTTGTCTGCCGTCGGATTCAGCTTGATCAGGCCGGCGCGCTCCAGCAGCCACAACCCCTGGGCCTCGTTCGCGGGATCCGAGTAGAGCGACACGTTCGCACCATCGGGCAACTGGGAGGGATCGCTGTACTTGTCCGACCAGATTCCGAAACCCCAACGGAAGACCGGAGTTGCCGCCGTCTCCCGGAAGTCTGGGTTGGCCTCGAGTACCTGGCCGAGCCATAGCTTGTGCTGATAGACGGTGCCCGCGACCTCACCGTCGCTGACGGCCCGGTTGATGGTGTTGCTGTCGGCCAGGCCGCGGAACGCGACCTTGATCCCGTGCCTGGGCGCCACCTCCTTGGCGATGTACTCGATCAGCGCCTGCTCTGCCGCGTTGCCCTCGTTGGTGGCGACCACCAGGGTGGCGCCGGGGATTTCGTTGGCGGACTTGGTGTCTCCGAAGAACAAGAATCGGACGGCGACGACTGCCACCACGACCACGACGAGGCCCACCGCGGGCCAGATCCATTTGGGGCGGCGCCGAAGCTCGAAACCGTGGTCGTCGGGGGACTCGTCGACCTTGGTGGGAGTGGTTGTCATGAGGGACCTTTCGGGTTTAGACGGCGGCTGCCAGCCGGCGATGAGGGGTGGCGAAGCGCACCAGGGCGTCACCGATGAGCTGAACCGCCGCGACGGTGACGACGAGGATGACGATGGTGGCGAGCATGACGCCCTGATCGAACCGTTGATAGCCGTAGGTGACTGCGACGTAACCGATTCCGCCGGCACCGATGGTGCCCGCGATGGCCGAGTATTCGATCATCGCGATCACGTTGATGGTCAACCCGCCGATGATCGACGGGACGGCCTCGCTGAGTTGGACGGTGCGAATGATCTGGAGGTGCGACCCACCTGAGGCGCGGGCCACCTGCACGGCCGACGGCGGCACCGACCGCAACGAGTTCTCGACGATCCTCGTGAAGAACGCGATCCCCGCCAGCGACATCGGCACCACTGCTGCCGCGATCCCGATGTTGGTTCCGGTGATGAACCGCGTGAACGGCATGATCGACGCCATCAGAATCAGGAACGGCAGTGAGCGGCCGATGCTGATGAACCAGCTCAAAACCGTGTGTAGGGCCGGGTTCTCGAACAGCCCACCCGGCGCCAGATTGTGCACCAGCGCGCCGAGTGGCACGCCGACCAGCACGACGATCGCCATCACGATACCGACCATGATCAAGGTGTCCAACAGTGCGGGAAGGAGCAGCCCGGGAAGTTCACCGACCGGCACCGTGGCATTGGCGAGCAGTGTTTCGGTCATGCGACGCCCTCCAGCGCCCTGCTCGAAGAGGAGTCGGCGGCGCTCTCGGCGGAGAGTCCGTAGCGCGTGAGCACGTCGCGGACGTCGTCGCCCAACTCGGCGGGCACGCCGAGCGTCACACCGCCGACGCTGACGCCACCAACCACCTGAATCGATGCGCCAAGCACCGACAGCGGAACGTCCAGATCCCGCGACGCCCTCGCGATCCAGTCCGCAGGCACGTCGGTGGCGTCGTAAACGACATTCCAGATGCGTTGTCCCGCAGACGGTTCTGCATCGGCGCGCTGCGGCCGCAACTCCGACCCTAGCGCCGACAGGGGATCGGTCAGTAGGTCGACGATCCGGCCGGACTCAACGATGCTTCCGTGGTCGAGCCGGGCGACCGAGTCGGCGATCTTCAGCACGGTATCCATCTCGTGGGTGATGAAGACGATCGACAGGTTCAGGTCGTCGCGAAGTTCGCTGAGCAGTTCGACGACCGAATCAGTCGTGGTGGGGTCGAGTCCTGCCGTCGCCTCGTCGGACAGCAACACCGACGGCCGAAGGGCCAGCGCCCGTGCGATGCCGACCCGTTGTCGTT
The DNA here is from genome assembly GCF_032161845.1 of Mycobacterium sp. Taxonomy (GTDB): domain Bacteria; phylum Actinomycetota; class Actinomycetes; order Mycobacteriales; family Mycobacteriaceae; genus Mycobacterium. The sequence continues at coordinate 9,539 of NZ_JAVRQA010000187.1, forward strand.
GACCTCCGGAGAGTTGGAACGGATAGTGCCCGGCGCGTTCGGCAAGGCCTACCCGGTCGAGCAATTCGGCGACGCGGCTCTTGGCCTCCGACGTGGTGACGCCAAGGTATTCGAGGGGAAGGGCCACGTTCTCGGCCGCGGTGCGCCGCTCCAGCAGACCCGCCGATTGGAAGACGGTGCCGATGCGTCTGCGCGCCACGCGCAGCCGTCCCGCCGACAGCGTCGTCAGGTCCTCACCGTTCACCACGACCGATCCGGACGTCGGCGGGGTCAGCAGGTTGATGCATTGCGCGAGCGTGCTCTTGCCCGCCCCACTCGGCCCGACCACGGCCAGGATCTCGCCGGCGTCGACGCTGAAGGTGACGTCGTCAAGCACCAACGTGCGCTGGGGGCCACGGCCGTAGGCCTTGGTCAAGTTCGTCAGTTCGATCATGTCGACGTCACGATCGCAGAACACGTTGCCGTCGAACACCTTTCTGATCACCGTGAGGCGAGGGCGATCTGACTTGCCGCCAGGGTGAGCGAAAGCCTTTCCGCGGTCAAGGTCGCGAACGAGACTTCCGGAGATGAGCATCGACCAGGCGACGCCCGACGCGGCTGGGCACGGATTCACCATCGCGAAGCGCCGACGGTGGCCCTACCTTTTGGTGGCAGTGCTGGTAATCGTCGCGGCGGCAAGCTATTTCACCTTCTTCCGCTCGGCAGGTACGAAGTCGGCAAATGAGACGGCCGGCGCTACGTTGCAGGTGGTGTACCTAGACTCCAACCCCGCCGAGAAGCGGATCATCGAGTACATCGCCGACAAGGTCGCCCCGGACTATGACGTCAAGGTGGCGGCGGTGGGGCTCGGCGACAGCACGCAGATCAACAGCGCGATCAGTGACGGGCGCTACGCCGGGACCATCTTCCAGCACCGGCATTGGCTCCAGCAGGTGCTGGACGCCAATCCCGGCTTCCGCGAGCAGGCGGCGACCGGTCCGTTCTTCCACTGGGTCTTCGGCATCTGGTCCGACAAGTACCGCACCCCGGAGCAGATTCCGGACGGCGCAACGGTTTCGTTGTTGGCTGACCCGGCCAACAACGCGCAGGGAATTTGGTACCTCGCGCAGGCCGGACTGATCACCCTTCGGCCAGGTGCCGACATCACCGCCCTGACCCAGAAGGACATCGCCTCCAACCCGAAGAACCTGAAGTTCACCCTGCTCGACTTCGGCGCCCAGCCACGCGCCTTGCCCGACCTCGACGCGGTCGTCGGCTACGCCGAATCATTTCTGGCTGCAGGAGTTTCCGAGGACGAACTGATCTTCGCTCCGAAGTCGCCGGATGAGTTCGCGTCGGTGCTCACGGTCGGCAGCGACTACGTCGACACGCCCAACGTGCAGAACCTGATCAAGGCGTTCAAGGATCCCCGGGTACAGACCTTCATCGCCGAGGATCCCGACGTGCGGAAACTTGCGCTGCCGGGGCAGCCGGCGTGACGCCTTACCGAGAACTGCACCTCGGGGTCAACGTCCTGTCGGACGGCATGCATCCGTCCGCGTGGCAGCATCCGAGCGCTGATCCGCACTGGTTCACCGACCCGGCGTACTGGATCCGCGTTGCCCGTACTGCCGAGCGCGGGACGCTCGACGCGCTGTTCCTGGCGGACAGTCCGTCACTGTTCCAGAAGCCCGACGAACCCTTGGCGGCGCCGCCGTTGGCACTCGATCCGTTGATATTGCTGTCGACGCTGGCTTCGGTGACCACGCATCTGGGCCTCATCGGCACAGTGTCGACGTCATTCGAGGAGCCATACAACGTCGCGCGTCGGTTCGCCTCGCTGGACCACCTCAGCCGAGGTCGCGTCGCATGGAACGTGGTGACCAGTAGTGATCCATACGCGTGGAACAACTTCGGCCACAATGGTGATCCCCCCTCGCAACCTGACAGAAGCGAACGATACCGTCGCGCAGGCGAATTCATCGACGTCGTGCGGGCGTTGTGGGACTCGTGGGACGACGACGCAGTGCTGGCCGACAAGGCCACCGGGGCGTTCGGCAAGGTCGGTGCCATCAACACGATCGACCATCGCGGCGAATTCTTCAGCGTCGACGGGCCGCTCACGCTGCCACGGTCACCGCAGGGCCACCCGGTGCTGTTCCAGGCAGGCGGCTCGGCCGGTGGTCTCGAACTGGCGGCTCGCTACGCCGACGGCGTCTTCGCGGCTCAAGCGTCCCTGCCCGACGCGCTGCGCAACGCCGACGAGTTGCGGACTCGCAGCGTCGCCCACGGCAGACCCCGCAACGCCATTCGGATCATGCCGGGGCTCTCGTTCGTCCTCGGGAGCACCGAGGCGGAGGCGAAGCGCCGCAACCGCGAGCTCAACGAGCTGGCCGGGGAAGGGCGTTTGGCGCATCTCGCCGGTCAACTCAGCGTCGACGTGTCCGAGCTCGAGTGGGACAAGCCGCTGCCGACGTGGCTCATCGACGGAGCCACGACGGTCGGCGGGTCCCAGGGCGCGCGCGACATCGTCGTGAACCTCGCGCGGCGTGAGCACCTCACCGTCAGACAGCTCCTCGATCGGGTGATCACCTGGCACCGTTTGGTGGTCGGCTCACCCGAGCAACTCGCGGATGCGATCGAGGAGTGGTTCGTCGCGGGCGCCGTCGACGGGTTCAACCTCATGCCCGACGTATTCCCCTCCGGCCTCGAGCTGTTCGTCGACCACGTGATTCCGATCCTCCGCGACCGTGGGTTGTTTCGCCGCGAGTACACCCACTCCACGCTGCGTGGACATCTCGGGCTAGAGCGGGTCCCCGATCGCCGCGGCCTGGTCGCCTCGCGGGCGGGTTGACCGGCAGACGTACACCAGGCCCTCCCCCGGGGATTGGTTTGGGGAGGGCCTGGTGGGTTCTGGGGTGCTACTCGCCGTTGAGGTGGGCGATGTAGGCGGGGCCATGGTTGTTGTGCCAGCCGGGCAGCACGGTGGGGGCGGGCTTGGCGTAGGTGCCTGGGCTGTAGGAGTAGCCGGGGCCGGTGGGTTCGGTGTTGGTGGAGGCGCTGGCGACTCCGGCCAGGCCGAGGGCGGCGCCGCCGATCATGGTGGCGGTGATGAGGCTGCGGGTGATGGTGTTCATTT
>NZ_JAVRQA010000188.1:0-11737 GCF_032161845.1 Mycobacterium sp.
GTGGTCGTAGTCGTGCTCAGCCAGTAGTTCGGTGAGCGCGTGCGCGACGGCGGCACCGCCGTCGACGGCCAGCGCGCCGCCCTCGCAGAAGTCCTTCTGAACGTCGACGACGATGAGAGCACGCATGCTCTGCCTGATGGGGTTCTTCTCTTCGTTCATCACCCGCCAGGCTATCCGCCGAAGAGCAGATACAGCCCGGTGAACGTGTAGCCGACCATCACCAGCATCATGGCCAGCTGCCCCGTCACCTGGTGGCGCTTGGGCAACAGGTGCAGCGCCCGGTCGTGGGCGGCGATCACGCCCGCAATGTGCCCGCCGACCACGAAGCACACCTTCAGCGTCGCCAGCACCGACGGGTGCGTCGAGAGCAGGTAGTACGGCTGGACGACGTCGCAGCCCAACAGCCGCAGCACGGTCAGCTGCCCGCGCTCGACGAGGTAGGTCAGGTAGTGGGCGAAGACGTAGCCGATCACGATCGGGATCAGCGAGTGTGCCATCAGCCCTGGCAGTTCGCGGCGGCGTAGCGCGTCGACACCGCCGGTGGCACGCGCCGCCAGCCAGAAGGTGGTGGCCACCACGCCGGCGAACACCAGCAGCCCAACGCTGCGCACCAGCACCGTGACGGCCATCGAATTGCCCGACAGGTCATCGACGAAGTTGCGCCACTGCGGCATCGCCGAGAAGCTGTCGAACGCCGTCGAACCCAGCAGGACGGCGAGCACCGCGAGCGTGCCCCGACGCACCGGCATCGACGGCAGATGGTCGAACGGGTTGCCGATGGCGATGCGTCCGTCGGCGTTGCGCCGCAGCGGTGACAGGCGCGACGCCACCACGCCGTAGACCTCGAACGGGTCGGCCCGCGCAGTCCACCGGGTTCCGAACCCCAGAGCGCCCGCGAGGGTCACCGAGACGTAGATCGACAGCCAGATCTCAACGGCCGCAAGCGATCCCGGATCAGGGCTGGCCAGTTCGAGCCACACGAACGCGAAGAGGCCGATGACGGCGGGCCAGTAACCCAACCAGTTCGGGTACTCCAACGGCGGGGGCCTGCGGGACGGCGGCAGCAGGCGGTAGACCGTTCGCACGGGTGACAGCAGGCGCCACACCGGACCGATCGCCAGCGACACTGCGACCAGTCCCACCCACAGCAGCACGTAGAACACGCCGGGCAGCGCGTTGTCGTCGTCCTGCGGGCCGAACACGGCGGCGACCGCGACCCACGCCGCGAACGACAGCCCCGCCACGGCCAGCACCCAGCGCGTCACGGGCGCATCCGTCGCGGTGGTCACCCACTGCGGCAGCGGGCGGCCAGGGGTGGACGCGTCGAACCGCGGCTTCTTCCATGCCAGGACGACGACGGCGAAGGTGAACGTCAGCGCCCACGCCGCGCCGATCAGCGCGTAGGTGTACGGAATCGGCAGATCGTTGGAGCCGCCGAGGCCGTGGGCGAGGATCACTGCACCGTGATGGTGGCGATCGTCCGGTTCAGCTGGTGCAGTTCCACGTCGACCTTCCCTGGGACGGCGACGGTGAACTGAAACGATTGACCGGACTTGGGCTCGACGTCGAAGGTGTGCTCGGGGTTCGAGTGGACGTGCAGTTGGTCGGCGGCGTCGCTGTCGACGCGCACCACGATGGGATCGCCCACCTTGGCTTGCAGCTGCTCGTTGGTGGGGGTCACCTGGCCGGCCTTGATGGTGACGTCGACGATCACCCGCTCCGGCGGAGCCTGCTGATCCGACATCTGCGGTGCGCCCGTCATGGCGGGGGCGGCAGCGGAACTGCCGGCCGCGTCACCTGATCCGTTCGACCCCCCACAGGCCGCGAGGAGCAGCGCGGTGGCGGTCAGGGCGGCGCAGTTCAAAGCGATGAGGGTCTTCGGGAGCGTCAGCGTATTCACGGTGAACCATCTTCGTCGGCGGCCGCTGAATCCTCACTGTGAGCCTCGTCATCGGAGTCGTCTTCGTCGTCGCCCATGCGACGGTCCCGCCTGGCCACCCAGATGACCACGGCCACCACCAGGATCGCCGGTGCGAATGCCGGGATCGCGAGCAGTGCCGAGTGGTCGGCGAGGACCTGGACGTGCGGCGCCGCGAGGGCCGTCATGCCTGTGCGGAGGGCTCGAACTCGGCCTTGCTCTCGGTCGGCTCGTTCTTGTTGAGTCGGCCCGCACCCCAGGCCAGCCCGGCGATCATGATCAACGTGCCTGCGAGCACGGTCAGGCAACCGATCAGCCAAAGCGCCTGCGGCGTATCGGGGTTGCGCTCTCGCTGCAGGATGGTGATCTCCGAGACGAACGGCCGCGTCATCTGCGCCTCAGCGGGCACCTCTGGCGCTCCGATGCCGGGATCACCGTGCAGGTAGATGGGAACCGCGGTCAGGATCCGGCCGTCGTGGACCCGCAGCAGCGTCTTCCACTGGCCCGAGACGGGCATCGGCGCGGTCGAGCGATAGTGTCCGGGGCCGACCTTCTCGAGATGGTCGACGAAGATGCCGCGCTGGTTGGCCAGGCCGCCCTGCCAGCCCAGCACCGACACCCAGTTGGGGTCCTCGCTGATCAGGTCCGGCGGGTTGATCCGGATGTCAGCGGTCGCCATGCGCTGATCGCCGATGCTCGGCGCCTCGGTCATGGTGAACGAGGCGGTCGCGTTCTGTGGGACGTCGTAGCGCAGGCCGTTCGCGGTGGCGCCACCGATGGCGATCACGGCAAGCGTCACGATGCCGATGCCGATGGCCCGGCTCGGCAGTTTCTGATTGGTGAGCACCATGCCGGCCATTGCGCCGCACACTCCGACCAGCGCTGCCACCGGGATGGCCATGGCCAGCGCCTCGGGCCAGATGCTCGTCGGCCAGGAGTACCGGTACACGGCGTCGATCCAGAAGGATTCCAGCCATAGGCCGATGGTGGCGACGCCGATGCCGCTGACGAGGCCGAACAGCAGGGGCTTCTTGACTAGCGGGGTCAGTGCGAGCACCTCGACGACCAGCGCGGCGCCCAGGTAGAGGGCGAACCAGTTGATCGGGGCGCCCAGGATCGGTCCGACGATGAGAGCGACCAGGCCGCGTAGCGCGAGCGCCAGGATCGCCGCGATGATGGCGGCACCGCGGCCGAGCATGATCCGGGCGGCCACCAGTGCGAAGGCGCCCGCGGCCGCGATGAGCATCGGCTCGAACACCTGGCGGAACTGCATGACGCCGAAGTCGAACTCGACCTGGAATACCGACAGGCCGATGACGATTCCGCCGAATGCCAGATACTGGATGAACTTGATGCCGGGGCCGTCCTTCGGCTGGTTCTCACCGACTGCGCGGCGCCCCTCGTGCTCGAGATACAGCGCGGTCAGCGTTGAGAAGCCGGCGCCGCCGATCAGCATGAGGTGAGTGGGGCCCCACAGCGTGACGTCCTGACCGAAGATGCGATGCCAGACGTCGTCGAGCGGAAAGCCGACCAGCGCGTAGAGGCCGCAGCCGGCCATGAGGATGCCGCCGACCGGGGCGTACCAGTGCCGGGTGATCCGCACGGCGGACGGTCCGGGCTTGTCGTAGGGCAGCACGCAGGCCAGGCAGCCGGCGACGAAGAGGATGAACAGGCCGAACAGGATGAAGTAGTGCGCGGGGTTCGCCAGCGGGCCGGGGTCACGGCCCTTTCCGATGTGCAGGCTGACGTCCCAGATGAAGCCGAAGAGCGCGCTGATGATGGTCGTGATGAACAGCGCGATGGGCAGCGCAACCCAGGCCGGCCGATTGAACTTGGCGCCGGCCCACTCGCCCAGATCGTGCAGCCAGCTGATCTTGCGCATCCGGTGCAGGTAGCCGACCCAGATCAGGGCGACCCCAACGACCAGTCCACCCACGGACAGGCCGATGATCTCATTGAGAGCCGCGCCGCCGCCCTCGGTTCCCTGAGCGAGATACTGCAAGGACTGCTGTGTCATGTGGTCGTCATTCCCCTAGTGCCGACTCGAGCAACCGTCTTACCCGTCGGTAATATTGCCAGACTTCACCCAGTCGAAACCAGTGGTACCGGGTAGTTACCTGCGCTAACGGCCTTCTGTGTACCGGATCATCAGGTTTTGCAGGTCCGGGTAGGAAACCGCGCCGGGAAAGGTCAGTCCATCGCGCGTCGCGACCGCTGCGGCCACGGCTGCGGTCAGGGCGGCCCGGTACGGCAGCGAGCCCGTCGAGATCCGCCGCACGCCGAGCGCACCGAGGTCGGCAGGCGACGATCCGGAAATGGCCAGCACGTTGAGCGGGCGGTCGATGGCGCTCGCGAGGCTGCGCAGCAGGTCGGCGTCGGACACCCCTGGCACGAAGACTCCGTCGGCGCCGGCCTCGACGTAGCGCTCGGCGCGCGCGACTGTCGTCGCGACGTCGGCGCCCTCGCCGAACCAGTAGGTGTCGACGCGCGCGTTGACGAAGATCTCGGGCGAGCGGGCCTTGATCGCGCCGATCTTCGCGGCGTGTGTCGCGGGGTCGATCAGCGCTCCCGCCGTGCTGTCTTCGATGTTGATGCCGTCGGCGGGCAGCCCAGCCACGTAGGCGGCGACCTCGTCGGGGTCGGCGGAGTAGCCGTCTTCGACGTCGATGCTGACGTGGCAGTCGAGCTGGTGCAGGGCGGTGGCCAGGGTCAGGTTCGCGTCCTTCGTCGACCCGGCGCCGTCGGGTACGCCGTGACTGACCGCCACCCCGCAGCTCGTCGTCCCGATCGCGGTGAAGCCGGCGTCCAACAGCATCAGGGCCGACGGGACGTCCCATGCGTTCGGCAGGATCAGCGGCAGGTCGTCATGGTGCAGGTCGCGGAATGGCGTCATTGGTGCCTCACTTTCGGGGCGGGCGCAGCACTTTCATCGCCAATTGCAGCACGGGCTTGGGAACCCGGTCGCGCATCGACAGGGCGGTATCGGCGACCTGCGTCCGCGCCGGGGTGCCCCGACCGAACATCGCGTTGAGCGGACCACCGGTCGGTTCGAGGTCGACGTGCATCGGCGGCGCTCCGTCGGCGGCACCCAACGCATGCGAGATCACGATCCGCTGGATCTCGCTGGTGCCCTCGAAGATGGTGTACAGCTTGGCATCTCGGTACCACTTCTCGACCGGGTGGTCGGTGATGTAACCCCACCCGCCCATCGTCTGAATCGCACGTTCAGTGGTTTCGACGGCCGTTTCGCTGGCCATCAGCTTGCACATCGACCCCTCGCCGCGTTCGAACGGCACGCCGGTGGCTGCCATCCACGACGCCCGCCACGTGAGTAGCCGGGCCGCGTCGATCTTGGTGGCCAGGTCGGCCAGCGGGAACGCGATTCCCTGATTGTCGATGATCGGGCTACCGAAGGCTTCGCGACGGTTCGCGTACTCAGTGACGTATTCCAGTGCGGCCCTGGCAATTCCAAGAGCCTGCGCCGCGACCATGGGCCTGGTCTGCTCGAAGGTGCCCAACGTCGCCGATCCGGAGTGCTTGGCGCCTGCGACTACCTCGCGGGCCTTGGCCAGCTTGTGCTCCAGCTTGTCGTGGCCGCCGAGGAGGTTGGCGCCGGGAACGCGCACACCCTCGAACTTCAGCTCGGCGGTGTGCGACGCGCGGCAGCCAAGCTTGTCGAGCTTGCGCACCAACTGCAGCCCTGGGGTGCCGCCCGGCACGATGAACAGGGCCTGCCCCCGGTGGCCGAGCTCCTGGTCGACGACGGCGTTGACAACGTGGACGTTGGCGATGCCACCGTTGCCGATCCACATCTTGTGACCGTCGATGATCCAGTCGTCGCCGTCGCGCCTCGCGACGGTCCGCAGATTGCGGACGTCGCTTCCGCCCTCGGGTTCGGAGATCGCCAGCGCCGCCAGTTTCAGATCGCCCGCCGTGCCGAAGCATTCCGGCGCCCACTCGAGCATTTGTTCCGGCGTCGCCGCCTGACCGATCGCGGAGAGCGCGAGTGCGGGCATGACGATGGCGAGGCCGATGCCCGCACATCCCCAGAACAGCTCCTCCATGAACATCGGGAGCGAGAGACCCGTCGGATCGCCGATGAGGTCGCGATAGAACAGCGGACTGTAGAAACCTCGAGCAGCCGCTTCCTCCAACACCGGCCAGGGGAATTCCTGGCGCTGGTCGTACTCCCTGGCGACGGGCCGCACCACCTCCACGGCGAATTCGTGGGTCCGTCGTGCCAGGTCGTGCTGGGCGATGGTGGGGGTGAGGTCGAAGCTCACTGAGGCCCTCCCCGTCGAGCAAACATGTGTTCACCCATACCCACGATCGGCGATCGGGAATCGCCTCCCTGCGGTGGGGCAGCGTCGGCCTAGCCTGAGGTGGTGAAGCTCGCGGCTCTGCGGCAGCGCGACGGCGTGTCGTGCGGGCCTGCCGTGGCCGTGGTGGCGGGCGCTCTGCTCGATTCCGGCTACCGCGCCAACCTCGAAGACTCCACCTGGTTCGACGGCGAACAGGGTCGGGTCCATGCGGCCGCGAACCGGATCTGGCCGCGCGCCCTCGGGACCACCCCGTGGGGCATGGCCAAGACGATCAGCGGACACAGCGCCGCGCACCACGTGCGCTACGGCTGGCGGCTGCTGCGACGCCACGACGCGCTCGCCGACGTGGAGCGCGCCGTGCGTGCGCACTGGCCCGTCGCGATGCTCATCGGCAGTGACATCCCATGGGCGATTCCCCGACACTGGGTGCTGATCGTCGACTGCCGCGGCGAGACGTTGCACTGCTACGAGCCGTCGTCGGGCGAGGTGCTGCCGGTGTCCAAGGCGTCGGTGCGGGGTGCCCGGTTGAGCGGGCTCGGCTATCCGCGCGCCTTCGCGTTCGTGCTTCCGCGATACCGATTGCCCGAGGAGAAGGCGAATATATGTTCGCCAGGGTCGCCGATGAACTGTCCTAAATGTCCATAGAGCGCGTCGCTGTGGCACCGACGGTCTTGGTAGAGACCTGTTATCAGGGTGTCTACAACCGGAGCTCCCCGAGATTGGGCGCAACCGTGACGAAGTTTCGAGACTCTCAGAAGTCGCCTATTTCGAGACGGCATTCAGTTCTGCTCGGGCTTGGTCGATTTGGTCGTGGGCGTACGCAACCATGGCGGCGGGGGTCATCGTTTCGCCCTTGCGTGCGAGCGATTCGTAGGTCTGGTCGCCGAGGACATCACGTAGGTGGGCGATCGCGGTGTTGGACTCAGGGAAGGCCGTTGCAATGAAGGGGCCGAGGGCGAACCCGGTGATGGTGGCCGCCGGTTCATAGCGTCCGAGCCGGTCGAAAAAGGCGGCAAGGACCGCGAGGGCGCTGCGCACCACGGTGGTGCTGCCCGCGTCGTGGAAGTTGCGGATCCCCTGCGTGATGTGATCGAGCGCGGCCAGCGGGTCGCCGTGCTCGGCCTCGACGCGGGACACAGTGAGCGCCAGGAGTGACTCGTTCCAGCGGTTGCCGCTGTCTCGGGCGATCACCAGGCCCCGGCGCAGCGCCTCCAGCGCCCCGGCGGGATCGGCGTCGCGGAAGGCGAAGCCGTGGACCCAAAGCGTGAACGCGAGCATAAACGGGTTGTGGGTGGCTTCGGCGACCTCGATCAGGCCGGTCGCGGCGGCCCTCGCCTCCTCACCGGCCCCGGCGAACGTTAGTGCGAGGACCAGGTGTGTCCTGGTGTTTCCGTGGGTGTCGCGGCCGCGTGCCAGCCGGGCGCGGCACCACTCGACCGCTCGTTCGGGCTGGCCGACGACCGCGTACGCAACGCCCAGCAAGCCGTCGAGGCCGAACGGCACCTCTTCGTGGCGGCCGCTGCCGATCACCGTCTGGGCGGCGTCGGCGCAGCCGACCGCCGCCTCAATCCGTCCGAGCTGCCAGCACCGCGACGCCAGCACGTACAGAAACGCCAGCCGGGGATGGTCGACGATGCGGGCGGGCTCGAAAAGCTCCTCGGCCCAGGCGATCGGCTCGTAATTTTCGAGGAGATAGCCGAGGTGCGCCGCGTAGGTGGCGATGGTGGCGGCGGCGTCGAGGTCGCGCTGGTCGGCGGCCCACCGAAACGCCGTGCGCAGATTGGCCAGCTCGACGCTGAACCAGTCGTAGGCCTCCCGCTGGTGGGGGCTGTCCCACAAAGCCAGGACGTCGGCCTCGCGCCCGGCGAAGTGGCGAGCATGCGCGGTACGGGCCTGGGTTGCCGCGCCGCTGGCGGCGAGTTGCTCCTCGGCGAACGCCCGGATCGTCTCCAGCATCGAAAACCGCGTCCGCCCGGCCGACCGTTCGGTGACCAGCAGCGATTTGCGCACCAGCGTATCGAGCAGATCGAGGACCGCGTAGTCGTCGGGGTCCTCGGATCCGGCCACCGCGCAGGCGCTTTGCAGGTCGAATCCACCGGCGAACACCGAACATCGATCCAGCAGATTCTTTTCGGCATCGCATAGCAGGTCGTAGGACCACTGCACTGTGTGGCGCAGAGCCTGGTGGTGTTGGACGTCCCGCCGCGATCCGACCAGCAGCCGGAATCGCTGATCGAGACGATCACGAACTTCGTTGGCGGTCATTGACTGCATCCGCGATGCGGCCAGCTCGATGGCCAACGGAAGGCCGTCGAGGCGCTGGCAAATCTCGACCACGGCTGTTGTTTCCTCGTTCCCGGCGAACGAGAATCGCTGCGCCACACTACTGGCGCGCTCGACGAACAGGCTCACGGCTGCCGAATCGGTTCCCGCGTCCACGTCCAGCGAGGGCACCAGCCACAACTGCTCATCGGCGACCCTCAAACCTTCCCGGCTGGTGGCCATCACCTTCACCGTGGCCGAGTGCGCGAGAATGGCCTCGACCAGATCGGCTGCGGCGTCGCGCACGTGCTCGCAGTTGTCGAAGACCAGTAGCCGGATTCTGCCCTCCAGTGCAGCGGAGACCGACTCACTCACGGTCTTGCCTGCTTGCTGGGTGATGCCCAGGACCGCTGCCACCGCGTCGGGCACTGCCGCTGGATCACTGACCGTTGCCAATTCGAAAAACCAGACCCCATCGGGGAACTCATCGGCCAAGCGTGCCGCGACTTCCAACGCGAGGCGGGTCTTGCCGACCCCACCGACGCCTGTGAGGGTGACCAGCCGATGCGCCTTGACTGCCGCTGCGATCTCGTCGACCTCGGACTCGCGCCCGATCAAGCTCGTGGTCGCCGGGCGCAGGTTTCCCGGCGTCTTATCCAGTGCCCGCAGCGACGGAAACTCCACGCGAAGTCCCGCTGACCGTACTTGAAACACCCCAACCGGTATCGGTACATCCCGCAGTCGTCGCGGCCCCAGATCTTGTAGGTCAACACCGCTCAGTAGTCCGGCTGTCGAGTCGGCGACCAAGATCTGACCACCGTGCCCAGCGGCCATCACCCGCGCAGCGCGATTGAGCACCGTTCCGAAATAGTCCCCGTCCCGCACCTCGGCCTCGCCGGTCGCCAACCCCATGCGTACCGGCAACTCAAGAGCCAGCTGTGCGTCAACAGCCGCGTCGACAGCGGAGCGCGGCAACGCGAACGCGGCAATCACACCGTCCCCGGTGTGCTTGAACACGAAACCGTCGTGCGCCTCGATCGCGGTTCGAAGCACCCGGTCGTGCTCGGACAGGGCCGCCCGCATTGCTACCGCGTCGGATTCCCACCGACGGGTCGAACCCTCAATATCGGTGAACAGGAACGTCACGACCCCGGAAGGTCGGTCCCCCACGGACACCAGCCCAGAATGGCACACAAAGCCCTGTTCAACGCGATAATCGCAACTGCGGGCAGCCACCAGGTCGGGGGCCTCGACGGCGATGTCGCCGGATGATCGTTGCTCGCTACCGTTGGCGTCGCCTGCGGTACTCAGCGAGGAGTACGCATGGGAGCCCGAATCGAACATATGATCGAACGATGGGCGAGCTCCAGTCGATTGGCTATCACGGCCAGCCGGTGCAGCAGGCATTCCGCCGCGTCGATCCGCCCGTGGTCGTGCTGATCGACCTCGTCGCGGTCTTCCCACGTGAGCCCCACCGGGCGGGCGGCTACAACCCGGCCGGTCTTCAGATGCATTCGGTCGTGGAGGGCCGGCTCAGCTGCTGGGGGCTCTGTGAGCAGGGGTTTTGGTGGGGTTTGGTCACCTACGACATCGCCTACGGCGCCAGCCGCAAGTCCGTCACCCACTGGATTCCGTCGTGGACGTTGAAGCGCAAATGATGAGCGCCGCCGGACAGTCCCAATCGTTAGGGTTAAGAGATGGCCCGCAAGCTCGCTACCGCCGACACCGTCGACCTGACGACCCTGCTCAACTTCGTCCGACCGAGGCACCAGATGGTGTTGACGACTTACCGGGCCGACGGCTCGCTGCAGAGTTCGCCGGTGACAGGCGGGGTGGACGAGGCCGGCCGCATCGTCGTCGCGAGCTATCCGCAACGGGCCAAGTCGGCCAACATTCGGCGGGATCCGCGGGCCAGCGTGACGGTGCTCTCCGACGAGTTCAACGGACCGTACGTGCAGGTCGACGGTGACGCCGAGGTCATCGATCTGCCCGATGCGGTCGAGCCGCTGGTGGACTACTTTCGCGCCATCGCGGGCGAACACTCCGACTGGGACGAGTACCGGCAGGCCATGGTTGATCAAGGAAAATGCCTGATCAGGGTGACGCCGACGCGGTGGGGACCGGTGGCCACCGGCGGCTTCCCACCGACGTAGGACTCAGGCGGGGTCCAGCTCGAGCGTGACCGATCCGGCGGGGTCGGCCTTGAACGTGCCCTTGCCGGTCATTCCCTTGAGTTCGTCGGTTCCCGACACGATCCGCAGGCTCGCCGTCGCAGCGCCGTCCTTGAAGACGCCGTCGTGTAAGACCACCAGGCTGCCGTGCTTGCCGTCGACCGTGCCCTTGATCCGCTCGATCCCCACGAAGGTCGCGGTCTTGTCCGGTGCATAGGCCATCAACCACTTGGTGGTCGAGGTGGCGTCGATGCTGCCGGAGTACTTCTTCGCGACCAGGGCCTCGGTCAGTTTTGCGACGCCGACGCCCTCGTCAAACGGTTTTTCGTCCCAGCTTGCGATCTCGAATTCGGCTTCAACATGACTTGTCATGGCCCCTCGATTCCTCTGGATAGAGGTTGGGCTACCCGCTCGGCGGGGTTCGGAATCGAAGGCAGTGCATCACGGCGGCGTGCGCGCTGTGGTACCCAAGGAGTAGCCGCGTTGCGGCAGCTAGCTCGTCAAACTATAGTCTGGACACATGTCCAGAGCGCAGATTCCGACTCTGGCCGCGGTGAACTAGCCATGCGAATTGCCCTGCTGTCGTACCGAAGCAAGACGCATTGTGGTGGCCAGGGCGTCTACGTCCGCCATTTGAGTCGCGGTCTCGTAGACCTTGGCCACGACGTCGAGGTCTTCTCCGGTCAGCCCTACCCCGAGGGGCTCGACCCTCGGGTACGGCTGACCAAGGTCCCCAGCCTGGACCTCTACCGCGAGCCCGACCCGTTCCGGGTTCCGCGCCCCAACGAGATCCACGACCGCATTGACCTGCTCGAACTTTTGACGACGTGGACCGCCGGCTTCCCCGAGCCGAAGACCTTCTGCCTGCGCATCGCGCGGATCCTGGCGGATCGGCGCGACGAGTTCGACGTCGTGCACGACAACCAGAGCCTCGGTGACGGACTGCTGGCGATCGCCAAGCTCGGCCTGCCGGTGGTGGCGACGGTGCACCACCCGATCACCAGGGACCGTGTGGTTGACGTGGCAGCCGCCAAGTGGTGGCGAAAACCGTTGGTGCGCAGGTG
>NZ_JAVRQA010000189.1:0-2616 GCF_032161845.1 Mycobacterium sp.
GTTCGACCACGAGCACGTCCCCACCGCGCTGCTCGACGTTCTGGTCGCCGAGGGCGTCAACGTCGCTCCTCCGCCTTCGGCACTGGTCTTCGCGCAGGACAAGTTGGCCATGCGGCGACGGCTGGACGACCTCGGCGCACCGGTGCCGCGCTATTCGGCGATAGCTCACGTGGATGACGTCAAGGCCTTCGCCAGCCGCATCGGTGGCCCAGTGGTCGTCAAGACCGTCCGCGGCGGCTACGACGGTAGGGGGGTGGTGCTGGCTCGCGATGTCGATCAGGCATGCGACGTGGCAGGCCGCTACCTGGCCGATGGAGTGCAGGTGCTCGCCGAGGAGCGGGTGATGATGCGCCGCGAGCTCTCCGCCCTGGTCGCGCGGTCACCGTTGGGTCAGGCTGCGGCGTGGCCCGTCGTGGAGACGGTCCAGCGCGACGGAATCTGCGTTGAGGTGATCGCACCCGCGCCGGCGCTACCCGACGAAGTCGCGACTGCCGCTCAGCAGCTCGCACTGAGGGTGGCCGCCGAGTTGGGTGTGGTAGGTGTGCTGGCCGTCGAGTTGTTCGAAACCTACGACGGCGGGCTGGTCGTGAACGAGTTGGCCATGCGTCCGCACAACTCCGGGCACTGGACCATGGACGGATCCGTCACCAATCAGTTCGAGCAGCACTTGCGGGCGGTGTTGGATTATCCGTTGGGTGACGCCAGCGCCAAGGTGCCGGTGACGGTGATGGCCAACGTCCTTGGCGCAGCGGAGACGCCGATGATGAGCATCGACGAACGGCTCCATCACTTGTTCGCCCGGATTCCCGAAGCCAAGGTGCATCTGTACGGCAAGCAGGAACGTCCGGGTCGCAAGATCGGACACGTCAATGTCGTTGGCGCGGTTGATGGCTCACCCACTGACGAACAATACGTCGCGAGTCTTCGCGAACGAGCCGTGAGGGCGGCGCACTGGTTGGCACGCGGCGAGTGGACGGACGGGTGGAACGAACATGGGTGAACCGCAGCCACGGGTCGCGCTGATCATGGGCAGCGATAGCGACTGGCCGGTCATGGAGGCCGCTGCGCACGCTCTGGCAGAGTTCGACGTCTCGTTCGAGGTCGGCGTGATCTCCGCGCACCGCACACCGGCTCGAATGTTGGACTACGCGAAGACAGCTGCGGGCCGGGGTCTGGAGGTGGTGATCGCCGGCGCCGGTGGCGCGGCTCATCTGCCAGGAATGGTGGCCTCTGCCACCCCTCTGCCGGTGATTGGGGTGCCGGTGCCGCTGGCGCGGCTGGACGGATTGGACTCACTGCTGTCGATCGTGCAGATGCCTGCGGGCGTGCCGGTCGCCACGGTGTCGATCGGGGGCGCCCGGAATGCCGGTCTGCTTGCCGTCCGCATTCTGGGTTCGTCGGATCTGGCGCTGAGGTCGCGGATGGAAAGATTCCAAGCCGAGCTGGAGGCATCCGTGCTCGAGAAGGACGCGGCGCTGCGGGAGAAGCTGCTTGGCGATTGACGGCGGCCAACCTCGATGGCCCTGCGCTTTGGGCCACCGTCCGTCGCGGTAAAGTTACCGGCGAGTAGCAAGGAGTTCGTCAATGGTCGGGAATCCGTCGTTTGATCTGTTCAAGTTGTCCGACGAGCACAACGAGCTGCGCTCGGTGCTACGCGATCTCTGCGACAAGGAGATCGCCCCGCACGCGGCCGACGTCGACGAGAAGGCTCGGTATACGGACGAGGCGCTCGCTGCGCTGAACTCGTCGGGATTCTCGGCGATTCACATTCCCGAGGAGTACGGCGGGCAGGGTGGCGATTCGATCGCCGCATGCATCGTGATCGAAGAGGTCGCGAGGGTGTGCGCCTCGTCGTCGCTGATCCCGATCTGCAACAAGCTCGGCACCATGGGGATGCTTCTGCGTGGCTCCGAGGAACTCAAGAAGCAGGTGCTGCCCTCGATCGGAGCGGGGGAGGCCACGGCGTCCTACGCACTGTCCGAACGGGAGGCGGGCAGCGACGCAGCCGCGATGCGCACCCGCGCCAAGGCCGACGGTGAGGACTGGGTGCTCAACGGCTCCAAGTGCTGGATCTCCAATGGCGGGCACTCACAGTGGTACACCGTCATGGCCGTCACCGATCCGGACAAGGGTGCCAACGGCATTTCGGCGTTCGTGGTGCACGAGGACGATCCGGGATTCAGTGTCGGGCCCAAGGAAAAGAAGATGGGGATCAAGGGCTCGCCAACGACCGAGTTGTACTTCGAGGACTGCCGCATCCCAGGGGACCGCATCATCGGCGATCCAGGGACGGGCTTCAAGACCGCGCTGGCGACGCTGGATCACACGCGTCCGACCATTGGTGCGCAAGCCGTCGGGATCGCTCAGGGTGCGCTCGAGGCTGCCATTGCCTATACCAAGGAGCGCAAGCAGTTCAAGAAGTCGATCAGCGACTTCCAAAACACTCAGTTCTTGTTGGCCGACATGGCGATGAAGATCGAGGCCGCCCGATTGACGGTCTACTCGGCCGCGGCGCGGGCTGAGCGGATGGAGCCAGACCTCGGCTTCATCTCCTCGGCGGCGAAGTGCTTTGCCTCCGACGTGGCGATGGAAGTGACGACCAACGCGGTCCAGTTA
>NZ_JAVRQA010000190.1:0-47146 GCF_032161845.1 Mycobacterium sp.
TCGCCGCGGGTAACCGCGTGATGATCAAGATGTCCGAGATCACCCCGCGCACTGCGGAACTCATGAAGGACGCGGTGCCCAGGTACTTCGCCGCCGACGAACTCAGCGTCGCCACCGGTGGGCCCGAGGTGGCGGCCACATTCTCAGAGCTACCGTTCGATCACCTCTTCTTCACGGGTTCGCCAACGGTGGGCGCACTGGTGCAGCGGGCTGCCTCGTCCAACCTCGTACCCGTGACGCTGGAACTCGGCGGCAAGAACCCCGTGGTGGTCGCGCCAGATGCGGACGTCCGACGCTCGGCGGCACGAATTGCAAAGGCGCGCATGGTCAACGGTGGGCAGGTATGCGTCTGCCCCGACTACGTCTTCGTCCCAGAGGATCGGATCGACACGTTCGTGGACGTCGCGCGCGAGACGCTTCACGGGATGTTCCCGGCGATCGTCTCCAACGCCGACTACTGCTCGTCGGTCAACGACGCCAACTTCGACAGGGTGGTCGGCCTGATCGACGATGCCCGCGCCAACGGTGCCCGCGTCGAAACCGTTGCGCCCAGCGGCGAAGTGCTTCCCGACCGCGTCACCCGAAAGATCGCGCCGACCATCGTCCGTGACGTCGACGATCGGATGAAGATCGCCAGCGACGAAGTCTTCGGACCCGTTCTGGTCGTGATGGGCTATGCCGGTCTCGACGACGCCATCGACTACATCAATCAACGACCGGCGCCCCTGGTGGCGTATTGGTACGGGCCCGACGGGGAGGACTTCCGCAACTTCGTCCGCAGCACCCGCAGCGGGGGTGTGGCGCGCAATGACTTTGCCGCGCAGATGATCCCGTCGGCAGCACCGTTCGGTGGGGTGGGTCGCAGTGGCACGGGCGCGTACCACGGCAAGGCCGGATTCGATGCGTTCAGCCACCAGCGTTCGGTGGTCGGCAGTGACCTTCCGTTCAGCCTCACCGGCTCCGCCGCACCACCGTTCACCCGGCCGATGAAGCTGTATGCGGAGGTCTCGCTGCGGATGGCGCGCCGTCGCACCAGCCGGCGGTTGAAGGGTTAGGCCCCGGCCTGCTCGCGCGCCCAGCGGTAGTCCGCCTTGCCCGCGGGACTCCGCTCGATGGCCGGCCGGAAGACCACCGCCTTCGGCAGCTTGTAGCGAGCCAATGCCGTTGCCGCATGGGCGATCAACTCGCCGGCCGTCGCGGCTGCGCCGTCGGCTAGTGCCACCACGGCAACGACCTCCTGGCCCCAACGTTCGCTCGATCTGCCTGCGACCACCACGTCGGCCACGGCCGGGTGCGAGGCGATCGCCATCTCCACCTCTTCGGCGAAGATCTTCTCGCCGCCGGAGTTGATGGTGACGGAGTCACGACCGAGCAGCTCGATGGAGCCGTCGGCGAGGTGCCGGGCACGGTCACCGGGTACCGCGTAACGCACCCCGTCGAGAACCGGGAACGTCGCGGCCGTCTTGACCGGATCGCCCTTGTAACCCAACGGAACGTAGCCGCGCTGCGCGAGCCATCCCATGCCGTCGTGCCCGGGCTCGAGCACGTGGCCGAGCCCTTCGGAGACCACGAAGGTGTCCGGTCCTGGCTTGAACGTGCCGGTCGAGACGGCGCCGGAGGCCGACATGTGCGTGAGCTGCGCACCGGTCTCCGATGATCCGACACCGTCGATGACGATCAGGCCCGGCTTCGCGTCGATCAGTCGTTGCTTGGTAGTCGGAGTGAGCAGCGCACCTCCATTGGCCACCACCGCAAGCGAGGAGACGTCGGCCGTCGTTCGTTCGATCGCCTCGGCGAGTGGTCTGGCCATGGCGTCCCCAACCACCGTCACCACCATCGCCTGTTGCCGCTCGATCGTCGCGACGACGTCGTCGGCGTCGAAGTGATCGACCACCGAGGCGAACACCACCGATTGACCCGTCGTCATGGCGGTCATGACACCCCATTGGGCGGCGCCGTGGATGAGCGGAGGAAGGACCATCAGCTTGGTCCCCGTCCCGGCCGCGGCCCGGTCGGCGATCTCGTCGTAGGACTCGGCCGCCGTGCCGCTGTACAGGTCCCGACCGCCGAACGAGGTCATGAAGATGTCGTGCTGACGCCACAGCACGCCCTTCGGCAGGCCGGTGGTGCCACCGGTATAGAGCACGTAGAGATCGTCGGGCGAAGGTTGCACCGGCGGCGCCTTGGGAGCGCTGGCGGCGAGGGCCGCTTCGTAGTCGACGGCGCCGTAGACCAGATCGTTGCCCGACCCGTCGGCGATCTGAATGAGCACCCGCAACTTCGGCAGAGTCGGCAGCATTTCGGCCACCCGGGGCGCGAACGTCGCGTGATAGAGCAGTGCCGTCGCGGCGGAATCGGTCAACAGGTAGTGCAACTCGTCCTTGACGTAGCGGTAGTTGACGTTGAACGGCGCCACCCGAGCGCGGAACGCACCGAGCAGACCCTCGACGAACTCGTTGCCGTTGTACGCGTAGATGCCCAGCGTGTCCTGACCGATTTCGTGCCCGGCGAGTGACCCACGGGGGGTCTGGCAGCCCAGGCCGCGCGAATGCAGATAGGACGCAAGGCGGTTGGACCGTTCGACGATCTCGGCGTAGGTGTATCGACGGTCGCCCTGGGTGAGCAGGACGCGGTCGCCGATCCGATCCGCGATGGCGTCGAGCACGGCCGGGACGGTGAATTCCATTGTCATCCTTGACGTGATCCTCGGGTCATGGCTGGTGGGGGAGCAGCTTGATCATCAGTCCGTTGGCCTCGCTCAACACGGTGCCGTCGGCGTCGGTCATGGTGGCGGTGATGAAGGCCTTGCGACCATCGACTCTCTCGATGTGCCCGCGGCTGATCAACGGTGCGTCGATCGGGGTGATGGCGCGGTAGTCGACGTGCAGGTAGGCGGTGCGGCTGATGGGGCGCCCAGCGGCCGAGACGACCATGCCGAAGTGCCAGTCGTAGAAGAGCGGCACGACGCCACCGTGTACCGCCATGTTGCCGCCAACGTGGAAGCGCGTGAAGTGCCCCTCCATCGTGACGCCGCCCTCGTCGGAGGACGTGATCGTCCACGGCGGCATCAGGGGATGCCCGAGGCCGGGCAGGGTGATGGCCCGGCCCGCGGGCGCCTGCCCGTCCGGGACCGCGAACGGCTCGAGGACGTCGCAGATCCCTTCGATCTGATCGGTGGCGGCCCGCCAGGTCGCCGAGTCGGGTGCGGTCGACACGGCGAGATCCTGCAGCCGCCGCACTGCGGCGGCGAACCCGTCCAATTCGGGCGGCGCCGCAACGGGTTTCAATTCTGGGAAGCCGCGGGTCTCCGTCACGATGCCTTCCATGTCGCAAGCAGTTCGTCGGTGGTGGTGATGGTGGCGAGCAGCGACAAACTGTTCTCGATCATGGCTGCACCGTATTCGGCGGGGTAGCCCGCCACGGCGTCGCGTGCCAACACGACGCGATAGCCCTTGTTGACGGCGTCCATGACGAGGTTCGGGATTGCCACGTTCAGCGAGACGCCGACGGCGACGATCGTGGCGACGCCCATGTTACGCAGGACGGCGTCCAGATCGGTGCCACCCATCGGCCCAACGCCGTGCCATCGGGTCAGCACCAGGTCCTCCTGCTCGGGGCCGAGTTCTCCTAGCAGCGCCGCACCTTCGCTCTCCGGCGTGATGTCGACCCCCTTGCCTGCGCTGGCGAACAGTCGGGCGTTGTGATTCGAGCCGAGCCCATCGGGCCGCCGCTGGACGAGGCAGTGCACGATCCGGACATTTGCGGCTCGGGCGGCGGGCAACAACCGGACGATGTTGGGCAGGGCCTCCCGCCGAGCCTCGGCGGCCAGTACCGCCAGGCCAGCACGCGGTCCCATCACGGCGCCCTGGCACTCCTGCGTCACGACCGCGGTGTGAGCCGGGGCCACCAGGTCGGAGAAATCGGGCTTCACGAAGCGGGTGCGCTGACGGGCGGAATGTCATAGAACTGGCTGGCCCATTTACGCAGCGCCAGATACGGTTTCGCGTCGACTCGGGACAACGCCGGGTTCTCGACGTAGCGCTGGTAGCGCCAGATATCCAAGTCGTCCCACACCGTGCCGAGAAACTGCTTCTCGATGCGCTTGCGGACCGCGTCGGGCGGCACGTCGGACTGGTCGCCCGGCAACCGCGGCTCCCAGATCGAGTAGAACATGGTCGAGAAGCCGTCCTCGACCGGTGTGCAGGCGAAGATCAGCCGATGGTTGGACTGGCCGGCGAACACGCTGATCGCGCCGCCGAGTCCGAACATGTTGCTATGGATTCGCAACGCCATTTCGTCCGGATCCTCGCCGTCGGTAGCCGGCCAGCCCGTCAGGAAGCGCCATTCTTGGTCGACGATGTTCCAGTCCAACAACTTCGGCGTCACCGTTGAGCGGTGGACGTACTGGAAATGCGCACTGTCGGGCCCGTTCTCTGCCACGATCTGGGGGTGTACCGGTTCCCGCTCGGCGATCTGAGAGAACTCGGGGTAAGGCCGGTAGTAGGCCTGCGGGTCGGTCTCGTACTGCGGAAACGACGTGAAGATGTCGGGCATCTCCCACTGCGGTTCGACGCCGAGAGGGTGATGCCAGACGAACACGCAGTCGTACTGTTCCCTGACGGGGTAGACCCGCAGCTTCAGCCCTCGGTTGGGCCGATCCGGCTGATAGGGAATGAAGCGGTTGGTGCCGTCGGGTCCCCAGCGCCAACCGTGAAACGGACACTCCACGCAGTCGCCGACGACGGTGCCGCCGTGCCCGAGGTGAGCGCCGAGGTGCTTGCAGTGGGCCTCCATGACGTGCAGGTCGCCGGACGCGTCGCGGTAGGCCATCAGCTCTTCGCCGAAGTAGTTCAGTGGCCGCGTGTGACCAACGGGGAACTCCGGCGACCAGCCAACCATGAACCAGCCGGTGACCTTCCACGTGAACGGAACCTTCACAGGCGTTGGCCCTCCACTGCTCGCACCCTCTACTGTAAGAGTTACGGTAACACGGGGTGGGTCCGGGTCAGCGGGCTCGGGAAGACCTTGGGAAAGCTGGCAAGGACGTGATCGAACCGAAGGTGCGGGTGCCCACGACGGCTGGCGCCGTTCGCGGTTTCAAGCGGGCCGGCGTCACCAGGTGGCGGGCCATCCCCTGTGCGCGGGCACCGCTCGGGCCATTGCGATTCCGCGCGCCACTGCCGCCATTGCCGTGGCGTGGCGTGCGGTTCTGCGACGACTTCGCCAACTGCGCGCCGCAGGATCCCCGCTACGCGATGCTGAGTCCCGGTGTCAGGCAGCCGATGGGGGAGGACTGCCTGACGCTCAATGTGGTGACCGCCACCGACGGGTCCGACGGACCGTTGCCCGTGATGTTCTTCATCCACGGTGGCGGTTACATGTTCGGGAGCTCCGCGACCGGGATCTACGACGGCGCCGCGCTGGCCCGCCGGGGCTGTGTGTACGTGTCTGCGAACTACCGACTGGGGGCGCTCGGGTGTCTCGATCTGTCGGCGCTGTCGACGCGGGAGCATCCGATCGATGCCAACCTGTTCCTACGCGATCTCGTGATGGCCCTGCGCTGGGTTCGGGACAACATCGCGGAGTTCGGTGGCGATCCGGACAACGTCACCATCTTCGGTGAGAGCGCCGGCGCGCACGCCGTCGCGACACTCCTTGCGGTGCCGGAGGCGGGCGGCCTGTTTCACCAAGCGATCTCGGAGAGCCCCCCTGGTGGGCTCATCCGATCCGTCGACGCAGCAGCCGAACAGGCACGACGATTCCTCGAGACGATCGGCGTCGATCCCGCCGACGGCGCTCGGGCTGTGATGACCGCCCGGCCGTCGTTGCTCGTCAGGTCACTCGAACGCCTGATGTTGGACACCATCGAGAAGACGCCGGACTCATTCGGCATCGGGGCCACCTCCGGCACCGATCAGCTACCCGTCGATCCGATTGAGGCGATGACGAGTGGTCAGGCGCACCGGGTCCCGTTGATCGTCGGTAGCAACGCCAAGGAGGCCAGCCTGTTCGCCAGGTTCATGGATCACCTGCCGACGAATCAGCGGGTCATCGAACGCCTGCTATCCGACATGGAACCCGCAGCGGCGCAGCGGATGCGGGCGTCCTACCCGGGATACCCGCATCGCGACGCATGTCTCTCCTTCGGTACGGACTTCACCTTCGGACGGCATGCCTGGCAGTTCGCCGAAGCGCACAGCACCCATGCTTCGACGTACCTGTATCGGTACGACTACGCGCCGCGCACGATGAACTGGTCGGGGTTCGGCGCCACCCATGCCAGCGAACTGCTTGCCGTGTTCGACGTCTACGCGACCCGGACGGGCTCGATGCTCACCGTTGCAGGCGACTGGCGCTCCGCTCGCGACGTCAGTCGGGACGTGCAACGGCGGTGGCGATCGTTCACCCGGTCGGGTGTGCCCGGCGAGGATTGGCCGCGGTACTCCGGGTCCGACCGCGCGACGATGATCTTCGATCGGCGCTCGCGGGTGGAACGCGATCCGACTCCGCTGCGGCGACAGGCGTGGGCGGACGCCGCCGTGCGGTGGAAGGCGCCGCATAGTCCCGAATGATCCTCTTGCGCACCGCATTCAGACCGTCGTCGAGTGGGTACGCGTCGGCGAAAACGATCCAGTGATAGGCCACGCCCAGGCCCGCGGTGCTGATGTCGGTGACGGCGGAGTCGACGTCGACGTCGGTGCGTACGGAGCCGTCGCGGACGCCGGCCCGCAGGCCGGTCTCGACGGTCGCGGCGCCGCGCGTCAGCCAGTCCTGCATGCGAGGACGAATCGGGGAGGTCGACTTCACCGCCTCGAACGTCAACACGAACATCGCCCGCAGAAACTCGCGGTCCTCGTCGTAAAGCCCGGTAATCCGCTTGAAGTGCCCGAGAGCCTGCTCCAACCCGTTCTCGCCGTGTTCGTCGGCGGTGTCGAACTGCGCCTCGTACGTCGTGCGAAACAGCGAGTCGAGGATGGCGTCCTTGCTGCCGTACCTGGCGTGGACCATGGCCCTGCTGTAGCCGGCGCGACGACCGATCTCAGCCGCTGTCGTTGCCTCCCAGCCCTTCTCGGTGATCAGCTCGGCCGCTGCGGCGATCAGTTTGTGACTCGAAATCTCCACGCGCTGAGGCTGGGTGAGGCCGCGGGCGGGGGAGGGCACCCTTGCATATTAGACGCTCGACAACTAACTTAGTTGTTCATCGTCAAATACCTCGAAGGGGAGGTGCTGGTGAACTCAGCCATGGCGGCGGTGCCTGCCGGCATCGACGACGTGACTGCGCCGTGGCTCAGTGACCTCCTGCGCGCCGACGTCGTCGGGATTCGGGCGGAACGCATCGCACTGCTGGGTTGGGAGGTCTTGCCCGAACGGTCGCGCCAACTGTGTCTAACTCTGACCGACCGCGCGATGGCCACCATCGACGAGATCGACGCAGTGGAGGTATTCGATGACTAGCCCGGTGCGGACCGCGCGTGAAGTCGTGCAGGCCTACAACCTCGAATTGTGGAACGGCAAGAGATTCGAGCTGGCCGAGGAATTGATCGCCGACAACATGATTCGCCATGACGTCGGCGAATCGACGACGCTGACGAGGGCACAGGCGCTCAAGCGCGTCACCGACACCTGGTCCGAGATGGACTCGTTGCGGTTCGACCTCAACATCGTCATCGACGGCGGCGACGGAGAGCACGTCGCCATGGTGTGGGATTCGACCATGACCAAGGGCGAGGACGACGTGAAGGTGGCGAGCATCGAGGTCTTCCGCGTCGTGAACGGCCAGATCGTCGAAGTCTGGAATTGCGGCTACAAGCTGGGAGCGTGGGCATGACCGAACGGGTCCTCGACGAATTGGGTTACTACCTCTTGGCCGGCGCGGGTGGCGAGGGTCCGGCGTCGTTGATGGACGAAGCTCGGCGCGGCGAGGAGCTGGGCTTTGGCACCGCGTTCATCTCGGAGCGATGGAACATCAAGGAGGCCTCGTCGCTGGTGGGTGCTGCGTGCGCGGTGACCAGCCGGATGCAGATCGCCACCGCGGCGACCAATCACAACACCCGTCACCCGCTGATCACCGGTTCATGGGCCACCACCATGCACCGGCTGTCGGGCGGACGCTTCACCCTCGGCATCGGGCGCGGGATCGCAGCGATGTACGACGCCTTCGGGGTGCCTGCGGTGACGACCGCCCAGATGGAGGACTTCGCACAGGTCATGCGAAAGCTGTGGCATGGCGAGGTGGTGTTCGGCCACGACGGCCCGATCGGCAAGTATCAGGTGCTGTTCCTGGACCCCGACTTCGACGAGGACATCCGATTGGGTCTGGTGGCCTTCGGCCCGCAGACCCTCGCGCTGGGCGGACGCGAGTTCGACGACGTCATCCTGCACACCTACTTCACCCCAGAGACTCTGCAGCGCAGTGTGAAGACGGTCAAGGAAGCGGCCGAACAGGCGGGGCGCGACCCGGACACCGTGAAGGTGTGGTCCTGCTTCGCCACCGTCGGTGACCATCTGCCCGAGGAACTGCGGCTGAAGAAGACCGTCGCCCGACTCGCGACCTACCTGCAGGGCTACGGTGATCTGCTGGTGTCCACCAACGGTTGGGATCCGGCTGTGCTCCAACGTTTCCGGGAGGATCCGGTGGTCACGTCGGTCCCCGGCGGGATCGACCACAAGGCAACGGCCGCACAGATCGAGCACATCGCGACGCTGATCCCCGACGAATGGCTCGAGCCGTCGGCGACGGGATCGGCGCAGCGGTGCGTGGACCGGATCCGCAAGGAGTTCGGCTACGGTGCCGACGCCGTGATCATGCACGGCGCCACGCCCGACGAACTCGAACCGATCGTCACGGCGTATCGGGCCGGCCATTAGCGCTACCTGCCAGCAGCCGTCGCAGCGCATCGTGTAGCCGCACCTTGACGACGTCAGGGGAGAGGTCGAAGTGGCGCGCAATCTGCTCGACCGACCAGCTCGAATGACGTGCGTGAACAAGGATGACCCGTTCGTCGGCGGGCAACGACATCATCGCCTCGGCGAGGCATCGGGACGTGCTCATGGCTTCCAACGTGCCGACCCGATGGGCTGACGTCATTGCAGCTAGCTGGCATAGCCCAGGGCCTCGTTCTCGGTTCGGATCCGCACCGTCAGTACTAGGGCGTTCGCCGTGGTGAACGCGACCGCGGTCAGCCATGCCGAATGGACAAGGGGTAGTGCCACCACCTCCGCGACCACGGCCACGTAATTGGGATGGTGCAACCATCGATATGGGCCACGTTGGACGAGTGGCGCGTTCGGGATCACGATCACCCGCGGATTCCAATGTTTGCCCAATACCGTTGCGCACCACCACCGGGTGACAGTGCTCAGCATCACGATGACCAGCATCGGCCAGCCCAGCCATGGGATGAAGGGACGGTGCAGTGTCCAGACCTCGACCACGCAGCCGACGAGCAGAAGCGTATGCATCGCGACCATCGCCGGGTAGTGACCGCGACCGAACTCTTTGCCGCCCTGCGCAATAGACCAACGCGCGTTGCGTCGGGACACGACGAGCTCCACCAATCGTTCGAGCCCGATCGCGAGAATGAAGAGGTAGTACATGGTCAGGCCCTACCAGCTCAGCAGAAGTAGTTCGAAGCTGAACCCCGGCCCCATCGCGAGCATCACGCCCAGTGAACCGCTGGGCGGCGGGGTTGCGATCGTCCTACCGAGGACGTCCAGCACCGACGCCGACGAGATGTTGCCGTGCTCCCGCATCGAGTCCCAACTGTGGGCAAGGGCTTGCGGCGCCATGCCGACCGCGTTCTCGATCGCGTATAGAACCTTCGGCCCACCTGGATGGCAGACCCACGTCGTGACGTCGTCGACGGACAGTCCGTGGTCGGCGAGAAACCGGTCGACCTCTTCGCCAAGGTAGTCATCGGCCATCTTGGGCACGTCTTTGGACAACACCAGCCCGAATCCATTGGCACTGACGTTCCAACCCATGACGTCGACGGTGCCGGGAAAGAGCCGGCTCCTGGTGGCCAGTACCGTCGGGCCCGAACCTTGGGCCGGGTGGTGGGGCGTCCAGTTCGCCCCGGTGGCGATCACCGACGCGGCGCCGTCGCCGAACAGGCAAACGCCGATGAGTGCCGGGATGGACGTGTCGTCGTGTTGGAGTGTGAGTGAACACAGTTCGACCGACACCAAGGCGGCGACATGGCCGGGAAAGCCACGCAGGTAGTCGTGGACGCGGGCCATCCCGGCCGCACCCGCAACGCACCCCAACCCGAAGAGCGGGACGCGCTTCACGTCGGGGCGTAACCCGATGCTCGATGCGATTCGGGCATCGACGGTCGGCACTGCCACGCCGGTGCTCGACACCATGAAGATCGCGTCGACCTCATCAGGCCTGATGTTCGCGGCATCCAACGCCGACAGCACCGCCTGCTGACCCAACTCGGTGGCGACTTCGACGTAGGCGTCATTCGCTTCGGTGAAGCCCGCCATCGCCGGATAGCGCGAGAGCGGTAGTGCGAGGTTGCGGTAGTCCACCCCGCTGGTCTGAGCGAACCGCATGAACTCCGGTCCGCCGACCGTGGTGAGCGCGCGCGCGACGTCGTCCTGGTGGTAGCGGTGTGGCGTGAATGCCACCCCGGTTCCGGCAATGCGTGGTGCGCCGATTCTGCTGATGGCCAATGAGTCCAGCGACTCGGTTCGTGTTTTGTTCGTCATACCAATGCAGACGGCGGACGGCCCTCAGCGGTTCGACTTTCTGGAACATTGTGAAGCTAAACACCATGCGTTCGCGATGGGAATATCGGCGGCCCGGTGAGAAACATCGTGCCGAGTGAGCGATGTTGTCTCAGCTGGCATTCCGCTGAATTTTGGCTGCCAGTTTCGTGGACGGATCAGCTGTCATCGAGAATCGCCCGCCCGCCGCCACACCAGGCGGGCGTGCGTCGTGGTGCCATCGGCGCCCGCGGTGGTGGCCGACAGCGTCAGGTGGTTGCCGTCCACCGCTGCCAGTCGAAATTGAGGCTGTGCCAACAGTTCCGGCATCGTCGACATGGTCACCTCGTGGTGAAGGATCGACGTACGTTCATCGATGGTGAACCGGCCACCGTAGGCGACGTACTCGGTCAAGTCTGCCCTGGCGAGTTGGGCCGACATGAATCCATCTGCGGTGTAGAGGATCAAGCCTCGCGGCGCGGCGCCGAGCGGGCGACGTTGCTGGCCGGTGGTGTCGTCACTGGCGACGAACGACGTCAACTCCCACGTCCCGAGAATGGCTTCCCGCAGCGACGTCACGGCAGGATGACCGTGCGGCTCACGGGCTCCGCGGCCGCCTGCCTGCTGGACAGCCCACGCTGCAGGCCTGCTAGCAGGGCGTCACGGGTCTCGCGGGGGTCGATCAGTTCGTCGAAGCCGAGATGCTCGGCCGACCGATAGGACGCCTCGAGTTCGGCGTCACGCAGCTTGGTACTGAGATCGTCCTCCGCGTGGGTGGCGCGACTCAGCGCCGCCGCGCTCATCGCTCCCATCGTCGCGCCAGGGTAGGCATAGGTGGCGACCTGCTCGTCGAACCCCAACAGAGACATGACCATCGACCCGAATCCGTACGCCTTGCGCAGGGTGACGTGCAACTTCAGCGTCGTGGCGGCGGTCTGGGCCGCGAACATCCTTGCCCCGCTGCGCAATACGCCGGCGCTCTCCGACCTGCTGCCCGGCATCATCCCGGGGTTGTCTGCGAGGAACACGATCGGCAGATGGAACGAGTCGGCGACCATGATGAAGTGCGCTGCCTTGTCGGCGGCGTCTGCATCGATCGAACCGGCCATCACCTGAGGTTGATTGGCGACCACGGCCACCGGATGACCACCGAGATGGGCGAGCCCGCAGATGATGGCCCTACCGAAGCGCGGCTGCACCTCGAACCAGTCCGGGCGGTCGAAGATCACGTTCAGCACGGCGCGCATGTCGTAGACCCGGCGATTGTCACGCGAGATGACGTCGAGTAGCTCGGGGGTCGGCCGTGGCACCGTAGCCTCGTCGGCGGCCAATGCCGGGGGATAGGACCAGGCGCTCGAAGGGAAGTAGGACAGGTATCGGCGGATGTCGTCGATCACCGCTTCGTCGTCCTCGCCGACGTTGTGGATCACCCCGCTCTGGAGAGCGACGTTCGGGCCACCGAGGTCCTCCTTGGAGATCTCTTCTCCCGTCGACTCCTTGACCACCGGCGGGCCCGCAGTGAAGATGGCGCCCTGGCGGCTCATGATCCTGAAGTCGCACACCGGCGCCACCAGCGCACCGTGGCCGGCCGAGGGGCCGAGTACCGCGGCGACGGTGGGAACCTGCCCCGAACACCTGGCCTGCGCCAGCAGATCGGTCGGTGTGCGGCCGTAGTGCCCGCCGGTCGGCCGGAAGCCGGCCCCTTCGAGCAGCATCACCAGCGGAATCCGATCCCGCAGAGCGAGTTCGGCGATCCGGTAGCGCTTGGAGTTCCCACCGGGCCCGATGCTGCCCGCCAGCGTGGTGAAGTCCTCAGCGCCGACCATGATGGGCGAGCCGTTTACTTGACCGGAGCCAACGACGATGCCGTCGGCTGCGATTTCACCGCCGACCAAGGTGCCGATCTCGCGGAACGAGCCCTTGTCGAGCAGTCGATCGAGGCGGGTCCTGGCATCGAGCTTGCCCGTGTCGTGATGCTTGGCTAGCCGCTCGGTGCCACCCATCGCCCAGGTGTGCTGGCGGCGACGCTCGAGGTCGTCGAGCGTGTGCTGCCAATCCTGCGCCTTCGTCATGGGTGCCATCCTCACAGGTGGGTGCCGGTGCCGTCTGGAGTATCGGCGTTGACCATACTGAATTGCTTACTGTAGCGTCGACCACTGTGGTGAGCGGGGTTGGGTTGCTCAAGATCGACAGGGGCATACCCAGCGAACTCGGCCGGGTCCCGGCCGTGGTCGGAGCGCTCGAGCGGCGGGGCTACGACGGGTGCTGGGCGGGCGAGATCAACCACGACCCGTTCCTGCCGGTGATGCTGGCCGCCGAACACACGTCGCGTCTCGAGGTCGGAACCAGCATTGCGGTCGCGTTCGCCCGCAACCCGATGACCGTCGCCCACCTCGGGTGGGATCTGCAGGCCTACTCGGCGGGCCGCTTCAATCTTGGTCTGGGCACCCAGGTTCGGGCGCACATCGAGAGGCGTTTCAGCATGCCGTGGAGTCACCCGGTTCGACGGATGCGCGAATTCGTCCATGCCTTGCAGGCGATCTGGACCGCTTGGCAGGACGGTAGCAGGCTGGACTTCGACGGCGAGTTCTACACCCACCGGCTGATGACGCCGATGTTCACCCCGGAACCGATGCCGCACGCCTTCCCGCGGGTGTTCATCGCCGCCGTTGGCGAGGCGATGACGGAGATGAGCGGTGAGGTTGCCGACGGGCTGCTGGCTCACGCGTTCACGACGAAGCGTTACTCCCAAGAAGTCACGGCCCCGGCACTGCTGCGAGGGCTGGAGCGAGCGGATCGCGATCGCAACGCATTTCAGGTTTCCTGCCCCGTCTTCGTCGTCACCGGTGAGACGGAGGAGCAGATGGCGCACGCCGCTGCGGCCACCCGGAAGCAGATTGCGTTCTACGGCTCGACACCCGACTACCGCAAGGTGCTCGACCTGCACGGGTGGGGCGATCTGCATGCCGAGTTGCACCGGTTGTCGAGGGAAGGGCGGTGGGATGCCATGGGCCAACTCGTCGACGACGACGTGCTGCGGGCCTTCGCCGTGGTCGCTCCACTGGCCGAGGTGGCGGAGGCACTGAAAGCGCGGTGCGACGGCGTCATCGACCGCGTGCTGCCCGCGTTCCCGGCCGGGTTGTCGGAGGCGGCGATCGACGCGGTCCTCGACGAGGTGCGCAAGGAAAGTGGCGATGGACAACATCAGGGGTAGGACCGTCGCCGTCACCGGCGGCGCGCGTGGCATCGGTTACGCGACGGCGCGGGCGCTGCTCGCCCGCGGGGCCAGGGTGGTCATCGGCGATCGCGACGTTGCTCGGCTCGAGGCAGCGGTGACGAGTCTTTCCGACGCAGGCGCGGTCTCCGGGCACCCGCTGGACGTGACCGATGCGGCCTCCTTTGCGATGTTCCTGGACGAGGCCCGCGCCGACGGGGCAGGGCACCTCGACGTGCTGATCAACAACGCGGGCGTGATGCCGATCGGTCCGTTCCTCGACCAGTCGGAGCAGGCCATCCGCTCCTCGATCGAGGTCAACTTCTACGGCGTGCTCACCGGTTGTCGGTTGGTGCTGCCAGAGATGGTCGCGCGGCGCAGCGGGCACATCGTCAACGTCGCATCCCTGGCCGGGATGGTGGCCGTTCCTGGCCAGGTGGTCTACGCCGGAACGAAATTCGCCGTCGTGGGATTGTCCACCGCGTTGGCCGACGAGTTCGCCCCGCACCGTGTCGAGGTGAGCGTCGTGATGCCGCCGTTCACCAACACCGAGTTGATCAGCGGCACCGGCGGAGTCGCCGCCAACAGGCCGGCAGAGCCGGAAGACATCGCGGCCGCCATCGTGAAGGTGCTCGACAAGCCCAAGACACACGTCTCGGTGCCCGGCGGGCTGCGTTTCATCCTCGCCGTCACGAACATGCTCGGCCCACGCGGCAGGCGATGGCTGAACCGGCGCACCGGAACGGACCGGGTGTTCCTCGATTTCGATGCCGACGCGCGGCGGTCCTACGAGGAGCGCGCTCAGGCGGCTACGGGAGTGGTTGGAAACGACGATGATTGGAGCACACGATGAGCACGCCGATCATGGACGAGGCCGCGAGGGTACTGGCGGACCCGCTCGCCTACACCGATGAGGCGGCCTTGCATCGGGCACTCACCCATCTACGCGCCACGGCACCGGTGTCGTGGGTCGACGTGCCGAACTATCGGCCGTTCTGGGCCGTCACCAAGCATGCCGACATCATGGCAATCGAACGCGCCAACGACGTCTTCACCAATTCGCCACGGCCCGTGCTGATGACCGCCGAGTCCGACGAGCTCCAAGCCGGCGTCGGCATCAGCACTCTGATTCACATGGACGATCCGCAGCACCGCGTAGTGCGGGCGATCGGCGGCGACTGGTTCCGCCCGAAAGCAATGCGCGCCATGAAACTTCGCGTGGACGAGCTCGCGACGCGCTACGTCGACCACATGGCCGCAGTGGGCCCGGAATGCGACTTCGTCCAAGAAGTGGCGGTGAACTTTCCGCTGTTCGTGATGATGTCGCTACTGGGGGTACCCGAGTCCGACTTCCCGCGGATGCTGCAGTACACCCAGGAACTGTTCGGCAATGACGACGCGGAGTTCAATGCGGGGGCCTCGAAGGAGGACCAACTCGCCGTTCTGCTCGACATGTTCGGGTACTTCAACGCGGTGACCGCAGCGCGGCGCGAGCAGCCGACGGAGGATCTGGCCTCGGCGATCGCGAACGCCCTCGTCGACGGCGAGCCGCTGTCCGATGTCGACACGGTGTCGTACTACGTGATCGTCGCGACCGCGGGCCACGACACCACCAGCGCGACCATCTCCGGCGGACTGCTGGCGCTCATCGAAAACCCCGACCAACTGCAGCGCCTTCGCGACGATCCCGACCTGATGGGGCTGGCGACCGAGGAGATGATCCGGTGGGTCACTCCGGTCAAGGAGTTCATGCGAACTGCGCAGGAGGACACCATGATTCGCGGCGTTCCGATTGCGGCGGGGGAGTCGGCGCTGTTGTCCTACCCGTCGGGCAATCGGGACGAGGACGTCTTCACCGACCCGTTCCGCTTCGACATCGGGCGCGCCCCCAACAAGCACGTGGCGTTCGGTTACGGCGTGCACTTCTGTCTGGGGGCGGCGTTGGCGCGCATGGAGGTGAACAGTTTCTTCTCGGCGCTGGTACCGCGGCTCAAGTCGATCGAGTTGGCTGGCGAACCCGCGCACACGGCCACGATCTTCGTCGGCGGCCTCAAGCATCTTCCGATCCGGTACGAGCTGCGTTAGGGAACTGGGCGCTTAGTCAGCAGCAGCGGGACTGGGGATTTCGCTCGGTCGCGTCGTGGCGCATGCGCCAGTAGTCCCGCTCGGACATCACGGGTTCGTCCGGATGGGTGCGTTCCCGATGGACGACGTAGCGCTGATAGTGGTTGTCGCCCATCAGTGAGCTGCAGTACCAACCGATCTGCCGGCCGAGTGTGGCAAGGCGTCCCATTGCTTTTGCACCTCCTTCTCGGCTGCGGTCGGGATCATGCCCGACGGTGCGAAGATCCGGGACGGTACCGGTTCATCCGCGCTGAGTGGGCGACCGCTGCCACGAATGGCCTTGAGCGCCACGATGACTCCGGCGGCGACCACGATGACCACCAGCACGGCGAACACGATCGACAGGGTGCCCTGGATGAACGTGTTGCGAATGACGGCGTCGAGTTGGCCCGCGTTCTTCGCCGCCCCGAATGCGGTCTTGCCGGCCTCCTTGGCATTGCTGTACTGGAAGTGCTGGGTCCAGTAGCCCACCTTCGGGTCGCCGGAGAAGATCTTCTGCCACGATGCGGTCATCGTGACGATCAGATCCCAGGTGAGTGGAAGCGCGGGAATCCAGGCCCATTTCAGCAAACCACGCTTGATGACGACGACGGTGACCACCGTCAACGCGATGGCAGCCAGTAGCTGGTTGGCGATGCCGAACAACGGGAACAGCGTGTTGATCCCGCCGAGTGGGTCGGTGACACCCATCAGCAGGATGCTGCCCCACGCGGCCACCACGATGATGCTGCACGCCCACGCACCCACGCGATAGCTCGGGTTGCGCAACTTCTTTAGTGGCCCACCGAGATTCGCTAGGCCGTCGGACAACATGAATCGCGCGACGCGAGTACCTGCGTCGACCGTGGTGAGGATGAACAGGGCCTCGAACATGATCGCGAAGTGGTACCAGAACGCCTTGAGTCCGGTGCCGCCGAAGACCTGGTGCAGCACCTCGGACATGCCGAACGCCAACGTCGGGGCGCCGCCGGTGCGAGACACGATCGACTCCTCGCCAACGCCCTCCGCCGCCGCGGTGATCTCCGCACCGGTGATCGGGGACCCGGACAGGCCGAGGCCGTTGACGTAGTCGGCCGCGGTCTGCGCGGTGGTGCCGGTCGAGGCGGTGGGCGCGTTCATCGTGAAGTAGAGGTGCTGATTGATGATCGCCGCGGTGATGAGCGCCATGATCGCGACGAAGGACTCCGTCAGCATGCCGCCGTAGCCGATCAGCCGCATCTGGCTTTCCTTCTCCAACAGCTTCGGAGTGGTACCCGAGGAGATCAGGGCGTGAAAGCCCGATAGGGCGCCGCAGGCGATGGTGATGAACAGGAACGGGAAGAGTGAGCCCGCGAAGACGGGACCGGTGCCGCTGGCCGCGAACGTCGAGATCGCCGGTGCCTCCATGACGGGGCGCGCGATCAGGATGCCGATGGCCAGCAGGACGATGGTGCCGACCTTCATGAACGTCGACAGATAGTCGCGCGGGGCGAGCAGCAGCCAGACCGGCAGCACCGAGGCGGCGAGGCCGTAGGCGATGATGCACCACGACAGGGTCACTTTCGAGAGGGTGAACCAGTCCGTGCCCCAGGCGGTTTCGGCCACCCAGCCGCCGGCCACCACGGCCAGTAGTAAGAGCGCCACGCCGATCAGCGAGACCTCCGAGACCCGGCCCGGTCGCAGGAATCTCAGATAGAGGCCCATGAAGAGGGCGATCGGGATGGTCATGGAGATGGAGAAGACGCCCCACGGGCTCTCGGCGAGTGCGTTGACGACGACGAGGGCCAGTACCGCCAGCAGGATCACCATGATCACCAGCACGCCGACGATCGCGGCGACGCCACCGACGGTGCCCAGTTCGTCGCGGGCCATCTGGCCGAGCGAGCGGCCACGTCGGCGGACCGAGATCGACAGCACCAGGTAGTCCTGCACGCAGCCGGCGAAGACCGCGCCGATGATGATCCAGATGGTGCCCGGCAGATAGCCCATTTGCATGGCGAGCACCGGACCGACGAGGGGGCCCGCGCCAGCGATCGCCGCGAAGTGGTGGCCGAACAGCACCCGCCGGTCGGTGGGCATGTAGTCGGTGGCGTTCTCGAACACCTCTGCCGGGGTGGCGTTGTCGTCGCGGGGGGTGACGATCTTCATCTCGATCAGGCGGGCGTAGAACCGGTAGCCGATGACGTACGTGCACACCGCAGCGATCACGAACCACACCGCACTGATCGTCTCTCCGCGGAAGAAGGCGATCACGGCCCAGGCGGTGGCCCCCAGCAGCGC
This sequence comes from Mycobacterium sp., assembly GCF_032161845.1. Classification (GTDB taxonomy): domain Bacteria; phylum Actinomycetota; class Actinomycetes; order Mycobacteriales; family Mycobacteriaceae; genus Mycobacterium. The sequence goes on from NZ_JAVRQA010000190.1 coordinate 18,308, forward strand.
GATGATCGCGAAGACGATCTTGTGCTTCGCGGTGATCGGTGACCTGTCGATGATCGCCACCGGCGGTAGATCGGCTTCGTTGCGGATGTAGGTGAGGTCGCCGTCGGTTTCTTCCAGACGAGCCGCGCCGGCGGGGATCGGGGGTGAGGCCATGGCCCGATCCTTCCATCGCGGACACGGCCGGTTGGCAGAAACGCCGCCATTCAGCGTCGCCGTCTCCACACGCCGTGGTTAGTGGTCCTCGTAGAAGGCCCGCACGGTGTCGATCGTGTCCGCTTCGGCGGGGCTCTTGTCGTCCCGGTATCGCAGCACCCTGGCGAATCGCAGCGCCATGCCGGCCGGGTAGCGGGTCGAGCCCTGCACCCCGTCGAAGGCGATCTCGACGACCTGCTCGGGCCGGACTCGCACCACGTAGCCGGCGGTGCCATCGACCGCCAGTTCGGTGAAGCGGTCGGTCTGCCAGTCGAGCATGGCGTCGGTCATGCCCTTGAACGTCTTGCCGAGCATCACGAATCCACCGGTAGCCGGATCGAGGGCGCCGAGGTGGATATTGGAGAGCTTGCCGGTGCGTCGCCCCGAGCCCCACTCGATCGCGAGGACCACCAGATCGAGCGTGTGGACCGGTTTGACCTTCAGCCAACCCGACCCCCGCTTGCCTGCCTCATACGGCGAAGTGAGCGACTTTGCCATCACGCCTTCATGCCCGGCGGCAAGGGTGGCGGCCAGGAACTGTTGCGCCGCTGCAGATTCCGAGGTCGTGAGGCTATCGACGCGATACTGCGGTCCGACGATCGACTGCAACGCTTCGGCCCGTTCGGTCGCCGGTGCATCCAGGAGGTCGACACCATCGAGGTGGAGAACGTCGAAGTAGAACACGGACAACGGCTGTGCGGCCCGCGCGGCCGAGATGTCGGCCTTGCGGCCGAACCGCGACGCCGTCACCTGGAACCGGTGTGGCCGCGCGTCGGGACGCAGCGCGATGGCTTCGGCATCGGCGATGAGCGTGGTGACCGGAAGGGAAAGTACGGCTTCCACCACTTCGGGCAGCCGCGCCGTGACGTCGTCGAGGCTGCGGGTGTAGATCGCGACCTCGTCGCCGCGGCGATGGATCTGAACCCGGGCACCATCGAGTTTGGCTTCGAAGATGGCTGTGCCGCCGAGCTTTTCGAGGGCGTCCTCCACCCCGGTCGCCGTTTGGGCGAGCATCGGACCCACCGGGCGGCCGACCTGGAGCGTGAACTGTGAGAGCGCGGCCCTGCCTTCGGTGAGGGCAGCTGCCGCGACGGCAGGCAAGTCGCCGCCCAGCATCGCGGCCCGACGCACCTGCGCCGCGGGAACGTCGGCCGACTTGGCGACCGCGTCGGCCATCACGCCGGCGAGGGCGCCCTGGCGCAGCTCGCCACCGAGCAGGCGTCGCAGGAACGTCTGCTCGGGCTCGGTGGATGCGGCGAACAGCGCGGTCAGCAACTCCGACCGTCGGAGCTGCGAACCCTTGCCCGACACGAGCCCGATCTCGGTGAACGTGGCGTGCACCCCCGCCACCGTCAGCGACGGCTCCGCGGCGGATGGCGGCAGTGACCGCAGAGCTGCCCAGCCGACGCCGATCTGCCGTTGCGGCAACTCACCGGAAAGCCAGGCGACCATGACGGCAATGAGTTCGGGATCGGCTTCCGTGGCGGCAACGGTCAGCAGATCGGCGATGCGACCGATCTTGCCCGAGCGCGCCGAGACGGCGCCAACCTCGGCGGACGCGATGGCGACGTCGACGAGCAGCACGTGGTCAGCCTGGCACGGAGGTCGGACATCCTTGCAACGTCATCCAAACAACGTCATCCAAACAACGTCATCCAAGCAACATCGCAGTCGACGGTCAGGAACCGCAGCCACACTCGCTGCTAGATCGTTCACCTCCCGGACCAGAAGGGCGACCGTGCTGACCTTGCCGGTGATTGGCACGATCACGTGGACGGGTTTCGAGCATCGCTGGCTATTTCTGTTCGCGCTGGTACCGCTGTGCCTTCTGGTGCTCTACGTTGCCGCGCAGATCCGTAGGCGACGGCGGGTCGAGCGGTTCGTCGGTGCCCAACCGTCGGCGCTCTCCGCGCCACTGCGCTGGCGACACGTCCCCATCGGCCTGACGCTCGTCGGGCTGATGCTGCTGACGGTCGCGCTGGCCGGACCGACGCGCGACGTCCGGATACCTCGCAACCGTGCCGTCATCATGCTCGTCGTCGACGTGTCCCAGTCGATGCGCGCCACCGATGTGCAGCCCAGCCGACTCGCCGCCGCGCAGCAGGCCGCCAAGCAGTTCGCCGGCCACCTGACGCCAGGGATCAATCTCGGCCTCGTCGCATTCGCAGGCAACGCCGACCTGCTGGTGGCGCCAAGTCCCGACCACCAGGCCACGATCACCGCCCTCGACAAACTTCAGACCGCCGACAAGACGGCGACGGGCGAGGCCATCTTCACCGCCCTGCAGTCCATCGCGACCGTCGGGGCTGTACTCAGCAGCGACGGCGACACGTCACCCCCGCCCGCGCGCATCGTGCTGCTGTCCGACGGCGACGAGAACGTGCCCGGCGACCCCGGCAACCCGCGAGGCGCCTACACCGCGGCCCGGTTCGCCAGGGACCAGGGGGTGCCGGTCTCGACGATCTCGTTCGGCACCCCTGGCGGATTCGTCGACTTGAACGACCAACGGCTGCCGGTACCCGTCGGTGGAGACACGATGGCCCAGATCGCCCAGCTTTCTGGCGGCCAGACCTACACCGCCGCCACCGTCGAACAGCTGAACCAGAGCTACGAATCGGTGCAGAAGCAGATCGGCTTCCAGGTGCTGCCTGGGCCGGCCAGCGAGGGCTGGCTGCGGATGGCGGTGTTCGTCGCGACCATCGGCGCCGCCCTCGCCCTGGCGATCAACCGGCGGCTCCCGACATGAGCCTGCCGTTCCTTGGCCCCATGGCACTCTCGGGCTTCGCCCACGCCTGGTACTTCCTGTACCTGCTGATCATCCTGGTGCTGGTCCTGGCATACGTCGTCGTCCAATTCAGCAGGCACCGTCGCGTGCTTCCGTTCGCCAACATGGACCTGCTGCAACGAATCGCGCCGCCGTCGGGCGATCGCCGGTGGCGACACGTCCCGGCGGTTCTACTCGTGCTCGCACTGGCGATGCTCGCGATCGCGCTGGCGGCGCCGACCCACGACGTCCGCGTCCCACGGAACCGGGCGGTGGTGATGTTGGTGATCGACGTGTCCGAGTCGATGGTCTCGACCGACGTCCCGCCCACCCGGTTGGCAGCCGCGAAGGAAGCGGGAAAGCAGTTCGCGGACGAGCTGACGCCGGGAATCAACCTGGGACTGGTCGCATTCGGTGGAAGCGCGACGCTGCTGGTGTCGCCGACGACCAACCGCGCGGCCATGACGGCAGCCATCGACGGTCTGCAGCCAGAAGAGCGCACTGCCACCGGAGAGGGCATCTTCACCGCGCTGCAGGCCATCGCCAGCGTTGGCGCGGTGATGGGCGGTGGCGACACCCCGGCCCCCGAACACATCGTGCTGGAATCCGATGGCGCAGAGACGGTCCCGCGAAATCCCGACGATCCCCGAGGGGCCTACACCGCGGCCCGCGCCGCCAAGGACCAAGGGGTTGCGATTTCGACGATCTCGTTTGGGACGCCTGGCGGCGTCGTCGACATCGGCGGGCAACAGGTTGCGGTGCCCGTCGACGATGCGACGCTGCACCAGATCACCGACATCTCCGGTGGTCAGACGTTCCACGCCGGCAATCTGGCCGAGTTGAAGCGGGCGTACTCGGCCCTGCAGCAGCAGATCGGCTTCGAGACCATTCGCGGCGACGCCAGCGAGGCATGGATCCGCCTTGGCGCGGTGCTGATGGCTGCGGCCGTACTGGTCTCGGTCCTCACCAACCGACGCGTTCCGGTCTGAGAAGGACTACTTCACGTCGAACGACACCGTGTGCCAGCCGGTCGCTCCGTCGGGTATGACGTCGGCCTGCTCGGAGGTCTGCACGGCGCCGGTGCCGTCGGTCGCACGTACCGCGATCTCGTGCGGGCCTGGCTGGTCGGCCCGCCACCCGAAACTCCACAGCCGCCAGGTGTCCTTGGAGAAGCTGGTGCCGAGTTGCGCCTGTTGCCACGGCCCGTCGTCGATCTTCACCTCGACCGCCTGGACGCCACGCTGCTGGGCCCACGCCACCCCGCCGAAGGTCACCGGCCCGCGGGGGATGACCTGACCGTTGCGGGGGACCTCGATCTTCGACTCGGTCTTGATGGGTCCGCGCGGCGACCACCCGAGGCGGGTCCAGTAGGCCTGCGCGCGGTCGAAACGGGTGAGCTCGACATCGACGACCCACTTGGTCGCCGAGACGTAGCCGTACAACCCGGGCACGACCAGGCGGGCGGGATACCCGTGTTCGGTGGGCAGCGGTGCGTCGTTCATCCCGATGGCCAAGAGCGAGTTGCGCTGGTCGGTGAGTGCCTCGACCGGCGTGCCCGCGGTGAATCCGTCGATCGACGTCGACATCGCCATGTCCGCGTCGGGGTGAATACCCGCCCCGGCCAACAGGTCTCGGACCCGGTAGCCCGTCCACTTGGCGTTCGAGACGAGGTCGCCGCCGACCGGATTGGAGACGCACGTCAGCGTCACGATCTGCTCGACGACCTCGAACTGCTGCAGGTCGTCGAACGTGAGCGTGACCTCGCGGTCGACCATGCCGTGAATCTTGAGACGCCAGTCCGCCCTGCTGAGCTGCGGCACGCTCAACGCGGTGTCGATCCGGTAGAAGTCGGCGTTGGGCGTGATGAACGGCGGAAGGGCCACCCCGGGGGGCTGGACCGACGGTGGCGGTAGCGGCGGCGCAGAGGTGCGCGCGGTAGGCAGGGTGAAGGCGGTACGGTCGCCGGCCACCGACGAGTTCAGCCGGTTCAGCACCGCGCCCGCGACGCCGGCGATGGCTCCCGCGCCGATGAAACCGAGCGTCACCAAGGACAGTCGTCGGCCCCGGTCGGGCGAGTCGGTCGACGACGGGTCCGCTGCCGGCGCGGCGTTGACGATGCGGCCGGAGACGAGCAGTCGCAGGACCAACACGCCGCACACGGTGCCGATCAGCGTTGGGAGGACGTCGATCGGCGTCGCGCCGGCCCGGCTGAGCACGGCAGCGCATCCGAGCGCTCCGGCCACCACGATCGCGATGCTGCCGACGGGTCGGTGACGTGTCTCGTACTGCGACGTCAGCGCGGCGATCACGCCGATGCCGACCAGTACGACGACCGTCAGGAACAACTTGTCGGACGTGCCGAACAGTTGGATCGCCCATTCCTTGACCGGCCCCGGCGTGAGGTCGATGACGGTCGAGCCGATGGCGGTTCTGGAGTCGGCGTGTGGGCCGAAGGGCACCGCGCTCAGCTGAGCGACGCCCAGCGCTACCGCCGCGGCGGCAAGGCCCGTCAGTCCACTCGGACGTGTTGCCGTTTGGGCCATGCCGCCAAGCTACCGACTACGTCACCCACGGGTATTACCGGAAAGTGACGTCGGATAGGTTGCTTTACAGTTTGGGCTCAATTTGGAAAGTACCCCAGCGAAAGGGAGTTACATGGAGATCTCGGGCAAGAAGGCGATCGTGGTGGGCGGTGCGTCCGGGTTCGGGCGGGCAACGGTCGAGTCGCTGATCGCCAAGGGCGCGAGCGTGGCGATCCTCGACCGGCCCCAGTCCGACGGTAAGGCGGTCGCTGCCGAGCTCGGCGCGGGCTTCCACGGGGTGGACGTCACCGACTTCAGCGGGACCGAAGAGGTGTTGCAGAAGGCCATCGATGAACTCGGTGGGCTGCACATCATCGTGACCACCGCGGGCGGCGGGATCGGCGAGCGCACCATCAAGAAGGACGGCCCGCACGATCTGGACTCCTTCCGGAAGACCATCGATCTCAACCTGGTGGGCAGCTTCAACATCAGCCGCCTCGCGGCGTTCCAAATGAGCAAGCAGGAGCCCGTTGACGACGACGCCGAGGAGCGCGGGGTCATCATCAACACCGCGTCGATCGCCGCGTTCGAGGGCCAGATCGGACAGGTCGCCTACACGGCGTCCAAGGCAGGGATCGCGGGCATGTGCCTGACGATGGCGCGCGATCTCGGCAGTCTGGGCATCCGCGTGCTGGCCATTGCGCCGAGCCTGTTCGCCACCGGCCTCACGAAGGGCATTCCCGACGAGTTCGCCAGCGCGCTCACCAAGGATGCGGCGTTCCCGAAGCGGCTCGGCAAGCCCGAGGAGTACGCCAAGCTGGTGACGGCGATCGTGGACAACCCCATGCTCAACGGTCAGTGCCTTCGCTTGGACGCCGGCCAGCGCTTCGCCCCCAAGTAGAGCTCCCCACGTAAGGTGATTTCGGCGCGCAAATCCGCGCTGGACGCGGATTTCCGCGCCGAAATCGCAGCGGGGAGGTCGAAATGGCTACCGTCGCAACTCAGATCATCGCCGCGCTGGCGCGAAGCGGCGTGCGACGGGTGTACGGGCTGCCCGGCGACAGCCTCAACGGATTCACCGACGCCATCCGCCGCTCTGCCGACGTCACGTGGCAACACGTCCGCCACGAGGAGACGGCAGCGTTCGCCGCGGCTGCCGATGCCGCGCTGACGGGCCAGTTGGCGGTCTGCGCAGGCAGCTGTGGACCGGGCAACCTGCACCTCATCAACGGGCTCTTCGACGCGCAGCGCTCTCGCGTGCCGGTGCTGGCCATCGCCGCACACATCCCGCGCAGCGAGATCGGCTCGGAGTACTTCCAGGAGACCCACCCGCAGGACCTCTTCAGCGAATGCAGCGTCTACTGCGAGCTCGTCAGCACACCGCAGATGGCGCCACGCATCATCGAGATGGCCATGCGCGCTGCGATCGAGGAGAACGGCGTCGCCGTGGTCGTCGTCCCCGGCGAGATCTTCCTATCGCCCGCGGAAGAATCCGGCTGGCTTGCCAAGCCGATTCTGCCGACCCGCTCCGTGGTGCGACCGGACGACGAGAGCCTGCGCCGCGCGGCCGAGATCCTCAATGCCGGCGAGCGAGTCACCATCCTCGGCGGTGCGGGTGTGCAGGGCGCCCACGACGAACTCGTCCGCCTGGCGAGCACGCTCAACGCTCCCGTCGTCCACGCCCTGCGGGGCAAGGAGTTCATCGAGTACGACAACCCATACGACGTCGGCATGACCGGCCTGCTCGGGTTCGCCTCGGGTTACAAGGCCATCAAGGAGGCCGACACCCTGCTGATGCTGGGCACCGACTTTCCGTATCAGCAGTTCTATCCGGACAAGGCCCGCATCGTGCAGGTCGACGTCCGCGGCCGAAACCTGGGCCGCCGCACGCCAATCGACCTCGGGCTGGTCGGGACAGTCGCAGACACGGTGGCGGCGCTGCAACCACTGCTGATGCAGAAGCCGTCACGCGAGCACCTCGACCGGTCGTTGCGGCACTACGCGAAGACGCGCAAGTCGATGGACAAGTTGGCGGTCAACGACCGAAACCGCACCCCGATTCGACCGGAATACGTTGCGGCACTGGCTGATCAGTTGGCATCGGACGATGCCTTGTTCACCGTGGACGTCGGCTCTCCGGTGGTGTGGGCGGCCAGATACCTCCGCATGAACGGTAAGCGCAGGCTCGTCGGCTCGTTCAACCACGGCACCATGGCGTGCGCGCTGCCCCACGCCATCGGCGCGCAGACGGCATTCCCTGGCAGACAGGTGGTCGCGTTCGCCGGCGACGGCGGACTGACCATGCTGTTCGGTGAGCTCATCACGCTGTTGCAGAACCGGCTGCCGGTGAAGGTGATCGTCTTCAACAACTCGTCGCTGAACTTCGTCGAGCTCGAGATGAAGGCGGCCGGCATCGTCAACTTCGGCACGGAACTCGTCAACCCCGACTTTGCCGCCGTGGGCCGCGCGATGGGTGCCTTCGGGCGCCGGGTCGAGCATCCCGGCGAGCTGGAGCAGGCGCTCACCGACGCGTTCGCTCACGACGGACCCGCAATCGTGGACGTCGTCACCGCCCGTCAAGAGCTATCCATCCCGCCCGCGATCAGCGCCGAACAAGCGAAGGGCTTCTCGCTCTACGCGATCCGGACCATCATGGCCGGGCGTGCCGACGAGTTGCTCGACTTGGTCACCACCAATGTGTCGCGACGGATTTTGGACTAAACACTCAGCAAAACTTTCGCAAACTGACAGCTGCCGCTATGGTTTGCCCATGTTCAAGATCACGTTGGCGATGTTTGCTGCCGTCATGCTGGTCGCCGGGTGCGGCGGCGGGGTCAAGCCCGAGATTCCCAGCCCCACGGCGAAGAAGCCCGACACGAGCAACATCAAGATCGAAGGCGACCCGTCCACCCCGGTGAACAAGCTCGCCATCGAGGCCATCGCCGATCTGCAAAGCTTCTGGGCGGACCAGTTCCCGAAGCTCTACAACGAGGACTACAAGCCGGTCGAAGGTGGGCTGTACGCGCTGACCCCGGACTCGGAGTCGGGCCCCGCCTGCGCGTCGAGTTACGACGACGTCGCAGGCAACGCCTTCTACTGCAAGCTCGATGACTCCGTGGCGTGGGACTCCACCGGTCTGCTGCCCGAACTTCAAAAGAAGTACGGCGACTTCGTCATTCCGATCGTGCTCGCGCACGAGTGGGGACACGCCATGCAGCAGCGGTCGGGCTTCTTCGACCAGAACGAATTGACCGTCAGCTCGGAACTGCAGGCCGACTGCTTCGCCGGGGGTTGGTCGAAGCATGCCCAGGACGAGAAGGTCTTCGACGTCAACAGCGCCGACCTCGACAAGGCCCTCGCAGGCATCCTCGATCTACGCGACAGCCCGGGAACCAACGTCCAGGATCCGTCGGCGCATGGCAGCGGCTTCGACCGCGTCAGCGCCTTCCAGGACGGCTACGACAACGGCGTCGAAAAGTGCAAGGAGTACAAGGACGGCGATCCGATCGTCCTCGAACTTCCCTTCAACGACGCCGCAGACGAGGCCACCGGTGGCGAGGCACCGTATGACTCGATCGCCAACGGAGTTCCGTACGACCTCGAGGATTACTGGAGCCAGGTCTACCCCGAACTGACCGAAGGCGAGGCTTGGAAGCCCTTGGCGCCGCAGCAGCCGTTCGATCCGTCGAGCCCGCCGGAATGTGGTGGCCAGTCGGCCAAGGGGTACGCGCTGTTCTATTGCGTGCCAGAGGATTACGTCGGATGGGACAATGCGGACGCGATGCCGGCGATCTACGCCCAGGGTGGGGACTATGCCTTCGCGACCCTGCTCGCCACCCAGTGGGGGCTCGCCGTGCTCAACCGGCTTGGCGACGACTCCGACGAGAAGACCTCCACCGCGCGCGGTGACTGCCTGGCGGGCGCGTACACGGCCAGCGTCATCCTCTACAACCGCAAGGCCACCAGTAGCTTCCACATCTCGCCAGGCGATCTCGACGAGGGCATCAAGGCGCTACTGCTGTTCCGCGGCGACGGCGACGTCGATCGGCAGGGAGCGGGCTTCGACCGCACCCGCGCGTTCCGCGAGGGCGTCATCGACGGGGCCCAGGCCTGTCTCTCGTACACCACGTAGTTCAGGCCGGCCGCGGCACGGCGGCCTTGGCGCCCTGACCGATCCACGCCGGGATGGCGCGGCGGACGTCGGCTGGGCCTGACACGGCCGCGCTGCCGTCGAGCAGTGCGTGCGCCCAGTCGACGTCACCGCGCCAGATCCGAGTGAGCGTCAACAAGGTGGTCTGCACCGTGCCGCTGACCTCGTAGCCGGGGTCGAAGTCGCAGACATCGGCGTGACCGTCGACCACGACCAGCCACCACCGGGATGCCTTGACCGCCACGCCGCCGAGCTGAAAGGCGATGGTGGTGCGCGAGTGCGGCCACTGGTCGATCGGGACGGTCCGGCGGATGTCCCACATCAGCAGGTGCGGGTCGAGGTCGGCCTCACCCAACTCGCCGACCCAGCGCACGCCCCACCGGCCCAGCGCATCGACGACCTCGCCGAGTTCCTGGCCGCACTGGGTCAGCGCATAGGTGGTGCGTCCGTCGACCTCGGTGCGTTCCACCACCCCAGCGCGGGTGAGTGACTTCAATCGCTTCGACAGCAGCGCGGGCGACATCTTCGGCACCCCGCGCCTCAGATCGTTGAAATGACGACTTCCCAACAGCATTTCGCGCACGACGAGCAGTGTCCATCGCTCGTCGAGAAGCTCCATCGCCTTCGACATCGGACAGAACTGGCCATATCCGGACACGTCGCCACCTCCCGTAGTGCCATGAAACCAGTGGCGGTACAGATCTGTAACTAGATCGCCCACATCCTCCGCGCGAGGATGACGGCACTGGACATGGAGGAAAGTCATGAATGGCGTCGTGCAAGACCGTGAACTCGAAGCCAAGCACCGTGCGCTGTGGGCGTTTGGCGATTATCGGACGATCGCCGACCACCTGGTCGCCCCACTGGGGCCGACGCTGGTGGCGCAGACCGGCGTCGGCTCCGGTGACCGTGTGCTCGACGTGGCGGCGGGGACGGGCAACGCCGCGATCGCCGCCGCAGCGGCGGGGGCGACGGTCATCGCGAGCGACCTGTGCCCACGGCTTCTCGAAGAGGGTCGCGCCATCGCCGCGCAGCGGGGGATCGAACTCGACTGGCAAGAGGCGAACGCCGAGGCGCTGCCGTTCGACGACGACTCGTTCGACGCGGTGCTGTCGTGCATCGGCGTGATGTTTGCGCCCCACCACCAACAGGCCGCGGACGAATTGCTCAGGGTGTGTCGGCCCGGAGGGACGATCGGGCTACTCAGCTGGACGCCTGCGGGTTTCATCGGCAGGCTGTTCGCCACCATGAAGCCGTACGTGGCTGCGCCGCAGGCCGGTGTGTCGTCACCGCCGCTGTGGGGAAGCGAAGACCACGTCCTCGCGCTGCTCGGTGATCGCGTCACCGACGTCCGGTCGGCGAGGGAAGCCCTGCCCGTCGACCTCTTCGCCGACGGTGCGCAGTTTCGGGAGTACTTCAAGGCGAACTACGGGCCGACGATCGCGGCGTACAGCGGACTCGGCGACGACAAGGGTCGGATGGAGGCACTGGACGCCGACATCGCCGGCCTCGCAGACGATGCGCTAGGCGAGTCGTCGTCGATGGAGTGGGAGTACCTCTTGGTGGTCGCCAGCAAGCGGTGAGTTCTGGCTCACACTTGGCGTCGACTTTCTTCGATGGGAATTCGGTGAGCGATTGCGGAGTTCGACTAATCAATCGCATCACCCGAAGAAGTCGACCGAGGAGCAGGCCCGATGTCCGTTCAGTTGAAGACCAACGCACTGCTGGCGGGCATGGCCACCGGCGGGCTGATCGCCGCAGGCTTGATCAGCCTCGGTACCCCTACCGCATCGGCGGCCTCCGGCTGCTCCGCCGTGGAAGTGGTGTTCGCCCGTGGCACCGCAGAGCCGGCTGGACTTGGCCGCGAGGGACAGGCCTTCGTCGATGCGCTCAAGGGCGATCTCAAGGGCAAGACCGTCAGCACGTACGCGGTGAACTACCCCGCGTCCTACGACTTCATGCAGGCCACCGCCGGCGCCAAGGACGCCAGTGCCCACGTCCAGGCCACCGCGGCGGCCTGCCCGGGAACCAAGATCGTCCTCGGCGGCTACTCGCAGGGTGCCGCCGTGATCGACGGGATAACCGGTGACCCGGCGGCGTTGTTCGGCTTGGGCCAGCCAATGGCGCCCGAAGTGGCGAATCACGTTGCCGCCGTTGCCGTCCTCGGTAATCCGCTGAATCGCTTCGGTGGTTCGCTGACCGCGCTGAGCCCGCTGTACGGAGCCAAGACCATCGACCTGTGCAACGGCGCCGACCCCGTGTGCTCGGCAGGCGACGACCGCCCCGCACACAGCCAATACGTCGAGGCCGGACTGGTCAGCCAGGCAGCGGCGTTCGCCGCTGACCGGATCAAGGCCGACATCGCCTCTGCTGCCTAGGCTTCGATGGCTCCGATGGCCTTGGCGGCCAACGTGAGTCGTCGTCCGATGGACGCGACCTGGGCCGTGGTCTGGGGCGCCAGTGGGTGGACGGCGAGAATCAGTGCGACGCTGCCGAACTCGTCGAAGACGGGTGCGGCGACGGTCGCCACCGGTCGCGCGCCGAGGGCCGCCTCGTCGTCGGTGAAGCCGACCATCGTCTCGACCAGAAGCTGATCCATGATCTGGCGGACGTGCGCAGGCATGCCGTCGCTCTGCAGAGCGCCGACCAGCTGGGCGGTCTGGGCCAGGGCGGGCGTCGTCAGGTCGACGTCGTAGCCACGCTCGCGGGTGCGGGTGAGGGACTCCGCGAGGTTTGCGGCGAGCGCGGGATTGGACGCCGCGGTGCGCTGAATCCAGGCCTGCTGACCGTCGGGGCTGTCCCACGCCGCGAAGGCGACCCCGAATGGCGGTGCGTACGGAATGCGTTCGCCGGGATAGCCACCCGCGTCGGACGGATCTCCGCCCTCGTAGGCGGTGATCATCAGGGAGTCGGCGTGCCGTTCGAGCACCGAGGCCCGATAACCGAGCTCGGCCGACAATTCGATCGCGGCCTCTCTGGCGTCGTGAGCCAGCGAGCGCGTCAGGTCTGCGCGGCCCGCGACCACCGCCAGCGCGGGCCCGAGCGAGAAGGTCTTGTCTCGCGGGTCCCTGCTGACCCAGCCGCGATCCCACAGCGTCTTCAGGATGGCGTGCACGGTGGCCTGAGTCAGATCGAGTTCTCTTGCCACGTCCGAAAACCGGAGACGCTCTCGACCGGGACGGGCGAGCAGCTCCACGACGTCGAGAACGCGTTCGGTCGGGGCCGACGTCGAACCTCTCATCCTTGACTCCTCGCCCACACCTGGCTTACCGTCTGGCAGCAATATCGATATCTCGACAGTCTTTATCGAATATTCGAGAAATGCAACGAAGGCGGGTTGAAATGCGTGCGGTCGTCCTGCGAAACGGCGAGCTGGCGGTCCGCCAGACGCCCGACCCGGTGCCCGGCGACGGCGAGTTGCTGTTGAAGACGCTCAGTACCGCCATCTGTGCGTCGGACGTGCACTTCATGGACCATCCCGAATTGGCGATCGACGACCCCACCGGGCGTTCCCTGTACGACCCGGATTGCGACATCGTCCTCGGGCACGAGTTCGTCGGCGAAGTCATCGGGTACGGGCCCGGCTGCACCGAGGAGATCCCGCTCGGCAGCCGAGCCACGTCGATCCCGATCCGATTGGTCAACCGGGGTGCCAACGGCTCGCGAATCATCGGCCAGCATCCAGAGGCGCAGGGGAGCTTCGGCGAATTGGTAGTGGTCGCCGAGGCGCTGGCCAAGCCCGTCGCGGGCGATGTCTCCAGCGATGCCGTCGCACTGGTCGATGCCTTCGCCGTCGGTGAGTTCTACGTCCGATCCGCGAACCTCGCGGCCGGCGAGATCCCGGTCGTGATCGGGGCCGGGGCGATCGGACTCTCGGCGGTCGCCGCACTGGCCGGCCGAGGCGTCGAGCCAATCATCGTGTCGGACTTCAAGGCTGACCGTAGGAACCTCGCAAGGCACTTCGGCGCCCACATCCTGGTCGACTCCGGTGAGAGCTCGCCGGTCGACGTGTGGCGCGAAGTCCGCGCCGAACGCAACCTCTGGGGGCCGTGCGTGATCTTCGAATGCGTTGGCGCCACTGGGTTGATTCAGCGGATCGTCGAGTCGGCCGACATGGGGACCCGAATCTACTGTGCGGGTGGCTGGTACACCGGCGACACCCTGGACATCACCACCGCGACCCGGCAGGGCGTCACCATCCAGTTCGGCGGCGGCCCGATGCCCCAGGACTGGTACGGCACGCTCGACGCCATTGCCGTTGGCCGCCTGGACCCGCTGCCGAGCGTCGGTCAGATCATCGACCTCGATGGCGTGCCCGACGCGCTCGATCGAGCCCGCAGATCCGACGGACCGCCGCGGATCGTCGTCCACCCGAATGGAGCGCTCTGATGACCGAACGCGAAGACCGCCAAGACATCTCCGATGTTCTGCTGCGGTATGCCACCGGCATCGACCGTCGTGACTGGACGTTGTTCCGGACGGCGTTCGTCGACGACTGCGAATTGGACTACGGCGAGATCGGCGCGTGGCACGGCATCGACGCCGTCACCGACTTCATGGAGACCTCGCATGCGGCAGCGGGCCACACGATGCACCGGCTGACGAACCAGGTCATCGCGGTCGACGGCGACAGAGCGCAGGCGCGCACCTACGTGGACGGCCTGATCATGTTCGGCGATGGCAACTCCGGCGTCAACGCCGTCGGGTTCTACGACGACGACGTGATACGCACCGCGATCGGATGGCGGATCGCCCGCCGTCGTTTCACTCCGGTGCGCGTCACCACGGTGGGGGACGGGTCATGACCTTCGCCGAGAAGTACGGACCGTGGGCGGTCGTCGCAGGCGCGTCGGACGGGGTTGGCTCGGCAATCGCGGAGGGGCTCGCAGAGCGCGGCGTGAACGTCGTGTTGCTGGCCCGTCGCCAAGCGGTACTCGATGAGGTCGCCGCTGGCATCGAGTTCAGAACCGGTGCCCAGACCCGAACGCTGGCAGTCGATCTCGCAGAGAAGCACGCGGCCGCGACGATCGCTGCCGCTACCTCGGACCTCGACGTCGGCTTCTTCGTCCATTGCGCGGGCGCCGACCCCGACTTTCAACCGTTCCTGGCCAACCCGGTGTCCGCGGCCGAGGCGATGATCCAGCGCAACTGCACCACGCTCGTCCAACTGTGTCACCAGTACGCGCCCGCGATGGTCGAGCGGGGCAGCGGCGGCATCGTCGTGTTCGGGTCGGGTGCCGGCTTCGTCGGCGCGCCGAACATGGTGGCCTATGCCGCCACGAAGGCGTTCGACATGGTGTTCGCCGAGGCCCTCTGGAGTGAACTCCACGACAAAGGCGTCGACGTCCTCGGCCTGATTCTGGGCAAGACCGACACCCCCGCCCTCCGCCGTCTCGAGCGGGGGCTTGGGACGACGACGGAAGACGCGCCACCGGTAGACTCCGCGACGGTCGAGGAGGTGGTCGCCGAAGCATTCGACAACCTGAGCAATGGACCGACCCGCCTGGTCGGCGAAACCATGCGCGCTGGCATGCAGATGCTGACCTCGTTGCCGCGCAACGACGCGGTTGCGCTGATGATCGCGGCCAGTGCCGCTTCGATGGGGCCCGGAACAACCTGAGAGGCAACGACTTCGGTGGAACCGCCAGCGGCCCGCCGATCGGGGCGCGACGATGTCAGCCATGGCCGATGACCCGACCCCGACCCCGACCCTGACCGACGCCGACATCGACGCGCTTGGGATCTGGGTCCGCGAAACGGGACTCGGGTCACAGGTGACCGATGTGGAAGCCCTGACTGGCGGCAGCCAGAACATCGTGGTGCGCCTGCGGATCGACGGTCGGCCGATGGTGCTGCGTCGCCCACCGCAGCACCCGCGGCCGAACAGCGACAAGACGATGCTCCGCGAAATCGCGGTCTTGACGACTCTGGCGGGCACCCCGGTACCGCATCCGGGTTTCATCGCGGGCTGTGCCGATCTCGACGTCCTTGGCGTGGTGTTCTACCTGATGGAGGAGGTCGACGGCTTCAACCCGGGCAACGAGATGGCGCAGGCCTATGTCGACGATTCCGCCATCCGACACGACGTCGGATTGGCCTACGCCGCCAGCCTGGCTCAACTCGGCAGCGTGGAATGGGAAGGGAGCCCGCTTGCGGCGATTCGGCGGCCTGGATCCTTTCTGGCACGCCAGGTTCCGCAGTTCCTGGCCCTACTCGAAAGCTATCGGCACGAGGCCTACGACCCGCGGTCACTGCCAGAAGTGGCGCAGTTGGCGACGTGGCTCGAGGACAACCGGCCCGAGGACGGCGAGCCCGGCATCATGCACGGTGACGCCCACCTCAACAACGTGCTGTTGCGCCGCGACAGACCTGAGGTAGCGGCCTTCATCGACTGGGAGATGTGCACGATCGGGGATCCGCTTCTGGACCTCGGCTGGATGATGGTGTGCTGGCCGTCGGACCCCAACACCATCGATGCAGGCTCGGAGTTGGCGGCCCTTGGCAGCCTCGCGAACCGCGGCGAGCTATTCGACGCGTACACCGCAGCCGGCGGTCGACGGACGTCGCGCCTCGACTGGTTCAAGGCACTGGCCTGCTTCAAACTCGGCATCGTCATCGAAGGCACCTGGTCGCGCCACCTGGCCGGCCAAGCCAGCGCCGACGCCGGTCAGCGGCTGCACGCGTCGGCGACGTCGCTGATCGAGCTGGGCACCCGGGTGACCAAGGGCGAGGACCCGTTCGTCTAGCGGTAGGTGTCAACGCCGAGTTTCACGGCAAGGGCAAGGCCTGCGACGGCGATCAGTAGCCGAAGCGGCGTGGCAGGCGCACGCCGGACTATCGACGGCCCGAGTCGCGAGCCGAGCAGGCAGCCTGCGCCGAGCGGGACGACGGCCAGCCAATGGATCGGCGCGAACACGATGAAGATGAGCGCCGCGGTGCCGTTCGCGACACCGAGTATGACGTTCTTGGTGGCGTTGGCATGGGCGAGGGAGTCGCTGCCGGTGCGGAGGAACAGGGCGAGCATCAGGACCCCTGCCGCGGCACCGAAGAAGCCGCCGTACACACAGATTGCGAGGATGGCAAGGGTTTCCAACAGGATCAGGGCGGTGCTGCGAGGGATGCCCGCGACGCGATCCCGCTGAGGCAGTGCGATCAGCACCGCCGACGCCGCGAGGAGGACCGGCACGACGTTCTCGAACCCCTCGGCCGGGATCGCCAACAACAGTGCAGCGCCCGCCGCGCCGCCGACCACCGCCGCTGGAATCAATCTCTTCATCGTCGAGCGCTGGCCGCTCAATTCGGGCAGCGACGCCGACACCGACCCGACGGCGTTGAACACCAGGGCGACGGTGTTGGTGACGTTCGCGGCCACCGGAGGCAGCCCAATCAGCAGCAGTGCGGGGTAGGTGGTGAGTGACGCCAACCCGGCGATGCTGCCGCACAGTCCGCCGCCGATCCCCGCGGCGAAGAGGAGCGCCGCATGCCACCAACTCACACTGACCACGAACTCTTGGGCGCCATCGGCGATGAACCCTAGTGGAGCCACGGACATTCAATTGGGTTGCGTCCCCCGCAGCGCGGCGTCTAACATCGCGTTCGTGCCGAAGCGACTCGTAGTAGCAACCCGCAGCGGGGTCTGATCCAGACCGACCCCTCGCTGTGGGTCGTTGCTACACCGTCGGTCAATTCCTCCTTCCAGGGAAGACCGGCACGTGTACTCCACCTCTTCGACACCATCCGCCGTTGTCGCAGCCCCTTCGTTCGCGCTGCAGTTCAACGGACCGCTACCTCGGGAGCTGCGCGAGGAGGCCCACACGATGTCAAAACAGGCATTCCACGACAGGTACTCGCCGTCCTCTGGCCCGCTCCGGCTCGGGCATTGGCAGTGCACCGACGCCTACCGGCCCGCCACCCTGCTGGGTCCGCAGGCGCGCAATTACCAGGCCACGATCGCCGTGGGTGACCGCATCGGCACGTCCACCGCGGCGGCAAGCGGTCCCGTCGCCGCGCTGACCGCGATGCTCCACGACCGGGGCATCGCCGTCGAGATATCGGCGTTTCATCAACGCAGCGCCGACGGGTGCACGGCGACGTTCATCCGAGGTACCGACGGTGTCCGCGACGAATGGGCGATGGGCTGGTCGGACGACGCCACGCAGTCGGCGCTGCGCGCGGTGGTGGCCTGCGCGAACCGGTTGCGCGCGTAGACATTCGTCGCCCATGCCGACCACCACGTCGACGGGGCGTCCTGAAAGTTGACGTATCTACCTACTAGAAGGTAGGTTCATGATCATGACGACCGGCGCGAGCACCGAGGACGAAATCATTCGGTGCGCCAGGACACTCCTGATCGAGGGCGGCTACAACGGCTTCAGCTACGCCGACATCGCCGAAACCGTCGGTATCCGCAAGGCGAGCATTCATTACTACTTTCCGACCAAGGTCGCGCTGGTCCGAACTCTGGTGGCGCGTTATCGGGACGAGGCGGAAGCAGGTTTCGCCGAGCTGACCCGGCGCAACCCCGACCCGATGGACCAGCTCCGTGCCTATGTCGGGTTCTGGGCTGACTGCATTCACGACGGGACCGTCACCTTCTGCCTGTGCGCGTTGCTCGCCACCCAGATCCCCGTCCTGCCCGACGAGGTCGTAGTGGAGGTGAAGGCCTACTTCCAGGTGCTGTCCACGTGGCTGACCACTGTCCTCGAGAGTGGTTGCGAGCAGGGCCGATTCACCCTTTCCGACCCGGCGGCACTGGAAGCGGACAAGTTCATGGCCGCAGTCCACGGCGCCATGCTGTCGGCTCGCGCATACGGCGACCCGAAGATATTCGGCTTGATCACCGAGCCCTTGCTCGAAGGCCTGGCGGCCCGCAACTGAGCTGGCCGCATCACCTCCGACAACCTATGAAAGGCAAGAAATGACTGAAGGACTGCTGGAAGAACGCACGATTGGTGACGGGAGAAGCTGGCTCAAGACCTACTACTTCGCGCGGGCCGCGTTCTCGATCGTCTGGGTGATCGTGGCATTCGCCCTGGCCGCCGACACAACCGTCCTGGCTGGCGCACTGCTGATCGTCTACCCGGCGTGGGACGCTCTCGCCAATGTCGTTGACGCGCAACGCAATGGCGGATTGAGGGTCAATCCGACCCAATCACTCAACGCGATCGTCAGCATTCTGACTGCCGTGGCGGTGGTGGTGGCGCTCGGAATGAGCATGTTCGCCGTCCTCGGCGTATTCGGAGTCTGGGCCACCCTCTCGGGTCTCTTCCAACTCGCCACGGGCCTGCGCCGCTGGCGAAGTGTCGGTGCCCAGTGGGCGATGGTGCTCAGCGGAGCCCAGTCCGCCGTCGTCGGCGTTACGTTCCTCGTCAAGGCCAGTGGGTCGGTAGAACCCGGCGTCGTCGACGTCGCCCCGTATGCGGCTTTCGGCGCCTTCTACTTCCTCGTATCGGCGCTGTGGCTGGCCTATTCCGGTCGTCGTCGCGGACCGGCGTAGCCGCCGCAGCCCTGCCGCCTCAGCGCAGCGGACGCAGGGTGATCGGCATGCCGTCCATCGGCACCGGCATGCCGCCGTAGTCCCACTCCGCCTTGCGACCGGGATGCGCCAGCTCCAGCCGGTACTTGCGCAGCAGCCGGTGCATGATCACCTTCACCTCGAGCTGGCCGAACATCATGCCGATGCACTTGTGCGAACCGCCGCCGAAGGGCGTGAACGCATACCGGTGCTTCTTGTGCTCGCTGCGCGGCTCGGCGAACCGGTCCGGATCGAACTTCATCGGGTCCGTCCAGAACTCCGGGAGCCGGTGATTCAGGCCCGGATAGGCGATCACATTGGTGCCCGCGGGGATGTGATAGCCGAGCAGGTCCGTGTCGCGGACCGCTCGTCGCATGGCCCACTGCACGGGCGTGACCAACCGGATCGACTCGTTCATGACGAGGTCGAGAGCCTCCAGCTTCTCCAGCGACTCGATGTCCACCGGGCCGTCACCAAGGCGGTCGGACTCGTCGCGGCAGCGGTCTTGCCACTCCGGGTTCTCCGCCAGGTAGTAGGCCATCGTGGTGGCCGTGGACGTCGAGGTGTCGTGCGCGGCCATCATCAGGAAGATCATGTGGTTGACGATGTCGGCGTCGGAGAACTTGTTGCCGTCGTCGTCCTCGGTCTGGCACAACACGGTGAGCAAGTCGTTGCCCTCGGCGCCACGGCGTTCGCGCACCCGCGCCTCGAAGTAGTTCTCCAGCAGCTTGCGGGCCTGCAGCCCGCGCCACCAGGTGAACGGCGGGACGCCGGTACGGATGATCGCGTTGCCCGCGCGAACCGTCGTGGTGAAGGCGTTGTTGACCTTGGTGACCAACTCGGGGTCGGTGCCCGGCTCGTGGCCCATGAAGACCATCGAGGCGATGTCGAGGGTCATCTGCTTCATGGCGGGGTACAGCAGGAACCGGGGATCGTTGGCGACCCAGTCATTCGCGATGACCTTCGACACCACCGTGTCCACCTGCTCGGTGTAACCGACCAACCGGGTGCGGACGAAGGCCTCCTGCATGATTCGCCGGTGGAACATGTGCTCGTCGAAGTCCAGGAGCATGAGGCCGCGGTGGAAGAACGGTCCGATGACCGGGGTCCAACCCTGCTGGGAGAAGTCCTTGTTGCGGTTGCTGTAGATCGCCTGAGCCGCATCGGGTCCCAGCGCCGTCACAGCGGGCAGCACCGGCGAATCGGCGTAGTAGACGGGCCCCTTCGTCTTGTACAGGTGCATCAGGTATTCGGGGCCGCCACGGAACATCTCCACCATGTGGCCGATGATCGGTAGACCGGCATCGCCCATCACGGGTTTGAGGCCGCTGCCTGCCGGAGGCTCGGCCAGTACCTTCTCGGGGAAGTCGGTGCGCAGCAGCTTGCGCTCGACTGCCGCCATGCCGGGGAAGTTGTTGATCGACGGCGTGAATCGCCGCTTCGCCTGGTCGAGCAAATACTCCGGGGTGCTGATGGTCGCCATTGGGAAGCTCCTGGGCCGGGGACGTAAGTGGTCGAAATCACTCGCTACGCCCATCCTGTAGGCCACACTTGACGCATGTCAAGTTTTGATCTGGCGTGGCGTCGATGCAAAGGTTGTCGGTGATGAGCGCCGAATCCGTACCCAGCGAGGGCCGCCGCAGTCGTGGCGACCGGCAGCGTGACGCGATCGTCGCCGCCGTGCGCGACCTACTGGAGGTCAAGGCCTTCTCCGATCTGTCCGTGAGCATGATCAGCGAGCGTGCCGGCGTCGCCCGGTCGGGGTTCTACTTCTACTTCGACTCCAAGTACGCCGTACTGGCCGTCGTCGTCGCCGACGCGATGGCCGAACTCGACAAGCTGACCCACGACTTCGCTCCGCGTGAACCGGGCGAGACGCCCTCGGAGTTCGCCAAGCGCATGGTGGGAAGCGCGGCGGCGGTCTTCTCGCACAACGATCCGATCATGAAGGCCTGCACGCTGGCGCAGAACACCGACGCGCAGCTTCGGGACATGATGAACGACTTCTCCGACACGGTGATCGACAAGATCGTCGGGCTGATCGGCCAGGACGCTGGTGCACGGCCGATCTCCGACGATCTGACTGCCCTCGTTCGCACGCTCACCGCGACGACGGCGCTGACGCTGTCCAACGACAGCGCTTTCGTGGGCCGCAACGACGACTCCGCGCGCGCCGTCGAGGTGCTCGAGCGGCTGTGGATGTCCGCGCTGTGGGGCGGCGGGAACGTCTCCGGCGCCTGAGCCGGTCGGTAGGGTCACCGTCATGGCACAGGGATTTGCGGGCAAACGGTGCTTCCTGACGGGGGCCGCCAGCGGAATCGGACGATCGACGGCGCTGAAGTTGGCGGCCGAGGGTGCCGAACTCTTCCTCACCGATCGCAACGCCGAGGGTCTGGCCGAAACGGTCGCGGACTGTCGCGCGCTCGGCGCCCTGGTTTCGGCGCATCGTGCGCTGGACGTCTCCAACTACGACGAGGTGGCCGCCTTCGCCGCTGACATCCATGGCGCACACCCGAGTATGGACGTGGTGATGAACATCGCCGGAGTGTCCGCGTGGGGCACGGTCAGTCATCTGACCCACCAGCATTGGGAGTCGATGGTCTCCATCAATCTGATGGGTCCCATCCACGTCATCGAAACGTTCGTTCCGCCAATGGTTCTCGCCGGGAATGGCGGGCACGTCGTCAACGTGTCCTCGGCGGCGGGTTTGGTGGCGTTACCGTGGCACGCGGCCTACAGCGCCAGCAAGTACGGCCTGCGCGGGTTGTCGGAGGTGCTGCGGTTCGACCTCGCCAGGCACGGTATCGGGGTGTCCGTCGTCGTTCCTGGCGCGGTGAGGACGCCGATGGTCCAGAGCGTCGACATCGCGGGCGTCGACCGTGAGCATCCGCAGGTTCGCAAGTGGGTGGAGCGGTTCAGTGGGCACGCCGTCTCACCGGAATTGGTGGCCGACAAGATCCTTCGCGGTGTGACCCGCAACCGGTATCTCATCTATACCTCCGGTGACATCCGGGCACTGTATGCATTCAAGCGTTTTGCCTGGTGGCCATACAGCGTCGCAATGCGACGGGTGAACGTGATCTTCACCCGCGCACTGCGGCCGGCTAAGACCGGTTGAGTCCCAGCGCGTCGGTCATCGTGAAGAACAGATCGGTCTGATCGGTCAGCGCCACCACGTTTGCCGCCCGCGGGCCGAACGCCGCGATGCGCAGCTGGGTGCCGGTGTGCGGCTGGTCCTGCACGGCGACGTCGGTCGACGAGCCGTAGTTCACGGTCATCTCGGCGTCGTCGGCGGTGGTGAGTTTGCGGGTGAGGCCGGGATAGACGATGTCGCGAACCCGCTCCATCGGCAGCTTGGCATCTTCGGCAACGCCACGCAGGTCGTCTTCGGTGACGTTCTCGACGATCTGACTGGTGTGCGCGTGGTCCGCCGTCGCGATCACCAGGGTGTTGCCGTCCTTCTTCGCGAACTCGAGCGCCTGCTGCACCGCCTCGTCGAAGGCGACGGTCTCACCGATCTGCCCGCACGGGTCGGCGGCATGGTCGCGCTTGTCGATCGAGGCGCTCTCGACCTGCAGGAAGAAGCCCTTGTCGTGGCCCTTGGCGCTGCCGGAGAGCAGTTCGATCGACTTCTTCGTCATCGCGGCCAACTGGGGCACTTCGGTACCCCGCTCGGGGTTGTCGGCGCACTTGGCCGCGGGCTGCAGATAGCCCTGGCGAACCGCGGCGGGGCCCGTCCAGCTGACGGGCAGGTTGCCGTCGGCGAACAGGCCGAGTAGCGGCGCGTCCTTGTCGGCCTTGGCGATTCCGTTCAATTCGCTTGCCGTCCGGACGATCTGGAAGCCACGCTCCTTGGCCTGAACTTCCAGCGTCTTGCCGCGGTACTCGCCCCCGTTGGCGGTCTGGGCGAAGGTCTCGGCGCCGCCACCCATCGTGATGTCCGGTCGCACGGCCAGCAGCTGTTCTGTCACCGAGCCGGGGCCGCCATTCTCCAACGCTTCCCTCGTGCAATCCTCGGCGGTTTCCTTCGGGCCGTAGCAGTCGCGTTCGGTGATGTGGGAGAACAGCGCCGCAGGCGTGGCGTCCTGGATCTCGGACGTGGTGATGTCACCGGTCGCCCGGCCTTGCGCGATGGCGAGTTCCAGGATCGTCTCGTGCGGGGCGTCCTTGACGTCGATGCCGAGGGCGCCGTTGTAGGTCTTGGTGCCCGTCGACCAACCCGTCGCGCTGGCCGCGGAGTCGGTCACGTAATTGGGCTTGCCGTTCTTCTGCAGCGCGTAGGTGGTGTACTGCCCGGTCAGGGGGAGAGCATCCAGACCGGTGAAGAAGCCCGCCGCGCCCTTGTCGTAATTGCGGGCGAGGGTGATCTCGGAGTCGCCCATGCCATCACCGATCAGCAGGATGACGTTCTTGGCTCCCGAGGCGCTGACCGCGTCCCGAATCGCCTGGCTCTGATCTCCGTCGAATCGGCGCGCGCCGCCGTTGGCCGACGAGTCTCCGGTGGCAGCGCGAGTCACGGTGTCAACGCCGCCCGCCTTCTCGGTGTCGCCGCCGCACGCCGTCAGCGGTAGCACCGTGACCGCGCCGATCACCACGGCCACCTTGAGATACGAGCTCTTCGACATCCTCGACTCCTCATTCGCTGTGTACTGCCTGGCAGATTGAACGGGATCTGGGTGAACGGCGGCTTATTCCAGAGCGAACAGTGGAAGCGTCACCGCTTGCCCCACTCCCACGGGGGAGCGGTGAGCATCGTCTGGTCGGTGACCCTGGTCTCGCCCCACTCCTTGTGGAGCTCGATCTCGCTGGAGTCCTCGGTGTCGAGTTGCTCGCGCATCGTCCTGGAGTGGGTGACGACGACGACTTGAGTGCCCGCTGCGGCCGTTCGGATCATCGCGGCCAGGGGTGCCACCAGGTCGGGGTGCAGCGAGGTCTCTGGCTCGTTGAGCACCATCAGTGATGGTGGCCTCGGGCTGAGCAGGGCGGCCGCCCAGAGCAGGAATCGCAATGTGCCGTCGGACAATTCGGTGGCACGCAGCGGACGCAGCATGCCCCGTTGGTGCAGTTGCAGCTCGAAGAGGCCGTCGTGCACCGCCACCGACACCTCGGCTCCGTCGAAGGCGTCGGCAACGGCTCGGGGCAGGTCGTCGAACCCGGCCTCGACGATCGTCTGGACGGCGGCGGCCAGGTTACCGCCGTCGTCGGACAACACTGGCGTGCGGGTGCCGACGCGGGGCCGGCGAGCGGGCGCGTCGGGGTCGACGCGGAATCCGTCGTAGAACCGCCAGTCGCGCAGCCGATCCCGAACGGAGGCGAGTTCGGGCAGCGCACCGGGGTGCGCGTACTCGGCGAGGACGCTGCGGTGGGCCGGCAGTGCCTTCGTCAGCTGGTCGAACCCGCGGCCTGACTCCGTGGCGACTTCGGCGTAGTCGCGGACTCGGCTGACCAACGTCGAGCTCGGTCGCAACCTCGGGCCCGCGAACACCGCCTCCCGCTTGATCTCCGGATCGCGGGCGAACAACGAGCGGTGTCCGGCGTCCTGAGGCAGGCCGAGATCGATGAGATAGCCGAAATCATCCGATGAATAACCGAGTTCGAGTGACACCGGTCGTGTGCGCCCGGTGCCCTGTGCCTGCCCGGTACGACGCGCTCCGCCAAGCTGTTCGGGCCCCGCCCACAACACCGACTGCAGGCCGCCTTCGCGCGCCAATGAGCCGATCACTTCGCCGCGACCACAGTCGGCGAGAAGGCGCAGCGCCCGGTAGACCGAAGACTTGCCGGTCCCGTTGGCGCCGGTGACGACGGTGAGGCCCGTCAGCGGAACGACGACCTCGCGCATGGAGCGGTAACCGCGGATGGCGACGGTGTGCAACATGGGTCGAGGCTAGGTGGCTGCGGTGACACTCGGCACCGGAGCCGCCGGCATCGCCAGTTCGAGACGGACGCCCAGCAATCGCACCGGCCGATCGAGGTCGAACTGATCGAACACCGACAGCGCGGTGTCGACGATGACCGACTCGTCGGTGGTCGCGGCGCCGAGCTTGCGAATCTTGGTCCTCGTGTAGAACGTCTTGGTGCGGACGGTGACGGCGACGCGGGTCACCGTGCGTCCCTGGGCGACGACCTCGTCGAGCGTCGTGCGCGCAAGGCCGATGACCGCCGTGTTCATCTCGGCGCGGTCGGTGAGATCTTCTGGGAAGGTGACCACGTGGCTGCGCGACCTGGGCACCCACGGCTCGGCGCTGACGGTCGTGTCTCCGCCGCCCTTGGCCAGCAACAGGATCCACAGACCGGTCGTTGGCCCGAACGTCGACACCAGCAGTTCGGCGTCGGCGACCGCGAGGTCGGCAACGGTGGTGATGCCAAGGCCGGCAAGTCGTTTCGACGTCTTGGGGCCGACACCCCAGAGCGCGTCGACGGGGCGGTCACCCATCACCGTCATCCAGTTGTCGTCGGTCAGTCGGTAGATCCCCGCCGGCTTGCCGAATCCGGTGGCCACCTTGGCCCGCTGCTTGTTGTCGCTGATGCCGACCGAGCACGACAGCCCCGTCTCGGCCTCGACGACGTCGCGGATGCGCTCGGCCAGAGCATAGGGGTCCGCGACGTCGGCGCCGAGATAGGCCTCGTCCCAACCCCACACCTCGAGTGGATGGCCAAGGTCCCGAAGCAGGCCCATCACCTGTTCGGAGGCCTCGTCGTAGGCGGCGGGGTCCGAAGGAAGGAACGTCGCCGCCGGGCACTTTCGGGCGGCGACGCGCAACGGCATGCCTGCGTGCACGCCGAATTCACGGGCTTCGTAGGACGCGCACGTCACCACCTTGCGCGGCTCGGCGGGGTCGCCGTTGCCGCCCACGATGACCGGCAGGCCGACGAGCTCGGGGCGCCGTCGCAGCTCGACCGAGGCGAGGAACTGGTCTAGGTCGACGTGCAGGACCCACATGCCGGCTAGCCGACCCGTCTGCTCTTCGCGCGAGCGCTCATCGTCCGCAGAGCTTGCGCGCCAACGATTCCCACGCGTCGCCCTGCGATTCGATACTGCGGCCCAGATCGTTGACCTGATGGGTGAGGTAGTCGGCGTCGAGCAGTGCCGTCAGGGCATCGGTCTGCGCGTCGAGATCACCGGTGGTGCCCGCCGCCTCGAGCAGCATCCGGACGTGGGTGCGGTGCAGGGTGGCCGGGGCATTGAAACGCATCTGCGGATCGCGGTTGGCGTCGGCGAGCAGTACGCGGTGGTCCCACGTGAAGCGCAGGCGCTCGCGGCCGTAGGCCAGTAGCCGGGTCAGCGGTGGCGCACCAGGTCCCAGCGGAGGAGGACCGAACATGAATGCCTGTTGCTCGGCCTTCTCGTCTTCGTCGAGCAACACGATCATCAGACCGGCGCGGCTGCCGAAGCGGCGGAACAGAGTGCCCTTGCCGACGCCTGCGGCTGCGGCGACCTCGTCCATCGAGATGGTGTCGGCGCCGCGCTCGTCGATCAGCCGGCGGGCGGCTGCCAGCAGCAGGACGCGGTTGCGCGCGGCGTCGCCGCGTTCGGTGGGCGCGGTGTCGGTGACCGGCAACCCGACCAATCCGTCCTCGACACTCATGCTTGCACTTTAGCTCAGCCGGAATGAATCGGACCGTGGTCCGGTTGAGTTGTGCGAGGATCGGGACGAACTGACCGGAAGGATTTGAGGACATGGCAGACGTGAAGATATTGGTACTCGTTGGCAGTCTGCGTGCGGCGTCGGTGAATCGCCAACTCGCGGAGGTGGCGAGTGAGTCGGCTCCGGCGGGAGTGTCGTTGCAGCTTTTCGACCGCCTTGGCGAGCTGCCGTTCTACAACGAAGACATCGACGGCGACGGGGTGGCCGAACCGGTCCAGGCGCTGCGTCTGGCCGCAGCGGAAGCGGATGCCGCGCTGGTCATCACGCCGGAGTACAACGGCAGCATCCCCGGGGTGCTCAAGAACGCGATCGACTGGTTGTCGCGGCCGTTCGGCGACGGTGCCCTCAAGGGCAAGCCCGCGGCCGTCATCGGCGGATCATTCGGTCAGTACGGCGGCGTGTGGGCACACGACGAGACCCGCAAGTCGTTCGGTATCGCAGGCCCGCGGATCGTCGAGGATCTCAAGCTCTCGGTGCCGTTCAAATCGCTCGACGGCAAGCACCCGAGGGAGAGCGCCGACGTGGTCCAACAGGTCCGTGAGGTGGTGGGAAAGCTGGTCGCCGAGATCGGCTGACACCGCAGCACCAAGCCGCCGACGGCCCCGATGGGGGTTCGTCGGCGGCTTTGCTGTAGGAGAGCTGCCGCAGAGCGGTGTCGGTGGCCGGTGGTAGACCATGTTCACCCGCACGACACGGAGCGGATGTGACGTGCGACACGCCGGAAGGATTCCGGCTCGGAGGCTTACCACCAGGGAATTTCATCAATGTCGTTCAGAACATCTTGTATCTCTTCTGATTGTCGGACACTAGGTGTAGTGTCTTGCAGACCGACAGGCCCCCAGGTTCCACACCAATCAAGGGCCGGCCGGAGCTCTCCAAAACGGTAGGTCGGGCCAACCGGCCGCTAGTCGGGCAGCTTCGGGCGGCAGGAATTTCAAGGGTCTCCGGGCTGCTGAACTTCACGGGGATAGCAGTAGCCAGTCAGACCAGTTTCGTAGAGGAGCCGTGCCGAAGATGACAGTCACCGTCTACACCAAGCCCGCGTGCGTGCAGTGCAACGCCACCTACAAGGCGCTGGACAAGCAGGGCATCGCCTGCGAGAAGGTCGACATCAGCCTGGACACCGAGGCGCGTGACTACGTCATGGCGCTCGGTTACCTGCAGGCGCCCGTCGTCGTAGCGGGGAACGATCACTGGTCAGGGTTCCGGCCCGATCGGATCAAGTCATTGGCCGGCGCGGTCGCGGTGACGGCATAGATATCGCAGTGACGGCATAGATATTAAGGGAACCTCGGAGAGCGGGAAGGAGTCGACGATGAGCAATCTCGTGTACTTCTCCAGCGTGTCGGAAAACACCCACCGTTTCGTCGAGAAGCTGGGAATGCCCGCCACTCGGATTCCCCTGCACGGACGCATCGAGGTCGACGAGCCTTACGTGTTGGTACTGCCAACCTACGGCGGTGGTCGCGCGACACCGGACATCAACGACGGTGGCTATGTGCCCAAGCAGGTCATCGCCTTCTTGAACAACGAACACAACCGGTCGCTGATCCGCGGCGTCATCGCCGCGGGCAACAACAACTTCGGTGCCGAGTTCGCCTACGCGGGCGATGTGGTTTCCCGTAAGTGTGGCGTTCCGTACCTCTATCGCCTCGAACTGATGGGCACACCGGACGACGTGGACGCCGTCCGCATGGGCCTTGCTGACTTCTGGAAGGACCAGACGTGCCACCAACCGTCACAGCTGCAGAGCCTGTAATCTCCGCCGCGCCGGGCGCGCTGCCCGGCGAGACGGATTACCATGCGCTCAACGCGATGCTGAATCTGTACGACGCTGACGGCAAGATTCAGTTCGAGATGGACGTGCAGGCCGCGCACCAGTACTTCCGCGAGCACGTCAACCAGAACACGGTCTTCTTCCACGACGTCGATGAGAAGCTCGACTACCTCCTCAAGGAGAACTACTACGAGCGTGAGGTTCTCGACCAGTACTCGCGCAACTTCGTCAAGAGCCTGCTCGACCGCGCCTACGCCAAGAAGTTCCGGTTTCC